>NZ_JBEZGX010000023.1:0-125430 GCF_040650235.1 Kitasatospora sp. NPDC048722
CCCCGCGTCCGGTGACGCGGGGCGGCCTCCTCGCACCGCACGGGGTCAGGGCAGCAGGCCACCGATCAGCGGCACTGTCGCGGTGGCACTGCCCGGCGTCGAGGCGGCCGGCGTGCCCGTGCCGCTCGGCGTCGGCGTCCCGGTACCGGTGGGCGTCGGAGTCCCCGTGCCCGACGGGGTCGGCGTCGCGGTGCCGGTGCCGGTGCCGGTGGGCGTCGGAGTCCCCGTACCGCCCGGCGTCGGCGTTCCCGTACCCGACGGCGACCCCGTACCCGACGGCGTCCCGGTCCCGGACGGCGTCCCCGGATTGGTCGACGGCGTGCCGGGCGTGGTGGACGGGGTCCCCGGGTTCGGCGCCGGCGTGCCCGGGGCCGGGGTCGGCACCGGCGGCCGCTGCTCGGCCGGGGTCGGGGCGATCGGCGTGACGGCGTCCCAGCCGGCCGGGAGGGCGGGCACCTTCCAGGCACCGCCGGCGTCGTCGGCCGCGCCGGACGGGTCGGGGCGGACGGCCCCGAGGATCGGCATCGAACCGATCGGCGAGACCTTGATCACCGCGCCCGGCCGGGGGGCCTGCACGATCAGCCCGCCGCCGATGTACATCGCGACGTGGGTGGCGCCCTGGAAGTACACGATGAGGTCGCCGGGCCTGATCTGGTTCAGTGCGACGTGCGGGAGCTCGGCCCACTGCTCCTGGCTGGTGCGCGGGATCGGCTTGCCCGCGTGCAGCCAGGCCTGCGAGGTGAGCCCCGAGCAGTCGTACGAGTCCGGGCCGACGCCGCCCCACAGGTAGGGCTTGTTGAGCTGGGCCAGTGCGAAGGCGACCGCCGCGCGCCCGGCCAGCGAGGGCGTGCGCTCGCCCTGGCCGAGGGCGCCGCTGGCGAGGAAGGCCAGCTGGGCCTCGTCGGCCTTGGCCTTCTCCAGCTTCTCCAGTTCGGTGCGCTGGGCGCCGGTGAGCGAGGAGACCAGCTGCTCGACGGCGGCGAGGTCGGTGGCGACCTTGGCCTTCGCCGCCTCCTGCTGCGCGACGAGCGCCTGGGAGGTCTTGAGGGCGTCCGCGGTCTGAGTGGTCAGCCCGGCGAGTTCGTTGCGGTCGGCCTTGAGCCGGTCGAGGAACTCGGACTGCGAGCGGCTGGCGGTGGCGAGCAGCTCGGCGATGGTGACGGCCTCGTACGGGTCCTTGGAGAGCAGGAGTTCGGCGTAGGCGGAGGTGGCGCCGTTGCGGTACTGGGCGGCGGCGAGCTGCGCGGCGATGTCGGTGCCGGCGTCGACCTGCTTCTGCTGGCGTTCGAGCCGGTTCTGCAGGTCTGTGAGGGCGGCCTGCTGCTCGGTGACCTTGGCGACCGCGCCGTTGTACTGCTCGGTGGCGGCCTCTGCGCCCTGGTAGAGCGCGTGCAGCTGGTCGAGCAGCGGTCCGAGGGTGGCCTTGGCAGCAGCGAGCGGGTCGTCCCCCGGGGCGGCCGTGGGAGCCGTCACGCCGGGCGTGCCGGGGTCGGGTGCGGCGTACGCGGCCCCGGCGGCCAACGGGAGCGCCAGCGCCGCGGCGGCCAGCACGGCTCCGCACCGCAGGGCGGCCCGCACCCAGGGTCGTACGCCCACCGTCTCGCCGCGCCGCGATTCCCCGCCCATGGGTCTTCCTCCCCGCCCTGCCCGTCCCCGGGTTCCCCGGATCCCGGCGATCCTCCCACGGGTTACCCGCCGGAAACAGGGCGCGCCAGGACCGGAAGGTGAATTCTCGCTTCACGACCCCGTTCACCTGTGAGACAGGTCTCAGCAAACCGGAGCGAACCGGGGCGTTCTTCGCTAAGGTCCAGCTCAGCACGGCCGATGTCACTCCTGCGAAAGCTCCTGGCCATCGCCGGGACACCAGCGGAACCACAATTCCCGGCTCAGTTCACCTTCCGTTCACCGAACCTGCCTACGGTCGCGAGCGACACCAACGTCCGTGCGACAACTACGACGATTGTTTGGGTATGGAACACATCTCGTTCCTGGTGGCCGTTGTGATCATCACGGCGCTCGCCTTCGACTTCACCAACGGGTTCCACGACACCGCGAACGCGTCCGCCACCGCGATCGCGACGGGAGCCCTCCGGCCGAAGGTCGCGGTCACCATCGCGGCCGTCCTCAACTTCGCGGGCGCGTTCCTGTCCGTGAAGGTCGCCACCACCATCTCCGGCGGCATCGTCAACGAGAAGACCGGCATCCACCCCGAGATCATCTTCGCCGCCCTGGTCGGCGCGATCCTGTGGAACCTGCTGACCTGGCTGCGCGGCCTGCCGTCCAGCTCCTCGCACGCCCTGTACGGCGGCCTGATCGGCGCCACGATCGTCGGCGTCGGCATGAACGGCGTCAACTTCGACACCGTGATCACCAAGATCCTCATCCCGGCGGTCGCCTCCCCGTTCGTCGCGGGCCTGGCCTCCTTCGGCGCCACCAAGCTGGCGTACCTGATCACCCGCCGCGGCAACGAGGCCACCACGAACAAGGGCTTCCGGACCGGCCAGATCTTCTCCTCCTCGCTGATCTCGCTCGCGCACGGCACCAACGACGCCCAGAAGACGATGGGCATCATCACCCTGACCCTGGTCTCGGTCGGCGCCCTGCCGAAGGGCGCGCTGCCCCCCACCTGGGTGATCGTCTCGGCGGGCGCCGCGATCGCGCTCGGCACCTACATGGGCGGCTGGCGGATCATCCGCTCGATGGGCAAGGGCCTGGCGGACATCCAGCCGCGGCAGGGCTTCGCCTCCGAGTCGTCGGTCGCGACCGTCATCCTCACCTCGTCGCACATGGGCTTCGGCCTCTCCACCACCCAGGTCTGCACCGGCGGCATCATGGGCGCCGGCCTCGGCGGCCCGAAGCCGGAGCTGCGCTGGAGCATGGTCCGCCGCATGGTCTACACCTGGGGCCTGACCCTGCCGGCCGCCGGCCTGGTCGCCGGTGGTGCGGCCCTGGTGGTCCGCCAGGGCACCTGGGGCGTGGTGCTGGTCGGCGCCGCGCTGGTCGCCGGCGCGGGCGGCATGTGGCTGATCTCCCGCCGCCAGCCGGTCAGCGCGGACAACGTCAACGAGGTCGGCTCGGTCGAGGACGTCACCGCGGTCGACGCCATCCCGGTCGACGTCACCGCGGTCGACGTCACCCCGGTCGCCCCGGCGAACGCCGCCCCCACCACCGCCTCGACCACGGTCGCGGCCTGAGCGCCGCCGGCTGAGGAGCACACACCATGCACATCAAGTGGAACGCCCTGGCCCAGACCGCCGGAGTCAGCTTCGGCGTCACCGTCGCCGTGGTCACCGTCTTCGCGCTCGGCATCCTGGCCCTGTCCCGCCGCGAGGCCGCGCTGACCGCCCGCGAGGACGGCACCGCCCAGGCCGGCGGCGGCCGGCTGGTGCTGGCCGGCGCGTACGCCTGCTTCGCCGTCTGCGCCGCGGCCGTCGCCTACGGCCTGGTGCTGATCGCCGCACCGTAGGCACGACCGCGCACACGCGAACGGGCCGGGAAGTGGATCCCCACTTCCCGGCCCGTTTCCGTGCCCGCGTACCGGACGCGTCAGTTCTGCTGCGTGGTCCGCAGCGCCGTCTCCCGGATGAAGAGCACCGTGACGAAGGAGGCCAGCGCGAACGGCGCGGCCCACAGGAACACCGTGCCGACGCCGTGCCCGAAGGCGTCCGTCACCAGCGGCAGGATCGGGGCCGGCAGCTTGTGCAGGTCCGGGATGCCGCCGCCGGAGGCCGCGTGCCCGGCCGGGATGTGCGCGGCGGCCAGGTTCTCGGCGAGGTAGTGGCCGACCTTGTTGTTCATCAGCGCGCCGAGCGCGGAGACGCCCATCGCGCCGCCCATGGTGCGGAAGAACGTGACGACCGAGCTGGCCGCGCCGAGCTCGTTGCGGGGCACCGTGTTCTGCACCGCGAGCACCAGGTTCTGCATGGTGAGGCCGAGCCCGATGCCGGTGATCGCCATGTAGACGGAGAGCAGCCCGTAGCTGGTGTCGGTCCGCATGGTGCCGAGCAGGCCGAAGCCGATCGCGAGCAGCGCCGTGCCGGAGACCAGGTAGGCCTTCCAGCGGCCGTACTTGGTGATCAGCCGGCCGGCGACGGTCGAGGAGAGCGCCAGGCCGAGGATCATCGGCAGGGTCATCAGGCCGGCCATCGTCGGGGACTTGGCGCGGGCCAGTTGGAAGTACTGGCTGAGGAAGGTGGTCGCGCCGTACATCCCGACACCGACCAGCACGCTCGCGAGCGCGGCCAGGGTGACGGTGCGGTAGCGGAAGAGGTCCGGCGGGATGATCGGCTCGGCGGCGCGGCGCTCGATGACGACGGCGAGCGCGCCCAGCAGCAGGCCGCCGCCGACCATGGCCGCGGTCTGCCAGGACAGCCACGCGTAGTTCTTGCCGGCCAGGGTGATCCAGACCATCAGCAGGCTGACGGCGCCGGTGATGGTCAGCGCGCCGAGGTAGTCGATCTTCGGCTTGCGCTTGACCACCGGCAGCTTGAGGGTGCGCTGGACCACCAGGATCGCGGCGATCGCGAACGGGATGCCGACGTAGAAGCACCAGCGCCAGCCGAGCCACGAGGTGTCGACGATGACGCCGCCGATGAGCGGGCCGCCGATGGTGGCGAGGGCGAACACCGCGCCGAAGTAGCCGCTGTAGCGGCCGCGCTCGCGCGGCGGGACCATCGCGGCCAGGCAGATCTGACCGAGTGCGACGACACCGCCCGCGCCGATGCCCTGGAGGGCGCGGCAGGCGATGAGTTCGCCGGTGTTCTGGGAGAGGCCGGCCAGGGCGGAGGTGGCGATGTAGATCAGCAGGGCGATCTGCAGCAGCACCTTCTTGCTGGCGAGGTCGGAGAGCTTGCCCCAGATCGGGGTGGAGGCGGTGAGGGTGAGCAGCGCGGCGGTGATCACCCAGGTGTAGGCGGACTGGCCGCCGTGGAGGTCGGTGAGGATGTGCGGCAGGGCGTTGGAGACGACGGTCGACGAGAGCACGGCCACGAAGAGGCCGAGCAGCAGGCCGGACAGCGCCTCCATCACCTGTCGGTGGGTCATGGGTCGGTCGTCGACGGCGGCGGCTGCGCCGGTCGCGGCCTCGGTGGTCACGGTCATCCCGGTCCTTAGAAATCGTTGACTTAGGCAACCATACGAGCAAATGGTTGCTTAGGGCAACTTTCTTCAAGGCAAAGTAAAGACCGGCCCCACCCGCGCGACCCCCTGCGGTCACTCCCCGGCGGGCTCGCCGAACACGTCGTTGAAACGGTGCAGCAGCTCGGCGAAGCGGACCACGTCCCCCTGGGACCAGCCGCCCATCACCTCGCGGACCCGCCGCATCCGGACGTCCCTGGCCGCGAGGTAGCGCCGCCTCCCGTCCTCGGTCAGCGAGACGAACGCGGCCCGCCGGTCCAGCGGGTCCGCCACCCGGGCGACCAGGCCCAGCTCCTCCAGCGCCCTGATCTGCCGGCTCACGGTGGCCTTGCCGACCGCGAAGTACACGCCGACGTCGGTCACCCGCACCCGCCCGGCCTGCTCGATGTAGCCGAGCATGCTGTACGCCATGCCCTCCAGCTCCGGGTGCACCCGGCGGGACAGCTCGGCGACCCTCGCCCGACCGCGCCGGAACATCAGCGCGACCTCGCGGTCCACCGCCAGCAGCGCGTCCTCGTCCAGTGTTCGCCCGCCCGGCACCCGCTCGCCACTCTCCGCACTCACCGCGCCAGTATCCCGCAGCGGCCGTGGCCGGAACGCGGCGCGTGCGGTGCGACAAGCCAACTACTTCATGGTATGAAGTATCTGTTCTCGTAGTATCTGTTTTCGCTCGAAACGTGGGTTTCCCCCCGAAACCCCAGGTTTCCCCCGATACCAAGGAGATGTGGATGGCCGCCCCGGGGCAGGGTTTCGTCGCCGAACTGAAGGGAGCGGTCACCCCGCGCGCAGCGCTGATGGTGATCGCCGTGCTGCTGCTCCAACTCGGCTTCATCACGTCGTACGTCGGGGCGCTGCACAAGCCGACCCCGCACAACCTGTCGATCGCGGTGGTCGCCCCGCCGCAGGTCGCGCCCAAGCTGGTCGGCGCGCTGGAGTCGGTGCCGAACGACGCCGTGAAGCCGGTCACGTCGCCGGACGCCGGGACGGCCACCCAGCAGATCAAGGACCAGAAGATCTACGCCGCGCTGGTCTTCAACCCGGCCGGCACCGAGGACACCCTGCTGACCGGCGGCGCCCGCGGCACCTCGGCCGCCAAGGCCGCCGAGAGCATCACGACCGCGCTGGAGAAGAGCCAGGGCCGCACCGTCAAGGTCGAGGACGTCGTCCCGCTGGCCAAGGGCGACACCAACGGCCTCTCCGCCTTCTACCTGGTCATCGGCTGGTGCGTCGGCGGCTACCTGGTCGCCTCGATCCTCGGCATCAGCGCCGGCTCCAAGCCGGCCAACGTCCACCGCCTGCTGATCCGGCTCGGTGCGCTGGCGCTGTACTCGATCGCGGCCGGCGTCTTCGGCACGCTGATCGCCGGTCCGGTCCTGGACGCCCTGCCGGGCTCGATCCTGAGCCTGTCGGCGGTGGGCGCCCTGGTGGTGTTCACGGTCGGCGCGTTCACCATGGCGCTGCAGTGCCTGTTCGACATCATCGGCATCGGCATCGCGGTGCTGATCTTCGTCGTGCTCGGCAACCCGAGCGCGGGCGGGGTCTACCCGGCACCGATGATGCCGCCGTTCTGGCGCGCGATCGGCTCGTGGATCCCGAACGGCGCCGGCACCGCCGCGACCAAGTCGATCGCCTACTTCGACTCGACCAACATGGCGATGCCGCTCCTGGTGCTCGTCGTGTGGGCGGTCCTCGGCGTGGCGGTCGCCCTGCTCGCCGTCGTGCGCGGTCCGCGCTCGGGCGGCCGGGAGCTGGTCCAGGAGGCCTGAACCCCCGCGTGGCCGACCTCCTTGCGGAGGGATCCCGTGCCCCCCGGCCCCAGCGGCCGGGGGGCACGGCCGTCTCAGGCGCCCGCCAGCCGGCCGGGGTCGGCCACGACGGCGCGCACCACCCCGACGGCGGCACCCAGCAGCGGCCCGCGCCGCCCGAGCCGGGAGACCGTGAGCCGGTCGTCCGACCAGGGGCGGACGGTCACCCGGGCGCCCATCTCGGCCCGCATCGACGGCAGGAGCCAGGGCGCCAGCTGGGCGTAGCCGCCGCCCAGCACCACCTCGGCCGGGTCCAGCAGGTTGACCGCGCCGGAGGCCGCGATGCCGAGCGCCGCCCCCGCCCCGGCCAGCGCGTCGCGCACCTCCTCGTCCCCGGCCTCGGCGCGCTCGGCGAGCAGGGCCACCCAGTCGCCGCGGATGCCCTCCAGCCCGGCCGCGCGCAGCACCGCCGTCTCCCCCGCGTACTGCTCCAGGCAGCCGTGCGCGCCGCACGCGCAGCGCGGCCCGTCCGGGCGGACCGGCACGTGGCCGAGCTCGCCCGCGTAGCCGTGTGCGCCGCGCAGCAGCCGACCGCCGATCACGATCGCCGCGCCGACGCCGGCCTCGGCCGAGACGTGCAGGAAGTGGTCCGGGCCGCCGCCCAGCCAGAGTTCGGCGAGCCCGCCCAGATTGGCCTCGTTGTCCACGTCGATCGCGAGCTCCGCCAGGTCCTCCGAGCCGGCCGCGCGCAGGGCCAGGCGCAGCTCGGCGGCGAGCGGCACCTCCCGCCAGCCGAGGTTGGCGGCCCGCTGGAGCACCCCGCCGGCGGTGCCGACCAGTCCGGGCACGGCGAGCGCGAGCGCGGCCGGGCGCAGGCCCGCCTCGGCGACGGCGCGGCGCAGCAGTTCGGCGAGGTCGGCCATGACGGCGGCGGGCGTGCGGCCCCGGTTGCGGATCTCCTGACGGCGCCAGGAGACGACCTCGCCGCGCAGGTCGACGACGCAGGCGCCGAGGTGCTCGACACCGATCTCGGCGCCGAGGCCGCCGGGCCCGTGCGGGTTGAGGCCGAGCGCGGTGCCGGGGCGGCCGACCTTGCCGCTCGGCGCGGCCGGGCCCTCCTCGACGACCAGGCCGCCGGCGATCAGCTCCTCGGCGAGCGAGGAGACCGCCGCCCGGGTGAGTCCGGTCTCCGCGGCGACCTCGGCGCGGGAGCGCGGGGCCCGCGCGATCACGCCGAGCACCAAGGCCAGGTTGGCCCGGCGCATGCCCTGCTGGCTGGCGGGTCCGCTCCGGACGCCGTCCGGCTCACGCATGCACCCACCCCGCTCCCTGGCGGTCACCCGGCCTCACCGAGCCCCGGGCACCTCCCGGGACGTCTCGTGTGCAGCGTAACCGGGTTCGAGGGGCGGCTGCGTCCCGGTGGCGACGGGCTCGGCGAGGTGGGTGAACACCCAGCGCTGCATCGCCCAGAAGCGGAAGAGCATCGCCACGAAGGTTCCGACGATCATGCCGCTGAGGAAGTCCGCGACCTCCTGGGTGAACGCGCCCACGTAGGGCTCACGCAGGTCCAGGACGTACCGCGAGACCGCCAGCGGCACGTCGTTGACGGCGATCGCCACCGCGCTGACCAGGAAGAACAGCACCGCCTCGCGCCGCCGCCCCTGGGCCCGGAAGGCCCAGCGGCGGTTCAGTACGTAGGAGACGACGGTGGCGATCACGGTCGCGATGGTCAGCGCGACCACCGGCTTGTGCTCCAGGACGGTGAACTTCAGCTCGAAGTTGATCACCGTGGTGAGCGCGAAGCAGCCGCCGCCGACCAGCAGGAACTTCACCAGCCTGCGGTGGCGCACCAGGACGGGACGCAGCCTCGCCGGCACCCGGGCCAGGACGCGCTGAGTGGGGGACGGCATCCTCGCAGTTTCGCACGCGGTCCGCCGTCCCCCGGCGTCACTCGGCGGAAATCCTCAGGACGCCGGTGGCCGTCCCCCGGCAGACCACTCTGCGGGCAGGGCCCGGCCGGAGCGGCGGTGCCGCTCCGGCCGGGCCCTGATCCCGCGTCAGGCAGCGGCGACGAGCACCTCGGCCGGCTCCAGGGCCAGCTTGAGCACCTCGCGGACGTCCGCCACCGGGTGCACGGTGAGCCGCTCCAGCACCTCGGCCGGGACGTCGTCCAGATCGGCCTCGTTGCGCTTGGGGATGATCACCGTGGTGACCCCGGCCCGGTCGGCGGCGAGCAGCTTCTGCTTCACCCCGCCGATCGGCAGCACCCGTCCGGTCAGCGACACCTCGCCCGTCATCGCCACGTCCGTGCGCACCTTGCGGCCGGAGAGCAGCGAGGCGAGCGCGGTGGTCATGGTGATGCCGGCGCTCGGCCCGTCCTTGGGGACGGCCCCGGCCGGGACGTGCAGGTGCACGCCGCGGTCGCGCAGCGAGGTGACCGGCAGCTCCAGCTCGGCGCCGCGCGAGCGCAGGAAGGAGAGCGCGATGTGCGCGGACTCCTTCATCACGTCGCCCAGCTGCCCGGTCAGGGTCAGCCCGGTGCCGCCCGTCTCGGCGTCGGCGAGCGAGGCCTCGATGTAGAGGACGTCGCCACCGGCGCCGGTGACCGCGAGGCCGGTGGCCACGCCGGGGACGGCGGTGCGCCGCTCGGCCGGCTCCTGGGCGGCCTCCGGCACGTGGTGCGGGCGGCCGATCAGCGCGCGCAGGTCGTCCGCGCCGATCACGGCGGGCAGCTCCCGCTCGCCGAGCTCGGCCTGCGCCGCGACCTTGCGCAGCACCCGGGCGATCGAACGCTCCAGGTTCCGCACGCCGGCCTCCCGGGTGTACTCCCCGGCGAGCCTGCGCAGCGCCGGCTCCTCGACGCCGACCTGCCCGCCGCCGAGCCCGGCCCGCTCCAGCTGGCGCGGGAGCAGGTGGTCGCGGGCGATGACGACCTTCTCGTCCTCGGTGTAGCCGTCGAGCCGGACGAGCTCCATCCGGTCGAGCAGCGGCTCGGGGATGGCCTCCAGCACGTTGGCGGTGGCGAGGAAGACGACGTCGGAGAGGTCGAGCTCGACCTCCAGGTAGTGGTCCCGGAAGGTGTGGTTCTGCGCCGGGTCCAGCACCTCCAGCAGCGCGGCGGCCGGGTCCCCCCGGTAGTCGGAGCCGACCTTGTCGATCTCGTCGAGCAGGACGACCGGGTTCATCGAGCCGGCTTCCTTGATCGCCCGCACCAGGCGGCCGGGCAGCGCGCCGACGTAGGTGCGCCGGTGACCGCGGATCTCGGCCTCGTCCCGGACGCCGCCGAGCGCGACCCGGACGAACCTGCGGCCCATCGCGCGGGCCACCGACTCGCCGAGCGAGGTCTTGCCGACCCCGGGCGGCCCGACCAGGGCCAGCACCGCTCCCCCTCGGCGGCCGCCGACCAGCCCGAGCCCCTGCTCGGCGCGGCGCTTGCGCACGGCGAGGTACTCGACGATGCGCTCCTTCACGTCGCCGAGGCCGGCGTGGTCGGCGTCCAGCACCGCGCGGGCGCCGGTGATGTCGTACGCGTCCTCGGTGCGCTCGTTCCACGGCAGCTCCAGGACGGTGTCCAGCCAGGTGCGGATCCACGAGCCCTCGGGGGACTGTTCGGACGCGCGCTCCAGCTTGTCGACCTCCTTGAGAGCGGCCTCGCGGACCTTCTCGGGCAGGTCGGCCGCCTCGACGCGGGCGCGGTAGTCGTCCTCCTCTCCGGCCGGGTCGCCGTTGAGCTCGGCCAGCTCCTTGCGGACGGCCTCCAGCTGGCGGCGGAGCAGGAACTCCTTCTGCTGCTTGGCCACGCCCTCCTCGACGTCCTTGCGGATCGAGTCGTTGACCTCCTCCTCGGCGAGGTGGTCGCGCAGCAGCGTCAGCGCGTACTCCAGGCGGGCGACCTGGTCGGCCTCCAGCAGCACCTTGAGCTTCTGCTCGGCGGTGGCGAAGGGCGCGTAGCCGATGTTGTCGGCGAGCTCGCCGACGCCCTCGATCCGGTCCACCCGGTCGACGATCTGCCAGGCGCCGCGCCTGCGCAGCCACTGGGTGGACAGCGCCTTGTACTCCTTGACCAGCTCGGCGGCCCGGCCGGCCACCGGCATGCCGACCGAGGACTCCCGGAACGGCGTGGTCTCGACCCAGAGGGCGGCTCCGGGGCCCGTGGTGCCGGCCCCGATCCGGACCCGCCGCACGGCGCGCACCAGCGCCGCCGGGTCGCCGTCGGCCAGCCGGCCGACCTGCTCGACCGCGGCCAGCGTGCCGACCGCCGCGTACGAGCCGTCCACCCGGGGGACCAGGAGGACCTGAGGCTTGTCGGCGCCGCCGGCCGCCGCGCGGGCGGCCTCCACCGCGGCGCGCACCTCCGTGTCCTTCAGGTCCAGCGGGACGACCATGCCCGGCAGGACGACCTCGTCGTCGAGCGGCAGCACGGGCAGGGTGAGCGGTGCGGACGTCGATGCCATGATCTCTCCCCAGTCAGCGAACTTGAGTCGACCTGACTAAGTCTTCGGAGGCGCCGGATGTTCCCCGACCTTTGTTCGCCGTGAGCGAACGGAAGAGGAGCGCAGCCGGGGGCGGCGGGAAGGTCGTCAAAAACCCCCGAACGAGTTAACGGACGTCCAAGACCGGGGCACCGCCGGCGGCCGCGGCCGGCCCGGGACCGGCCTCCGGAGCCTCCGCGCGCAGCGGGCGCGCCCCGCGCCGGGGGCCGTGGCGCAGCCAGCGCCACAGTGCCACGCCGGTCAGCACCGCCGCCGGGTGGCCCACCGCGGTGACCAGGTCGTTCTCGGTGACGATCTGCTCGGCGATCAGCGCCGCCGCGCCGCCCAGCGCCGGCAGCCGCCCGCGCCAGGAGAGCAGCCCGGCGAGCGCGCCGAGACTGACCAGCACGCCGTAGCTGACCCCGATGTCCAGGTAGTCCATCGCCGCGGACTCAAGTCGCCCGGTCTCCACGGCGGTGATCACCACCGCCTGGGACAGCAGCGTGGCCGTCACGTGCCCGATCGCGAAGACCGCCGCCGCCCGCCGGGAGCCGACCCGGCGCTCCAGCGGCGCGACGGTGAAGGCGAATCCCCAGAGGTACGGCATCCACACCGAGCCCGCCACCCAGAAACCACTGAGCAGCAGCGCCCGCAATGGGTGGTGCAAAAGATTGTGACCGTCCGAACTGGAGGCCTCCTGCAGCCGCAGGACGAGATCCGGATCGGCGAGTTTGGCAAAGGTCGTGGTGGCGCCCACCACGGCGAGATATCCGAGGGCGAAAGGGTTGCGCCGGGGCGTCGGCACCCGGGCCAGCAGCCACTCGGCCACCCCGGTGCGCAGCCCGAGCCGCAGCATCCCGTACGGCGGTCCGGCCCACGGCGGGCACGGCCCCGGGCGCGGTCCCACCGGTCCGCCGCCGCGCCGCAGTCCAGCCATGCCGCCTCCGCTCCACGCCCGCAGCAACCGGTCCCCGGCTCCCGCCCGGGGAACCAACGTACCGGCGCGCGCCCGCAATCCCTCCCGCGGGGCGTTGTCGTGATCACGTTACGTCGAGGTTCTGAGAACCAGCTGGGAAAAGCCCGTGAAGACCGGTGAACCGGTCGACCGGTCGGATTCCGGCATTGGTCCAGACCTACTTCCGTTTGACCCGTCAGTAACGGCCCTGACCGGCGACTTGGCGTCAACTCGACTGCATACGTACCGTTACGCAGTGAAAAAACGCCGGGTAAGGTATCGGCCCGTGCCCACTCGTGAGTGGGTCCGAGAGCGGGCCGGAACCGGCCCAACGGGCCGGAAACGTCCGGTCCACCTGCCGGGAGGCACCCGCTGTCCGTACGCTGCGAAGTGCGCGGGAGAAGCGGGTGGCCGACCTCCGCCCTCCGATCCGCGCACGCGACGGGACGGCGGACCCGGCACACAGTCCACGACGGAACAAGACTACGAAGCGGAGCCCCGCCATCCCCACAGGTGGCCGGCCCGCAGCCCTGGGGGCGGTGGCGTGACCGTGACAGAAATTCAGCAGGACAACAGCAACAGCGGCGGCACGGTGAGCAGCCAGCGCAGAGTGCTGGTGGTGGAGGACGAGCCCACGATCGCGGAGTCGATCGCGGCCCGGCTGGGCGCGGAGGGCTTCAAGGTCGCCGTGGCCCACGACGGCCCCGGCGCGGTCGACGGCTTCCACACCTGGCAGCCTGACCTGGTCGTCCTCGACATCATGCTGCCCGGATTCGACGGCCTCGAAGTGTGCCGCCGGATCCAGGCCCAGCGACCGGTGCCGGTGCTGATGCTGACCGCGCGCGACGACGAGACGGACCTGCTGGTCGGCCTCGGCGTCGGTGCCGACGACTACATGACCAAGCCCTTCTCCATGCGCGAACTGGCCGCCCGGGTCAACGTGCTGCTGCGCCGCGTCGAGCGCGCCCAGCAGGCCGCCCGCACGCCCGCGCTCGGTTCGCTGCGCTTCGGCGAGCTGGAGATCGACCACGTGCAGCGCCGGGTTCGGCTCGCCTCGGGCGACGTCCACCTGACGCCGACCGAGTTCGACCTGCTCGCCTGCCTGGCCGCCCAGCCGCGTGCCGTGCTCACCCGCGAGCAGCTGCTGGCCGAGGTGTGGGACTGGACCGACGCGTCCGGCACCCGCACCGTCGACAGCCACGTCAAGGCGCTGCGCCGGAAGATCGGCGCCAGCTGGATCCGCACCGTCCACGGTGTCGGCTACGCGCTGGAGGCCCCGCTCTCCTAGCGGCGCCTCGGGCATCGGGCCTCCGGGGGGCCCGTGTCCCGAACCGCCGTACCCATGCGGGGGACCACAGGGACCAATGACCTTTCCACAGCAACGCAACGGCGACGCCGCCGGCACCCGGTCGCAGACCCTCGCCGCCCGCGCCGCCCGCCGGGTCTGGGCCGACATCCGGCCGCTCGACCCCGTCCGGTCGATCAAGGGCAAGCTCGCGCTGCTCGTGATCGTCTCCGTCTTCCTCGCCAGCGGCATGGTCGTCGTGGCGATGAAGTCCGAGACGCAGATCCGCATCATCATGATCTTCTCGATGATCGCGTCGCTGCTCTTCATGCAGTTCCTCGCGCACGGGCTCACCGCCCCGCTGCGCGAGATGACCGCGGCCGCCCGCGCGATGGCCTCCGGCGACTACAGCCGCCGGGTCGAGGTGAGCTCGCGCGACGAGATCGGCGAACTGGCCGCCACCTTCAACCAGATGGCCGCCGACCTGGAGGCCGCGGACCGCCACCGGCGCGAACTGGTCGCCAACGTCTCGCACGAGCTGCGCACGCCCATCGCGGCGCTGCGCGCCGTGCTGGAGAACGTGGTCGACGGCGTGGTGCAGCCCAATCCGGCGACCCTCGAAGCGGCCCTGGAGCAGACCGAGCGGCTCGGCCGCCTGGTCACCCACCTGCTCGACCTCTCCAAGATCGACGACGGCGTGGTCGACCTCGACGCCCGCCCCTTCGAGGTGCGCGAGTTCCTCGACGGCGTGCTGCGCGGCGTCACCGTGGACGGCGCGACGGCGGGCGGAGCCTTCTCCCGGCGCGGGGACGTCCGGCTCGCGCTGGAGGTCAGCCCGGCCGGCCTGACCGGCGTCGCGGACCCGGAACGCCTCCACCAGGTGGTCGCCAACCTGGTCGACAACGCCTGCAAGCACTCCCCGCCCGGTGGCACCGTGACGGTGCGCGCGCGGCCCGACGGCGAGCCCGGCGGCCTGGTGCTGGAGGTCGAGGACGAAGGGCCCGGCATCCCGCCGGCCGACCGCAACCGGGTGTTCGAGCGGTTCAGCCGCAGCGGCACGGCCACCGCCCAGGGGCCGGGCTCCGACGGCGGCACCGGCCTCGGCCTGGCCATCGCCCGCTGGGCGGTGGACCTGCACGGCGGGCGGATCGCGGTCGCGGAGTCGCCGCGCGGCTGCCGGATCGAGGTCCGGCTGCCCGGTCCGCACTGACCCGCGGCGGCCGGCCCCGCATGATCGTCTCGTGTGATCCCCCAAGGGGGCCCGAAGGGGGTCCCACGGGCACGGAGTGGGGTTTGTGTCACAGATCCGACACAGACGTACACGAAGATCGTTCGAAGATTCGACCGGCTTTTTGTCCGCTTTGATCCCGATTTGGGGGGCGATCCGGCCTGGTCAGTTCCCCTCAGATGCGCGTTTCTAACGCACATTTTCGGCCAATCTGCAGGTCAGGACTGTGATCTGGACGACGCCTGCCCCCCGGGGACTGCGCGATCACTGGTCAGGGGCGTAGCCTTAATCCCCGCTGTCCAAACATCCCAAAAGGAAGCGGAAGAGGGCGGTTGCCGCCGTGTCGCCACAGTCCCAAGAAACCCCCAACAGCTCGGCTAGCTCCACTGGCTTCGGCCCCAATGAGTGGCTCGTCGATGAGATCTACCAGCAGTACCTCCAGGACCCGAACTCGGTCGACCGAGCCTGGTGGGACTTTTTCGCCGACTACAAGCCCGGTTCCGAGGTGACCCCAGTGACCCAGGCCGCGACCCAGGCCGGCCCCACGCCGACCCCCGCCGCTGCCCCCGCGCCCGCTGCCGCTCCGGCCGCCGCGCCCGCCCCCGCCGCGCCGGCCGCCCCGGCCCCGGTGGCGGCTCCCGCGCCGCTCGCCGCCGCGCCCGCCGCGCCGCCGGCCCCCAAGGCCGCCGCCCCGGCCGCCCCCGCCGCTCCCGAGGCCACCGGCCCGGAGCTGGTCCAGCTGCGCGGCCCGGCGAAGGCCGTCGCCACCAACATGGACGCCTCGCTGGAGGTGCCGACCGCGACCTCGGTCCGCGCCGTCCCGGCGAAGCTGTTGATCGACAACCGCATCGTCATCAACAACCACCTGCAGCGCGCCCGCGGCGGCAAGGTCTCCTTCACCCACCTGATCGGCTACGCCCTGGTCCAGGCCATCAAGGCCCACCCGGGGATGAACCACAGCTACAAGGTGGAGGGCGGCAAGGCCTTCCTGGTCAAGCCCGAGCACATCAACCTGGGCCTGGCCATCGACCTGGTCAAGCCCAACGGCGACCGCCAGCTCGTCGTCGCGGCCATCAAGAAGGCCGAGACGCTCGACTTCTTCGGCTTCTGGCAGGCCTACGAGGACATCGTCCGCCGGGCCCGCGCCAACAAGCTGACCATGGACGACTTCACCGGCGTCACGGTCTCGCTGACCAACCCCGGCGGCATCGGCACCGTGCACTCCGTGCCGCGCCTGATGCAGAACCAGGGCACCATCGTCGGCGTCGGCGCCATGGAGTACCCGGCCGAGTTCCAGGGCTCCGCCCCGGAGACCCTGTCCCGCCTGGGCGTCTCCAAGATCATGACGCTGACCTCGACCTACGACCACCGCGTCATCCAGGGCGCGGCGTCCGGCGAGTTCCTGCGCGAGATCCACCGCCTGCTGCTCGGCGAGAACGGCTTCTACGACGAGATCTTCGAGTCGCTGCGGATCCCGTACGAGCCGGTCCGCTGGGCGACCGACGTCGCCACCACCCACGACGACGAGGTCAACAAGACCGCCCGCGTCATGGAGCTCATCCACGCGTACCGCGTGCGCGGCCACCTGATGGCCGACACCGACCCGCTGGAGTACAAGCAGCGCAAGCACCCCGACCTGGACGTCGTCCAGCACGGCCTCACCCTGTGGGACCTGGAGCGCGAGTTCGCGGTCGGCGGCTTCGGCGGCCAGAAGATGATGAAGCTCCGCGACATCCTCGGCCTGCTGCGCAACACCTACTGCCGCACCGTCGGCATCGAGTACATGCACATCCAGGACCCGAACCAGCGCAAGTGGCTGCAGGAGCGCCTGGAGAAGCCGTACACGAAGCCGGAACGCGAGGAGCAGCTGCGCATCCTGCGCCGCCTGAACTCCGCGGAGGCCTTCGAGACCTTCCTGCAGACCAAGTACGTCGGGCAGAAGCGCTTCTCGCTGGAGGGCGGCGAGTCGCTCATCCCGCTGCTGGACGCCACCATCGACGCGGCCGCCGAGCACCGCCTCGACGAGGCCGTCATCGGCATGGCCCACCGCGGCCGCCTGAACGTGCTGGCCAACATCGTCGGCAAGCCGTACGGCAAGATCTTCGGCGAGTTCGAGGGCAACCTCGACCCGAAGTCGATGCACGGCTCCGGCGACGTCAAGTACCACCTGGGCGCCGAGGGCACCTTCACCGGCCTGGACGGCGAGACCATCAAGGTCTCGCTCGCCGCGAACCCCTCCCACCTGGAGGCCGTGGACCCGGTCGTCGAGGGCATCGTCCGCGCCAAGCAGGACGTCCTGGACCAGGGCGGCACGACCTTCCCGGTGCTGCCGATCCAGATCCACGGCGACGCGGCCTTCGCGGGCCAGGGCGTCGTCGCGGAGACGCTGAACATGTCGCAGCTGCGCGGCTACCGCACCGGCGGCACGATCCACCTCGTGGTGAACAACCAGGTCGGCTTCACCGCCGCCCCGGCGTCCTCGCGCTCGTCGATGTACTGCACCGACGTGGCCCGCATGATCGAGGCCCCGATCTTCCACGTGAACGGCGACGACCCGGAGGCCGTGGTCCGCGTCGCGCGGCTCGCCTTCGAGTTCCGCCAGGAGTTCCACAAGGACGTGGTGATCGACCTCATCTGCTACCGCCGCCGCGGTCACAACGAGGCCGACAACCCGTCGTTCACCCAGCCGCTGATGTACGACCTGATCGACAAGAAGCGCTCGGTGCGCAAGCTGTACACCGAGGGCCTGATCGGTCGCGGCGACATCACCATGGAAGAGGCGGAGCAGGCGCTCCAGGACTTCCAGGGCCAGCTGGAGAAGGTCTTCGCCGAGGTCCGCGACGCGGCCCAGACGCCGGCCGCCGGCGCCACCGGCAAGCCGGTCGCCGACTTCCCGGTGAACATCCAGACCGGCATCTCGCAGGAGATGGTCAAGCGGATCGCCGCCTCGCAGGTCAACCTGCCGGAGTGGCTGACCGTCCACCCGCGTCTGTTCCCGCAGCTGCAGCGCCGCGCCGCCTCGGTCGAGGACAACACCATCGACTGGGCGATGGGCGAGACCCTCGCCATCGGCTCGCTGCTCATGGAGGGCCACCCGGTCCGCCTGGCCGGCCAGGACAGCCGCCGCGGCACCTTCGGCCAGCGGCACGCCGTCCTGATCGACCGCAAGACCGGCGAGGACTACACCCCGCTGCAGTACCTCACCGAGGACCAGGCCCGCTACACCGTCTACGACAGCCTGCTGTCGGAGTACGCGGCCATGGGCTTCGAGTACGGCTACTCGCTGACCCGCCCGAACGCGCTGGTCATGTGGGAGGCGCAGTTCGGCGACTTCGTCAACGGCGCGCAGACCATGGTGGACGAGTACATCGCCTCCGCCGAGCAGAAGTGGGGCCAGCACTCGGGCGTCACCCTGCTCCTGCCGCACGGCTACGAGGGCCAGGGCCCGGACCACTCGTCCGCCCGCCCGGAGCGCTTCCTGCAGCTGTGCGCGCAGAACAACATGACGGTCGCCATGCCGACGCTGCCGTCGAACTACTTCCACCTGCTGCGCTGGCAGGCGCACAACCCGCACCACAAGCCGCTCGTCGTCTTCACCCCGAAGTCGATGCTGCGCTTGAAGGCCGCGGCGAGTGCGACCGAGGAGTTCCTGTCCGGCTCGTTCCGCCCGGTCATCGGCGACTCCACCGTCGACCCGGCGCAGGTGCGCAAGGTGGTCATCACCGCCGGCAAGTTCTACTACGACCTGGAGGCGGCGCGCACCGAGCGCGGCGTCACCGACACGGCGATCGTCCGGGTCGAGCGGCTCTACCCGCTGCCGGTGGCCGAGCTCCAGGAGGAGCTGGCCCGCTACGGCGACAACGTCCAGTTCATCTGGGCGCAGGAGGAGCCGGCCAACCAGGGTTCCTGGCCGTTCATCGCGATGAACCTGGTCGACCACCTGCAGGTCGTCATCGGCCGCAGCGCCAACGGCTCGCGCCTGCGTCGCGTCGCGCGCCCGGCGGCCTCGTCGCCGGCGGTCGGCTCGGCCAAGCGCCACGGCGCCGAGCAGCAGGCCCTGATCGAAGAGGTCTACTCGATCTGAGGCCCTGAGCCAGGCTGACGCAACCGGCCCCCGTCCTCCCCTTGCGGGAGGGCGGGGGCCGCTTCGTTTGTCGCAGAACCGTTTCCCCACGATGCCATGTCAAGGTCGCAGCTCTGCAACCAATCGGATACCGGCGTGCCGGCCTTCCTGACGGATCGATAGGTTATGCCTCGCCAGATCGCTGCCCCGGGGGCCCGTCTCCGCGTCCCGGGCCGGTCGGACGCGACCTCACCGCTCTCCCAGGGGGATGACCCAGATGACCGCCGACACGCCGAGGGATGCCAGCAAGCTCCCGCCGGTCTTCCAGCCACTGCAGCCCGACGACCCCCGGGAGGTCGGCGGCTACCGGCTCTTCGCCCGGCTGGGCGCCGGCGGCATGGGCCGGGTCTACCTCTCGTACACGCCGGGCGGGCGCCCGGTCGCCCTCAAGGTGGTCCGCCCCGAGTTCGCCGAGGACGGCGAGTTCCGCCGCCGCTTCGCCCAGGAGGTCAGCAACGCCCAGCGGATCCACGGGCTCTACACCGCGCAGGTGATCGACTCCGGCGGCCTGGACTCGGACGCCCCCTGGCTGGTCACCGCGTACGTGCCCGGCCCGTCCCTCCAGCAGGTCGTGCGCGAGAACGGCGCGCTGCCGGTGCGCACCGTCCTGCTGCTGATGGGCGGCATCGCCGAGGCGCTGCAGGCCATCCACAGCGTCGAGGTGGTGCACCGCGACCTCAAGCCCGCCAACGTGCTGGTCGCCGGGGACGGCCCGCGGGTGATCGACTTCGGCATCGCCCGGGCCGCCGATGCCACCGCGCTGACCGGCACCGGCTACCGGATCGGCTCACCCGCCTTCATGTCCCCCGAGCAGGCCCAGGGCCGCCCGGTCACCCCGGCCACCGACGTGTTCGCGCTCGGCGCGCTGGCCGCGTACGTGGCCGGCGGCGCGGCGCCGTTCGGCGACGGCCCGGACACCGCCGTCCTCTACCGGGTCGTGCACGAGGAGCCCGACCTGGACGCCGTCCCGGCCGACCTGCGCGAGCTGGTCCTGCGCTGCCTGGCGAAGCTCCCGGAGGACCGGCCGACGCCGGCCGAGATCATCCAGGTCGCCCGCAACCACCCGGAGGTCGGCGGGCAGCTGCGGTTCGGCGAGGACTGGCTGCCGCGCCAGGTCAACACCGAGATCACCCGTCGCTCGGACCTGCCCAAGACGCCGCCCACGCCGGTCCCGGCCGTCCCCGCCACCCCGCCGACCCCGGTGCCGGCCGTGCCCGCCACTCCCCCGCCGCCGGCCGTCCTCCCGTCGCCCGCGGGCCCGACCCACCCGCCCACGGCCGTGACGCACCAGCCGGCCGCGCCCCAGGCGCCTGCGGGCCCCCCGCCCGGCTTCGTGCCGCCGCCGGTCGGCGCTTACGGCGGCCCGCAGCCGCCCACCGAGGCGCCGACCGCCCCGGTGCTCACCTCGCCGCCCACCATGCAGCTGCGCAGCGGGCCGCCGAACTTCGACACCCCTCCGCCCGGCCCGGTGGTCACCGACGTCCCGGAGCCCGCCAAACCCGAGCCGAAGGCCAAGAAGGGCGGGGTCTCCTGGAAGGCCCTGCTCGTCGTCGCCCTGGTGATGGCGATCGGCGGCACCGCGGGCGGCGTCTTCCTGATGAAGAAGCTGAACGACGGCAAGTCGAGCGGCGGCACCCCGGCCGCCGTCCAGTCGGTGAGCCAGTCGGCCGCGCCGCTGCCGACGTCGGGCGCCGTCACCGCCCCGGCCTCCGGCACCGGTCCGTCCTCCGGGAACACCCCGGTGCCGGCACCGACGGGCAAGTCCGGCACGCCCGGCGCCACCGTCTCGGCGCCCGCCCGGCCCGCCGGCTACACCCCGGCGCTCGACAAGGTCTCGCTCGCCATCCCCGGCGCCGAGTACTCCAGCGACGCGTACCGGATCGACCTGAACGCCGGCAAGGTCGTCCCGCGCGACACCAACCTGAAGTGGGGCTTCGGGGTCGGCAAGGCGCAGTGCTGCGGCGGCCGGGCGGACGCCTTCTCCGCCTACGGGGACAGCACCTCCGACTTCGCCGTGATCAGCGAGGCCAGCGTCACGCCGGAGCAGTGCGCGAGCGCGATCGACTCCCGCCCGGACACCGACCTCAGCTTCAACCACGTCCCGGCGGGCCGGCTGCTGTGCATCCGCGACCGGGTGACCCAGAACATCGCCGTCGCCGCCGTGGAGGTCGCCGACGCGAGCACCGGGGCCGCCAAGGTGACCGTCAGCACCTGGCGGGCCAACGGCCAGCCGGGTCTATCCTGACCAGGTCAATCCCCATCCGACCGGAGCGAACCGTGTACTTCACCGACCGAGGCATCGAGGAGCTGGAGAACCGGCGCGGCGACGAGGAGGTCACCTTCGAGTGGCTGGCCGAGCGCCTGCGCGAGTTCGTCGACCTCAACCCCGACTTCGAGATCCCGGTCGAGCGGCTGGCCACCTGGCTGGCGCGGCTCGACGACGAGGACGACGAGTGACGCGGTGAACCGCCCGCGAGAGGCCCGGAGGCTGCTGCCCTCCGGGCCTCTCGCGTTGTCCCGTAGGGGTGGCCTCAGGGCCGCGTCCGGGCCGGGATCAGGGGCCGAACCGCTTGCTTTTCCCGCCACGCGATATATCGTCTTCAACAGAGAACGCGATACATCGCGAGTCGCAACGGGAGGCGGCAGAGATGAGCCAGTGGACGGTCGACGGACCCGACAGCATCACCATCGACGAGGCCGTGCGCACGGTCAACGTACGGGTCATCGACGGCACCGTGAACGTGGTGGCGGCCGACGGCCCGGCCCGCCTGGAGGTCACCGAGCTGCGCGGCGAACCGCTGCACGTGACGCTGGTCGACGGCGTCCTCACGGTCACCTACAAGGACATCAGCAGCTGGGGAGAGGTCGGCGACTGGCTCAAGTCCGCCACCTCGATCAAGAGCTTCTTCGGCTCGCTCAAGAACAAGCGCGTCGCCGGCGTCACCCTGACCGTCCCGGCCGCCACCGAGGTCAAGGTCGGCACCGTCTCGGCCGGCGCCACCGTCTCCGGCTTCGCCGGCCACGTCTCGGTGCAGAGCGCCAACGGCGACGCCACGCTCGTCGGGCTCAGCGGCCGCACCGACGCCAACACCGTCTCGGGCGACGTGGACGCCCAGTCGGTGGGCGGCCAGCTCAAGGTGAACACCGTCTCCGGCCAGCTCACCGTGGTCGCCGGCACGGCCGAGCGGATCCAGGCCAACTCGGTCACCGGTGCGGTCACCCTGGACCTCGACGTGGTCACCCCGGCCGACATCAAGGTCACCACGGTCAGCGGCCAGGTCGCCGTCCGGCTCCCCTCGCTCGCCGACGCCCGGGTCGACGCCGGCTCCACCAGCGGCGACGTCTCCAGCACCTTCGACCAGCTCAAGCTCAGCGGCAGCTGGGGCGCCAAGCGCCTGTCCGGCCAGCTCGGCGACGGCCAGGGCAGCCTCGCGGTGACGACCGTCTCCGGCGCCGTCACGGTGCTGCGCCGCCCGGACGCGGAGGACGAGACGCCGGTGGTGGTCCGCGAGCTGCCGGCCGGCCCGAGCCTCGACAAGCCCGCCGGACCCGACTTCACCAAGGAGGCGTGAGATGAGCCCCGTCTTCGGCCACGGCCGGCTGCGGCTCTACCTGCTGAAGCTGCTGGACGAGTCCCCGCGGCACGGCTACGAGGTGATCCGCCTCCTGGAGGAGCGCTTCCAGGGCCTCTACGCGCCCTCCGCCGGGACGGTCTACCCCCGGCTCGCCAAGCTGGAGCAGGAGGGCCTGGTCGCCCACAGCACCGAGGGCGGCCGCAAGGTGTACCGGCTCACCGATGCCGGTCGCACCGAACTGGCTGGCCGCCAGGCCGAGTTGGACCAGCTTGAGGTGGAGATCCACGACTCCGTGACGCAGCTCGCCGGGGCGATCCGCGAGGACGTCCGGGACAGCGCCAAGGACCTGCGCGAGGAGCTGTGGAACGCCGCGAAGGCGGCCCCCAGGCCGGACCGCGCCGAGGACGGGGACCCGTGGGCCGGGCCCTGGGGGGACAAGGAGTCCTGGCAGCGTGCCAAGGACGAGTTCGCCCAGTTCAAGCGCCAGGCCAAGGAGCAGGCCAAGCGGGCCAAGGACCAGGAGAAGGCCGCCAAGGCCAAGGCGAAGGCCGCCGAGGAGGAGGCCCGCCGGCTGCGCGAGCAGTCCAGGGCGGCCCGCACCGCGGCGCAGCAGGAGGCCCTGCGGATCAAGCGTCGGGTCGAGCAGCAGGTGCGCGAGCACGCCGCGAAGGGCGACTGGCCGACCGGGCTGGCCGAGGGCCTCTCGGAGCTGACCAAGGGGCTGGCCGGGCTGGCCGACGCGGCCCGCTGGGGCCACCCGGGCGCGGAGGCGCCCGCCGCACCGGCCGACCGGGTCACGGTGACCAGGATCGACCTGGACAAGGACGAGCCGGTCACCGCCCCGGCCGACCTGCCGCCGTGGGCGGCGACCGACCCGGCCGGCGACCCGGCCCGGGAGCTGGAGCGGCTGCTCGACCGCTTCCGCGACCAGGTCCGCGACGCGGCCCGGGACGGCGGGGTGACGCCCGAGGGGCTCGCCGAGGCGCGCTCGGTGCTCGGCGCGGCCGGCGAGCGGCTCAAGCGGCTGCTCGGCTGAGGCGGGACGGCCGTGCGACAGCACGGCAGGACCGGACGGGCCCGGCGCTTCTCGGGGGAGGGCGCCGGGCCCGTCCGCGCGCGGGGACGGGCCGAGGGACCCTACGGGTTGAGGACGATCTTGCCGAAGACGTCGCCCTTGGCGAGCCGGCCGAAGCCCTCCCGGGCCTCGGCCAGCGGCAGCACCGAGTCGATCACCGGCCGGACGCCGGAGGTCGCGCAGAGCGAGAGCAGCCCGGCCAGCTCCTCCTTGGTGCCCATGGTCGAACCGACCACCTTGAGCTCCAGGAAGAAGATGCGGTTGAGCTCGGCGGCCTTCGGGCTGGGGCCGGAGGTGGCACCGGAGATGACGATGGTGCCGCCCGGGCGCAGCGACTTCACCGAGTGCGACCAGGTGGCGGCGCCGACCGTCTCCATCACCGCGTCCACCCGCTCCGGGAGCCGGGCGCCGCTCTCGAACGCCGCGTCGGCGCCGAGCCCGACGGCACGCGCGCGCTTGGCCTCGTCCCGTCCGGTGACCCAGACCCGCAGGCCGGCCGCCTTGCCGAGGACGATCAGCGCGGTCGCCACCCCGCCGCCCGCGCCCTGCACGAGGACGGTGTCGCCGGGCTTCACCCCCGCGTTCGTGAACAGCATCCGGTAGGCCGTCAGCCAGGCCGTGGGCAGGCAGGCGGCCTCCTCGAAGCTGAGCTCGGCGGGCTTGGGCAGCAGGTTCCAGGTCGGGACGGCCACCCGCTGGGCGAAGGTGCCCTGGTAGCGCTCGGTGAGGATGGACCGGGGCTCGTCCGGCCCCACCCCGTGGCCGGACTGGCCGATCACCGAGTGGAGGACGACCTCGTTGCCGTGCTCGTCGATGCCGGCCGCGTCGCAGCCGAGGATCATCGGCAGCCGCTCGGCGGGCAGGCCGACGCCGCGCAGCGACCAGAGGTCGTGGTGGTTGAGGCTGGCGGCCTTCACGGTGACCACGCTCCACCCTGGGCGGGCCTGGGGCTCGGGGAGTTCGCCCAACTCCAGTCCGGAGAGCGGGTCGTCGGCGTCGATGCGGGCGGCGTAGGCAGCAAACATGCTCGGGACGATAGCCGCGACGGCCGGGGCCGGGAACCACGCGTGGGTGTGACGCGTGTCCCGGCCCCGGCCGTCTGGTTGTCCGATCGTCCTGCCGCACCGGTCGCCGGACCGGTCGCCGGACCGGTCGCCCGGCTCAGATCCGGGCGACGCCCTCGGCGCGCGCGGCCTCGGCGACGGCCTTGGAGACCGCCGGGGCGACCCGGTCGTCGAACGGCGAGGGGATGACCTTCTGCGGGGTCAGCTCGTCGGCGACGACGCCCGCGAGCGCCTTGGCGGCGGCCAGCTTCATGCCCTCGGTGATCCGGCTGGCCCGGACCTGCAGGGCGCCCGCGAAGATGCCGGGGAAGGCCAGCACGTTGTTGATCTGGTTCGGGAAGTCGCTGCGTCCGGTGGCGACGACGGCCGCGTACTTGTGCGCGACCTCGGGGTGGATCTCCGGGTTCGGGTTGGCCATCGCGAAGACGAACGCGCCCTCGGCCATCGTCGCGACGACCTCCTCCGGCACGGTGCCGCCGGAGACGCCGATGAACACGTCGGCGCCGGACAGCGCGTCGGCCAGCGAGCCCTTGAGGCCGGAGCGGTTCGTCAGCGCCGCGATCTCGGCCTTGACGTCCGTCAGGTCGCCGCGGCCCTCGTGGACCACGCCCTTGCGGTCGCAGACCGCGACGTCGCCGATGCCGGCCGCGAGCAGCATCTTGGCGATGGCGATGCCGGCCGCGCCGGCGCCGGAGATGACGGCCCGCAGCGAGCCGACCTCCCGGCCGGTCACCTTGGCGGCGTTCCACAGGGCGGCGGTGGTGACGATCGCGGTGCCGTGCTGGTCGTCGTGGAAGACCGGGATGTCCACGGCCTCCTGCAGCCGGCGCTCGATCTCGAAGCAGCGAGGGGCGGAGATGTCCTCCAGGTTGACGCCGCCGAAGGAGGGCGCCAGCCGGACCACGGTCTCGACGATCTCGTCCACGTCGGTGCAGGCGAGCGCGATCGGCACCGCGTCGACGCCGCCGAACTGCTTGAACAGGATCGCCTTGCCCTCCATCACGGGCAGCGAGGCCTGCGGGCCGATGTCACCGAGGCCGAGCACCGCGGTGCCGTCGGTGACCACGGCGACCGTGTTGGACTTCCAGGTGTAGTCGTTCACCAGCTCCGGCTGCTCGGCGATGGCCGTGCAGACCCGTGCGACACCCGGGGTGTAGGCGAGGGACAGGTCGTCCGCGTCGCGCACCGGGACGGTCGCCCGGATCTCCATCTTGCCGCCGCGGTGCAGTGCGAAAACGGCGTCGACCGGATCGTCGGTGTCCTGGGTGCTGCTGTGGATGATCTCCGCTGCCACGATGACCTCTTCGTCATTGATCTGGCGAGGACGCGCGGCCGACGGACGGAGCGACCCCGTCCGGAAACCGGAAACCGGGTACGCCGAAGCGGACCCGGGGCGGGGCCGGGGCGCTGCGTCGGGCGGCGCCCTCGGATGAGGGTTTTATGGGGTCTTTTGAAAGTCCGCGTCGTACTACCGGGCGAGCGTAAGTCGGACGAAGGCGTTGCACCTGTGCCTTTTCGTCCTCGTCACGAGCCGTTCATCGCCGCGCTGTCGCGTCACGGGCCCGGCTTCGGAAGCGCCGGGCTCCGGCGGCGGCAACGGCGATGACGCGCGTACACCCGCGGGAGTGAACGCAGACACGGAGGGGAGCAGGTGTTCCGGATACGGAGCCGCGTGAGGACTTCCGTTCCTGAGCACCCCGAGCCTGTCGGGACTCGGCGGTCTGGTTCGCGTTCGGGGGTCACCCGGTACCGAATTCTGACACACCCGCCCACCGGCCCGGCAGGGCGGGATGACAGGATCGCTTGTCCGCCATCCGCCGTACACCACCACGGCACCCTGGCGACCGCACAGACCTCCCACAGGAGCAACCACCCTCATGCACCACCGCACCCGTTCCCGAAGCTCCGCCGTCGCCGGCGCCGCCCTGGCCGTCACCGGAGCCCTGCTGTTGACCGGCTGCAACGACGGCGGACAGGCCGCCGCGAAGGACCCGGTCCAGGAGATCCGCGCCAAGCTCCCGAAGGCCCAGCGCTCCGCCGGCGCGCTGCGCGTCGGGATGGACGTGAACTACGCGCCGGTCGAGTTCCGCGGCCCCGACGGCAAGCCGGCCGGCCTGGACCCGGACATCGCCACCGCACTGGGCAAGATCCTCGACGTGCGGGTCGAGCTGGTCGACACCCCGTTCGACAAGCTGATACCGAGCCTCCAGTCCAAGCAGTACGACTTCGCGATGTCCGCACTGAGCGACATCCAGAAGCGCCGCGAGGGCCTGGACGACAACGGCAAGCAGGTCGGCCCCGGCGTCGACTTCGTGGACTACTTCATCGCCGGCACCTCGATCGTCGTCCCCAAGGGCAACCCCAAGGGCATCAAGACCCTGGACGACCTGTGCGGCCGCACGGTGGCGCTCCAGCAGGGCACCACGCAGGACGAGATCATCACCCGTCAGGTGGCCGTCTGCGCACGCACCGGCCGCCAGCTGACCCCCCACAAGTTCGACAGCGACACCAAGGCGCTGGCCGAGGTCGCCTCCGGCGCCGCGGCGGCCGGCGTCAACGACTTCCCGGTGGCCGCGTACGCGGCGAAGACCACCGACGGCGGCAACCGCTTCGAGGTGACGGGCGCGCAGTCCACGTCCAACCCGTACGGGATCGCGTTCCGCAAGGGCGACGACGAGCTGCGCGACACCCTGGCGAAGGCCGTCGACCAGCTCATCCGCAGCGGCGAGTACGACAAGATCCTCGCCAAGTGGGGCGTCCAGGCGGGCGCGGCCCAGAACGCGGTGGTCAACGGCGGCATCTGACGGCGGCATCGAAAAGGGGCGGCGGGCCTCCCGGCGCAGCGCAGAGGGATCTGCATACTTATACGCAGGGTGACAGGGACAAGGGAATCGTCCGAATAGCGGGCAGCGTGACCCCTCGTTATCCGATTTTGATCTGAATGAGGGCCTTCCGACCGTCATCAGATGGCAGGATTCCCCCCATCTCGGATCGAGCCGGCCACTGGTCGAGGCGGTTCGGTCAACGTCCACCTCGGCGGAGGGTGGCGGAAGCAGTACCCAAGCTTCACCCTGGACACCCCCGGTCCAGGCGCACGACCCGGCCCTGCCCGTACGACGACGTACAGCGCCGTGTGTGTACCCGTACAGCGCCGTACGGCCTTGCTGCCCCGGTGCGCCGCTTCCCGCGGCGCGCTCCGCCCGACCTCTCCCTCAGGAGGAGATCCCCCTCATGACCGCCCGTACCCAGCGCACCCGCCTCCTCGCGGTCGGCGCCGTCGCCGCGTCCCTGACCCTCGGCCTCACCGCCTGCGGCAGCAGCGGTTCCTCCAGCGGCTCCTCGACCGGCGCGAACGCGAGCGCCACGGTCCCGGCCGTGTCCGCCGACCCGTCGCTGGCCGCCCTCGTCCCGGCCGACGTCAAGTCCGCGGGCAAGATCGTCGCCGCGACGGACGCGTCCTACGCGCCCAACGAGTTCAAGGACGACAAGGGCAACATCGTCGGCATGGACGTCGACCTGGCCACCGCGATCGCCACGAAGCTGGGCCTGACCGTCGACGTGCAGAACGCCACGTTCGACTCGATCATCCCGGGCATCACGGGCAAGAAGTACACCCTCAGCATGAGCTCCTTCACCGACACGAAGGAGCGCGAGGCCACGGTCGACATGGTCACGTACTTCAACGCCGGCACGGGCGCCGCGGTCAAGAAGGGCAACCCGGACAAGATCGACCCCAAGGACCTGTGCGGCAAGAAGGTCGCCGTCCAGACCGGCACCACCCAGGCCGACTCGATCAAGGACACGATCAACCCCGCCTGCGTCAAGGCCGGCAAGCCCCCCGTCCCGAACGACGGCGACAAGTTCGACCTGCAGACGGACGTCACCCAGGCGCTGGTCTCCGGCCGCGACCAGGTCATGCTGGCCGACTCCCCGGTCGTCGACTACGCGATCAAGCAGACCAACGGGCAGCTGGAGAAGGTCGGCGACGTCACCGACACCGCCCCGTACGGCGTCGTGCTCGCCAAGAACTCGGACCTGACCAAGGCGGTCCAGGGCGCCGTCCAGTCCCTGATGGCGGACGGCACGTACAAGAGCATCCTGGAGAAGTGGGGCGTCCAGGCGGGCGCGATCGACAAGCCCGTCGTCAACGGTGCCACCAGCTGAACCCGCTCTTCTGAACACAACCCCTGAGGCCACACAGTGAACCCTTCCGACCAGGGGTCGGTGCCCCCGGGACGGCCTGAGACCATCAAGGCCGTCCCGGTCCGCCACCCCGGACGCTGGGTGGGAGCAGCCGTCGTCGCCGTCCTCGCGGCGATGCTGATCCACGCCCTCATCACCAACAGCCAGTTCCAGTGGGACGTCGTCGGGAAGTACCTCTTCGACTCCTCGATCACGCACGGCCTCGGCGTCACGCTCGAACTGACCTTCCTGTCCATGGCGATCGGCATCGCCGGCGGCATCACGCTGGCGATCATGCGCCTGTCGCCGAACCCGGTGCTCTCCAGCACGGCGTGGTTCTACATCTGGGTCTTCCGCGGTACCCCGGTGCTGGTCCAGCTGCTGTTCTGGAACTTCCTGGGCTCGCTCTGGGCCAACATCTCCATCGGCATCCCGTTCGGCCCGGCCTTCTGGTCCGAGCCGACCAACCAGGCGATCCCGCTGTTCGTCGCGGCGCTGCTGGGCCTCGGCCTCAACGAGGCCGCGTACATGGCCGAGATCGTCCGCGGCGGCATCCAGTCCGTGCCGCTCGGCCAGACCGAGGCCGCGCACGCGCTGGGCATGAGCCAGTTCAAGACCATGCGGCGGATCATCCTGCCGCAGGCGATGCGCGTGATCATCCCGCCGACCGGCAACGAGACCATCTCGATGCTGAAGACCACCTCGCTGGTCTCGGCGATCTCGCTGGAGGAGCTGCTCCGGGCCGGCCAGAACATCTACTCGCGCACCTTCCAGACCATTCCGCTGCTGCTCGTCGTCAGCATCTGGTACCTGCTGATGACCTCGATCCTCACCGTGGGCCAGTACTACGTCGAGCGCCACTACGCCCGCGGCGCCAACCGCGCGCTCCCGCCGACCCCGCTGCAGCGACTGCGGCGGCTGTTCGCCGGCAAGCCCGTTCCGCCGGCCGGGAACGACGTGGTCCCGGGCATCGAGGGAGGCGGTCACGTATGACCGATCTGACCAAGACCACCGACTCCCGGCCCGTGCCGATGGTCGAGGCGCAGGGCGTGCGCAAGTCCTACGGCCTCGTGGAGGTGCTCAAGGGCATCGACCTGGAGGTGCGCAAGGGCGAGGTGTTCGTCCTCGTCGGCCCCTCCGGGTCCGGCAAGTCGACCTTCCTGCGGTGCATCAACCACCTGGAGAAGATCAACGGCGGCTTCCTCTCGGTCGACGGCGAACTGGTCGGCTACCGGATGAAGGGCGACCGGCTCCACGAGCTGAAGGAGAGCGAGGTCGCGCAGAAGCGCCGGGACATCGGCATGGTGTTCCAGCACTTCAACCTGTTCCCGCACATGACCGCGCTCGAGAACGTCATGGAGGCGCCGGTCCAGGTCAAGGGCGAGTCCAAGGCCGAGGCGCGCGAGCGCGGCATGGCCCTGCTGGAGCGGGTCGGCCTGTCCGACAAGGCGAAGAGCTACCCGTCACAGCTGTCGGGCGGCCAGCAGCAGCGCGTCGCGATCGCCCGCGCGCTGGCCATGAAGCCCAAGCTGATGCTCTTCGACGAGCCCACCTCGGCGCTCGACCCGGAGCTCGTCGGCGAGGTGCTGGACGTCATGCGCGGCCTCGCCGAGGAAGGGATGACGATGATCGTCGTCACCCACGAGATGGGCTTCGCCCGTGAGGTGGGCGACGCGCTGGTGTTCATGGACGGCGGCGTGGTCGTCGAGTCCGGCAACCCCCGCGACGTCCTCTCCAACCCGCAGCACGACCGCACCCGGTCCTTCCTCTCGAAGGTCCTCTGAGCGTGCGCTGAGCGAGCAACCCTTGGCGCCCGGCAGGCCGGTCCTGCCGGGCGCCGCCGTTTTCCCGATCCGGGTAATAGGCTGGAAGCAATCAGCCCGTTACCGAACCCCTGGAAGGACCGCCGTGGAGCTCGCCTCCTACGCCGATCTCGCCGTTCGGCTGGTGAACACCGAGGAACCCGAGCGCGGCACCGACACGCTGACCTCGGTGGACGCCGTGCGCGCCCTGTTCTCCGAGTCCTCTCGCGCCGCCGCCCTGGCCGACGAGTCCGACCTGCCCCGTCTGCGGGCGGTGCGGACCAGGCTGCGCGGGGTCTTCGAGGCCGCCGCCGAGGGCGACGAGGTACGTGGCGTCGACCTGCTGAACAGCCTGCTCATGGAGTACCCCGTCAGCCCGCTGGTCTCCGGCCACGACTACCTCGACGACGCCGGCCGGCCGCGCTGGCACCTGCACCTCGCCGACAACTCGCCCACCGCCACCGCGCACTTCAGCGCCGTCGCGTGCATGGGCCTGGCCGTCCACCTCACCGAGCTCGGCGCCGACCGGCTCGGGATCTGCCAGGCCGCGCCGTGCCGCAACGCCTACCTCGACACCTCCACCAACCGCTCCCGGCGCTACTGCTCGGACCGGTGCGCCACGCGCGCCAACGTCGCGGCCTACCGGGCCCGCAAGCGCCAGGAGGCCCAGGACGCGGCGCTCGGACCGCAGCAACTGCAGGCCTAGAGCCCGGCGTCCACCCAGACGCCGAGGCGGCGGGCCAGCCCCGGGACCCGGGCCAGCCGGGGGGTCAGCAGCAGTCGCTCCAGCCGGCGCCCGGGCGCCAGCCAGGCCGGGCGCGGGCGCAGCCGCAGCAGCACCCGGCCGAGCACGAGCTCGTCCGGGACCGCGCCGTAGCTGCGGCTGTCGCTGTCGACCGGCCGGTTGTCGGAGAGCAGCCACCAGCCGTTCGCCCGGCGCTCGGCCGCCCGCTTGACCACCAGCAGGTCCTGCTGGAACGGGTGTCGGAAGAGCACGACCGCGCCCGGGCGGATCCGCGCGCCGTACCGGACCAGCAGTTGGTCGCCCTCGCGCAGGGTCGGGACCATCGACGGTCCCACCACGTCGACCAGCCCGAACGGCACCGTGCCCGCCCGTACGCCGTCCCCCGGTTGCGTCATCCGCGCCACCACTCCTCCTCCCGGCCGCCGCGTCCCAGTGTGCCGTACGGACCGTCACCTGTCCGATGTCCGGATTACCCCGGTTCCGGATCGGCCTTTTGCCCTAGGCCCACCGCCCGATCGCGAAACCGGGAGGCCGGAAGGGTAGTCTCGGGCGCGGGAAGACGATCTAAGGAAGGACTCCCATGTTCTCTCGTCTGTTTGCACCGCGCGCCACCGCCCACGCCCACTGCGACCTGCCCTGCGGTGTTTACGACCCGGCGCAGGCCCGGATCGAGGCCGAGTCGGTCAAGGCCACCCAGGAGAAGTACCAGGCCAACGAGGACCCGCACTTCCGCGCCCGCGCCATCATCATCAAGGAGCAGCGCGCCGAGGCCGTCAAGCACCACATCTCGGTGCTGTGGAGCGACTACTTCAAGGCCCCGCACTTCGAGAAGTACCCGCAGCTGCACCAGCTGATCAACGACACCCTGAAGGCCGCCTCGGCCACCAAGGCGTCCACCGACCCGGCCACCGGCCAGGCCCTGCTGGACCTGATCGCCGAGGTCGACAAGATCTTCTGGGAGACCAAGCAGGCCTGAGCCTGACGCGTCGCCACGTCGAAAGCCCCCGCCCGGACCGCCGGGCGGGGGCTTTCGCGTGTCCGGGCCGTGCGTTCACGTCCGTTCATCTCCGTACACATACTTGTAAGGACCGCAGCGACCTAGTGGCTGTTATGCTGCCAAGGCGTCCGAGGGAGAAGTCCGGTGTGAATCCGGCGCTGACCCGCAACGGTGAGCGCGGCCCCGCGGCCGTGCCAGCCCGATCGCCCCCGGTCGCCGAACTCCCGACAACTCGCCGAGGACTGCGAGGGGATGGCGCCCGGGGCCCGCACCCGGCCGGCGCCGGCCCCGGCACACCCACGGCCCGAGGCAAGGCACCCGAAAGAACGTGAGCAGCCCGCCGGACTCCCGCCGCACACCCACCGCGCCCCTCGCCATCGGCCTGGCCGCCGCCCTGCTGCTCTCCCTCGTGTGCGGCGTGGCCCTCGGCTCCGCCGAGCTCGGCTGGTCACGCGTCCTGCGGCTGCTGGGCGCCGGACTGACGGGCGGTCGGCTGGAGGCCGGGGAGGCCGCCGCGTACGCGATCGTCTGGGAGATCCGGCTGCCGCGCACCGTCCTGGCCGCCGTGGTCGGCGCCGGGCTCGCCGCCACCGGAGTCGCCGTGCAGGCCCTCGTGCGCAACGCCCTCGCCGACCCGTTCGTCCTCGGCGTCTCCTCCGGCGCCGCCGTCGGCGCCAACGCCGTCCTGCTGCTCGGCGCCTTCGCCTCGCTCGGCGTGTGGGCGATCTCCGCCTCCGCGTTCGGCTCCGCACTGATCGCCATGGTGCTGGTGTACCTGGCCGCGCGCACCGCCTTCGGACTCACCCCGCTGCGCCTCGTGCTCACCGGCACCGCCCTCTCGTACGGCTTCTCCGCGCTGACCGCGCTCATGGTCTTCGCCGCCGCCCGCGGCGAGGCCGCCCGAGACGCCATGATGTGGCTGCTCGGCAGCCTCGGCGGCGCGACCTGGGGCTCGGTGCCGATCGCAGCGGCCACCGTGCTGGCCGGAATCGCCCACCTCGTCTGCGCCGCGGGGCGGTTGGACGCACTGGCCATGGGCGACGAGACCGCCGCCTCGCTCGGCGTCGCCCCCGACCGGCTGCGCCGCGAGCTGTTCGTGGTGACCGCCGCCGTCACCGGCACGGTCGTCGCCGTCAGCGGGGCGATCGGCTTCGTCGGACTGATGGTCCCGCACCTCGCGCGGATGCTGGTCGGTGCCGGGCACCGCCGGGTGCTGCTGGTCGCGCCGCTCGCCGGGGCGCTGCTGCTGGTCTGGGTGGACATCGTCTCGCGCACCCTGCTCGCCCCCGCCGAACTACCCGTCGGGGTGGTCACCGCGGTGCTCGGGGTGCCCTGCTTCCTGCTGCTGATGCGCCGTCGCGGCCACGCACTCGGAGGCCGCTGATGGACCTCGCCCTCGACGCCCTCTCGGTGGAGCTGGCCGGCACCCGGCTCGTCCACGACGTCGCCCTGGAGGCCTCCGCCGGACAGGTGGTGGGGCTCGTCGGGCCCAACGGCAGCGGGAAGTCGACGCTGCTGCGCTGCGTCTACCGGGCGCTGCGGCCCGCCGCCGGGGCCGTCCTGGTGGACGGCGACGACCTGCACGCGCTCGCCCCGCGCGAGGCCGCCCGGCGGGTGGCCGCGCTGCCGCAGGAGCACTCCGCCGAGTTCGACTTCACGGTGGCCGAGGTGGTCGCCATGGGCCGGCTGCCGCACCGGCGGGGCTTCGGCGGCCCCTCGGACGGCGACCTCGGGCGCTGTGCGGAGGCGCTGCGCCGGGTCGGCGCAGGGCACCTCGCCGAGCGCGGCTTCCTGAGCCTGTCGGGCGGCGAGAAGCAGCGCGTGCTGATCGCCCGCGCGCTCGTCCAGGAGCCGCGCCTGCTGGTGCTGGACGAGCCCACCAACCACCTCGACATCGGGCACCAGCTGGAGGTCCTGGCGCTCGTCCGCGCGGCCGGGCCGACGGTGCTCACCGCGCTGCACGACCTCAACCTGGCGGCCGGGCACTGCGACCTGCTGTACGTCCTGCGGGCCGGGCGGATCGTCGCCTCGGGGCCGCCCGCCGAGGTGCTCGAACCCGGGCTGCTCGCCGAGGTGTTCGGCGTCCGGGCCACCCCCGTGCGGCACCCGGGGACCGGGGCCGTCCACCTGCTCTTCGACCGGCCCTGACCGGCCCTGACCGGCCCTGCCCCGCTCCGACCAGACATCACCCGTTCATCGACCCCGAGGAAACCCCTTGCGCACCAAGGCCGTTGCCGCCACCGCCCTGCTCGCCCTGGGACTCACCGCCTGCGGCGCCGAGATCGCCCCGGGCGGCGGGGCCACCGCCGCGTCCGCCCACTACCCGGTGACCGTCGACAACTGCGGCACGAAGCTCACCTTCCCGCACAAGCCCGCCCGCACGGTCACCTACGACGTCGGCATCACCGAGCTGATGCTCTCCCTCGGCCTCGCCGACCGGATGGCCGGCTACGTGATGCCCGACGACAAGGGCCGGATCGACCAGGTGGCCTGGAAGGACGGCTACCAGCGGACCGCGTGGCTCTCCAGGGCACAGATCACCAAGGAGGTCGTGCTCGACGCCGAGGCCGACCTCGTCCTCGCCGGCTGGCACTACGGCTACGACGAGGGCCGCGGCTTCACCCCGGAGGCGCTCAAGGCCGTCGGCGTCGCCTCGTACGTGCTCACCGAGTCCTGCCGCAGCGGCAAGGGCACCGAGCGCGGCGTGATGTCCCCGCTGGACGCGCTCTACACCGACCTGGCCAACCTCGGCGAGATCTTCGACGTCAAGGACCGGTCCGACAAGCTGATCGCCGACTTCAGGGCGCAGGTCGCCGCCGTCCCGCAGCCCGAGCACCGGCCGTCCGTCTTCCTGTACGACAGCGGACAGGACAAGCCGTACACCGCCGGGAGGTTCGCCGCGGCCGACGAGATCATCACGAAGGCCGGCGGGCGCAACGTGATGGGCGACGTCGCCGACTCCTGGATCACCAGCGGGTGGGAGAGCGTCGTCCGGCGCGACCCCGAGGTGATCGTCATCAACGACTACGGCGACACCGGCGCGGACGCCAAGCGGGCGTTCCTGAAGTCCTTCCCGCCGCTGGCCGGGGTCTCCGCGATCAGGAACGACCGGATCTTCGTCCTGGACTACGCCGACCTCGTCGAGAGCCCGCGCAACCCGGCCGCGATCACCGCGCTCGCCGCGTACCTGCGCGGCGGGCAGGCAGGCTGATCCGCCCCGCCCCGACCCTCCGGCCGGGCGTACGCTCGGAGTACGAACCGACGGACCCCGACCGGAGGAGCGACATCATGACCACCATGGCGGCGCCGACGGCCTTCGACGCCCGCGCCCTGCGCGAGGGCATCGAGCGCAGCGACGCCGGGATCCTGCTCGCGCTGTACGCCGAGGACGCGGAACTGCGCGTCGTCGACCACCGGACCCAGCCCAGTCATCCCCTGGTGATGCACGGGCGGGAGGAGATCGGCGCCATGCTGAACGACGTCTACGGGCGCGAGATGACCCACACGCTGGAACAGGTGGTCGTCCAGGGAGACCACGTCGCCTTCATGGAGTCCTGCCGCTACCCCGACGGCGTGCGGGTGCTGATGTCCTCCATGGCCGACCTGCGGGACGGGCGGATCGTCGACCAGACCTCCGTCCAGGCCTGGGACGAGCCCGGTCCCGGCCAGTAGGCTCGGCCGCATGATCCGTACCGCCGTCCCCACCGACGTCCCCGTCATCCGCGCCATGATCCGCGAACTGGCGGAGTACGAGAAGGCCCCGCACGAGGCGGTGGCCACCGACGAACAGCTGCACGACGCACTGTTCGGCCCCGCACCGGCGCTGTTCGGCCTGATCGCCGAGGACGACACCACCGGCGAGCCGGTGGGCTTCGCGGTCTGGTTCCTCAACTTCTCCACGTGGCGCGGCACCCACGGGATCTACCTGGAGGACCTGTACGTCCGCCCGGAGTCCCGCGGCGGCGGCCACGGCAAGGCGCTGCTGCTGGAGCTGGCGCGGATCGCGGTGAAGCGCGGCTACTCGCGGGTGGAGTGGTCGGTGCTGGACTGGAACGAGCCCTCGATCGACTTCTACAAGTCGCTCGGCGCGGTGGCGATGGACGAGTGGACCGTGTACCGGCTCACCGGCGACGCGCTCGCCGCCGCCGGGAGCCGCTGAGAAAGCGCTGAGAATGCGCTGATCAGCTGCCCCGAACCCCTGCCACCCTGCGTCGCGATGCCTTACCATGAGTAACTCCCGCACCGGTATCGCGGCAGACCCCCCGGAGGGGGTACAAACGGGGTGCGAACAGGGGTACCACCAGAGGTACCAAGCAAGCACAGCGCGTCACCCAGGAGGCAAGGGTGTCCCAGATCGACAGCGATCTCGGAGTTCAGGACTTCGTGGAGGTCCGGCTGCCCGCGGCGGGGGCCTACCTCTCCGTGTTGCGCACCGCGACGGCCGGGCTGGCCGCCCGGCTCGACTTCACGCTGGACGAGATCGAGGACCTGCGGATCGCGGTGGACGAGGCCTGCGCCATCCTGCTCCAGCAGGCGGTGCCAGGCTCCGTCCTCTCGTGCGAGTTCCGCCTGGTCGGCGACTCGCTCAAGGTGACCGTCGCCGCACCGACCACCGACGGCAAGGCGCCCGAGCGGGACACCTTCGCCTGGACGGTCCTCTCCGCCCTGGCCGGCGAGGTGGACTCCTCGGTGGACGAGGACAACACCGTCTCGATCAGCCTGCACAAGAAGCGCGGCGGTTCGGCCGCCCACTAGCCGGCCGCGCCGGCAGCGCCGCCGGCAGCACCGCGCACAAGGGCCGTCGGCCGGCACCCCGACCCGGGGCCGGCCCGACGGCGCCCGGTACCGCCCACCACGCGGTACGACCACAGAGACGAATCCGGGGCCGAGGGCCCCGGTGCTCCCGGAACGGAACGGGGGAATGGCCGTGAGTGATCTGGACCGTACCGGCCTCGCGACGGCGGGCCCTGCCGTACCGACCCAGGCGAGCGTTCCCGGCCTCGCCGCCAACGACGAAGCGCACCCGAAGGACGCCCACCGGATGAGCCAGCCGACCGAGCCGACGTCTGAGCCGACGCCCGCCTCCCCGACCCCGCCCGAGCCGGCGGACGGGGCCGCGGACCTGCACGGCGCCGTGCCCGCCCAGGGCTCGCACCGCACCGGCGCGCCCGACCGGGAGGCCGCCCGGGCGCTGTTCGTGCGACTGTCCGCGCTGCCCGAGGGCTCCCCGGAGCGCGTCGAGCTGCGCAACCAGCTGGTGCGCATGCACATCCCGCTGGTCGAGCACCTGGCCCGGCGCTTCCGCAACCGCGGCGAGCCGCTGGACGACCTGACCCAGGTCGCCACCATCGGACTGATCAAGTCGGTGGACCGCTTCGACCACGAGCGCGGGGTCGAGTTCTCGACCTACGCGACGCCGACCATCGTCGGCGAGATCAAGCGCCACTTCCGCGACAAGGGCTGGGCGGTCCGGGTGCCGCGCCGGCTCCAGGAGCTGCGGCTGTCGCTCACGACGGCGACCAGCGAGCTCTCCCAGCGGCACGGCCGCTCCCCCACGGTGCACGAGCTGGCCGAGCACCTGGGCATCTCGGAGGAGGACGTCCTGGAGGGCCTGGAGTCCGCCAACGCGTACTCCACGCTGTCGCTGGACGTCCCGGACAGCGACGACGAGTCCCCGGCCGTGGCGGACACCCTGGGCGCCACCGACGAGGCCCTGGAGGGCGTCGAGTACCGCGAGTCGCTCAAGCCGCTGCTCGCCCAACTGCCGCCCAGGGAACAGAAGATCCTGGTGCTGCGGTTCTTCCGCAACATGACCCAGTCGCAGATCGCCGCCGAGGTGGGGATCTCGCAGATGCACGTGTCCCGGCTGCTGGCCCGCACGCTGGCCCAGCTCCGGGAGAAGCTCCTGGTCGAGGAGTAGAACGGCCGGCCGCTCGACGAGCGGCCGGCCGTCCGGCGGTCCTGCGCGCTCAGCCCTCGTGCTCGGCGTACAGGACCGCCGTCGTCTTCGGGCTCAGCAGCGCGACGATGCCCGCGAGTCCGAGCACGCCGACCAGCACGCCGACGCCGATCATCGCGCCGCCGCTCTTGACCATGTAGTAGGCGACCGGCAGGCAGATCGAGTTGGTCAGCACCGCCGGACTGCGGCCCCAGCGGCGCCCCTTGAGCAGCGCCAGGGCGGCCAGCACCGGCAGCACGCCCAGCAGCACGATGACCGCGCCGCCGAACTCGTTCAGGGCGAGCTGCTTGGCCTGGCCCGACAGCGCGGACACCATGTCCGAGACGCCGACGACGGCCAGCGCGGCGCCCTCCAGGGCGGTGATGGCGGCACCGGCGGTCAGGGCGACCGGGCGGGCGCGGCCGGCCGCGGGCGCGGACGCCGGGGGTACGGGGGCGGAGGATTCTGCGGTCACTCCAGCAGGGTAGCGGCCGGTTGGTCCGTACCGACCCGTAGGCTTTCCCCATGCGTGCTCTCCTGGTCGTGAACCCGAAGGCCACCACCACCAGTGGCCGCACCAGGGACGTACTGATCCACGCCCTGCGCAGCGACCTCAAGCTGGATGTGGCGGAGACCGCGTACCGCGGCCACGCCCGCGACCTGGCCCGCGAGGCCGCGGAGGACGGCACGGTCGACCTGGTGGTGGCACTGGGCGGCGACGGGACCGTCAACGAGGTGGTGAACGGGCTGCTGTCGCACGGCCCGGGCGAGAAGGTCCCGCGACTGGCCGTGGTGCCGGGCGGTTCGACCAACGTGTTCGCCCGCGCGCTGGGCCTGCCCAACGATCCGGTGGAGGCCACCGGGGCGCTGCTGAACGCGCTGGAGCACGGGCGCGAGCGCCCGATCGGCCTGGGCAAGGCGATGACCGACGGACTGCCGGACCGCTGGTTCACCTTCACCGCCGGCCTCGGCTTCGACGCCGGTGTGGTCGGCCGGGTCGAGGAGCAGCGCAGGGCCGGGCGCAAGTCCACCCACGCCCTCTACGTCGGCCAGGCGATCCGGCACTACATCACCCAGCGTGAGCAGCGCCGTTCCGGCCCGGTGGCCCTTCGCCTGCCGGGCCACGAGGCCGTTCCGGGCCTGGTGCTGGCGATAGTCAGCAACACCTCGCCGTGGACGTTCCTGGGCAACCGCCCGGTCTACCCCTCGCCGCTCGCCTCCTTCGACACGGATCTCGACGTCTTCGGCATCACCCGGATGACCGCGTTCGGTACGGCTCGAACGGTCCGTCAGATCCTGCGGTCGTACGCGCCTTCGAGTGACGGCGCCCCGTCGGCCGGCCCCTCCGGGAAGCACGTCGTCTCCTACCACGACGTCAGGCACTTCACCTTGGTTTCAGAGGAACCAGTGCCATTTCAGGTCGATGGGGACCATCTTGGAGACAGGAGTCGCGTCAGTTTCACAGGCGTACGGCGGGCACTGCGTGTGATTGTGTGACCGGAAGTGGGGTTCGCCCTTCTTCTCGAACGCACAAGCCCCCTTCACTCCATAGAAGTACGGGCTGTGAGCTAGGCGACACCGAAGAATCAAAAATTCCTCCCCGAAGGGGGTTGTATCCGAGCCCGAGGTTTGCGAACCTCTACATGGCGATCGGGACACATCGCAGCGACGGCAACCTCAGCACCTGACGGAGGCCGACCGCGGGGTGTCCCTCGAATCGCCGAATCCCTCCCCAGCACAGACCACCCGGGCCCGGCGGGCCTTTGGTCTCTTTTGCTGTTGCGGGATTCGTGAAAGCGTTCACATTCACAAGCCATCGATTATGCCGATCAGGGCCACCCCCGTCGGCAGGAGGAGTTGGACGACCATGGACTGGCGCCACCGCGCTGTCTGCCGCGAAGAGGACCCGGAGCTGTTCTTCCCGATCGGGAACACCGGTCCTGCTCTGCTGCAGATCGAGGAAGCCAAGGCCGTGTGCCGCCGCTGTCCGGTCATGGAGCAGTGCCTGCAGTGGGCTCTTGAGACCGGCCAGGACGCCGGCGTCTGGGGCGGCATGAGCGAGGACGAGCGTCGCGCGATGAAGCGCCGTGCCGCCCGCAACCGCGCCCGCACCGCCTGATCACACGCCGTAGTACCAGCAGTGACCGCAGTACCGATCAACACATGATCAAAGGCTTCCCTGCAGTTCCTGGTGAAGCCTTCCGCACAAAGGACCTTGCCCGGCAAAGTCCTGCGACACCGGTCCGTCCAGCCACTTGATACTGTTCACTTAGAGCAATATTGTGGAGCTGAGGCGCTCACCGTGTGCAACGCACCGAGCGGTGTCGCATCACCCAGAGCCCCCGTTCCGGCCGACTCCCCCCGACGGCCGGAACGGGTTGAGAGGCCCTGTCGACCCACCCCCCCCGGTCGACAGGGCCTCGTTTCTGTTTCCGCACCCGTTGCCGGCTACAGCTGGGGCGCGCGGAGTGCGCACCCGGCGCGTCGGCCGGACGCGCGCCCCGACTCGCACCACAACGCATCGACGCACCGGGTCGGCGGACCGGGTCAGGGCACCGGGATCTCCAGGATCACCTTGGTGCCGCCGTTCGGCCCGGCCACCATGTCGAAGGTGCCGCCCAGCTCGCCGGTGGCGAGCGTGCGCACGATCTGCAGACCGAGGTTGCCCGCCGTCTGCGGGTCGAAGCCCTCGGGCATGCCCCGGCCGTCGTCCTGCACGGTGATCAGCAGGTACTCCTCCGGCCGGGCTCCGCCGTTCCAGCTGTCCGACCAGCCCATGCCGGTGGCCGGGGCGCGGCCGCGCAGCGCGCTGACCTCCAGGTGGCCGGAGGCGCTCGGACCGAAGGCGTGCTCCAGCGCGTTCTGCAGCAGCTCGGTCAGCACCATCGACAGCGGGGTGGCGACCTCGGCGGACAGGATGCCGAAGCTGCCGCTGCGGCGGGTCTCCACCCGGCCGTCCTGGGACAGCTCCATCACCATCGCGAGCACCCGGTCGGCGATCTCGTCGAAGGCCACCTGCTCGTCGAGCGCCTGGGAGAGCGTCTCGTGCACGATCGCGATCGAGCCGACCCGGCGCACCGCCTCGTCCAGGGCGGCCCGGCCGGCCTCCGACTCCATCCGGCGCGACTGAAGCCGCAGCAGGGCCGCGACGGTCTGCAGGTTGTTCTTCACCCGGTGGTGGATCTCCCGGATGGTCGCGTCCTTGGTCATCAGTTCGCGGTCGCGGCGCCGCAGTTCGGTGACGTCCCGGCAGAGCACGAGCGAACCGGTCAGCGCGCCCTTGGGCTTGAGCGGGATCGCCCGCAGGGTCACCACTCCCCCCTGCGCCTCGATCTCGGTCTGCCGCGGCGCCCAGCCGCTCGCCAGCTTCACCAGCGCCTCGTGCACGGCCGCGCGCGACGGCGGGACGAGGTCGGCGGTGGCGCGGCCGAGGTGGCTGCCGACCAGGTCGGTGGTGAGGCCGAGGCGGTGGTAGGCCGAGAGCGCGTTGGGGCTCGCGTAGGTGACGATGCCGTCCGCGTCGAGGCGGATCAGGCCGTCGCCGACGCGCGGGGCGGCGTCCATGTCGACCTGCTCGACACCCGGGTACGGGAAGCTGCCGGCGGCGATCATCTGGGCGAGGTCGGAGGCGCTCTGCAGGTAGGTGAGCTCAAGCCGGCTGGGGGTGCGGACGGTCAGCAGGTTGGTGTTGCGGGCGATGACGCCGAGGACCTTGCCCTCGCGCCGCACCGGGATGGACTCGACCCGGACGGGCACCTCCTCGCGCCACTCCGGGTCGCCCTCGCGCACGATCCGGCCCTCGTCGAAGGCGGCGTCCAGCAGCGGGCGGCGGCCGCGCGGGACGAGGTGGCCGACCATGTCGTCCTGGTAGGAGGTCGGGCCGGTGTTGGGCCGCATCTGGGCGACCGAGACGTACCGGATGCCGTCCCAGGTGGGGATCCACAGCACGAGGTCGGCGAAGGAGAGATCCGACAGCAGCTGCCACTCCGAGACGAGGTTGTGGAGCCAGTCCACGTCGGCCCCGGTCAGGGTGGTGTGGCGGCGGACGAGTTCGTTCAGCGAGGGCACATGGCGAGGGTATCGCCGCCGGGCGGGCGGGGGCGCGGCGGACCGGGGAGCGGACCGGCCGGCCCCGCACCGGCCCCCGGGAGTTGTTTAGACCAATTTGCCGAGCGGCCTGGACAACCGAGATTGGTCTAGTCCACAATGGAAGGGCACCAAGGAGAGGCCCACCGCGCAACTGCCCTGACCGCGCGCGGCCGCTCCTCGGTCGGACGCCGGCGAGCGAGGACCCCGCACAGTTCTCGGTCGACCCCGGCGCCCGACGACAGCTCCGGGCTGCGGTGCCGCATGGGTTGAGGGTCCCGTGTCGGCGCCGTGGCCCGTAGTGCTTTCCGGGTGCGGTGCCCCGGAAGCCCCGACCATGTTCCGCCGCTCAAAGAGCCGGCCCCCGTCCACAGGCTGTGGACGGGGGCCGGCTCTGCTGTCGGGCGGGCGTCAGTGGGTCTCGGTGACCTTGGCCAGCGCACGGGGGGCGTCCGGGTCCTGGCCGCGGGCGATGGTGACCTCGTAGGCCAGCAGCTGCAGGGGCAGGATCTCCAGGATCGGCTGCACCTCCTCGGGCACGCCGGCCGGCAGCGCGAAGCCCGCCGAGGCCACGTCCACCTGCGCCTGCTGGCCGATGACGACCAGGTCCGCGCCGCGGCCGCGCAGGCGGTCCAGCACGGGCTGGAGGGCCTCGCCGCCCTTGCCGTCCGGAACGATCGCGATGACCGGCGAGACGTTGTCCACCATGGCCAGCGGGCCGTGCAGGAGGTCGGCGCCGGAGAACGGGGAGGCCGGGATGTAAGTGGTCTCCATGAGCTTCAGCGCCGCCTCGCGGGCGGTCGGGTAGCCGTAGCCGCGCGAGGTGATGACCAGGCGCTGGGCGAAGCGGTAGCGCTCGGCCAGGGCCCTCACCTCGGCCTGGCGGGCCAGGACGCCGGCGGCCAGGGCCGGCAGCTCCTTGGCGGCCGAGCCGTCGCCGCCGCGCAGGCCCTCGACCAGCAGGTACAGCGCCAGCAGCTCGGCGGTGTAGGTCTTGGTCGCGGGCAGCGCCTTCTCCGGGCCGGCCAGCACGTCGATGTGGAACTCGGAGACCTCGGCCAGCGGCGAGGCGGCGTTGTTGGTGACGGCGAGCGTGATCGCGCCGGCCTCGCGGGCGGCCTTGGTGGAGGCCACCAGGTCCGGCGAGCCGCCGGACTGGCTGACCGTGATCACCAGGCAGTCGGTGAGGTCCGGCGTGGCGCCGTAGGCGGTGGTGGTGGACATCGAGGTCAGGCCGGCCGGCTTGCCGAGCAGGATCTCGATCAGGTACTTGGCGTACAGCGCCGCGTTGTCGGACGTGCCGCGCGCGGTCAGCAGGACGAAGCGCGGGTTGCGGCCGGCGATCTCGGCCGCGACCTCGCGGATCTTCGGGGCGCCCTCGTCGAGGATGCGCTGGAGGACGGCCGGCTGCTCGGCCATCTCCGCCGCCATGATCCGGCCGGGGACGGAAACAGTCTGCGTGTCGGACATCTGGATGTGCCTCCGATGAGTGGTTCGACCCCACTCGGGCCTGAATGCCCGGCGGGGACCTCTACGGCGGCGAGTCCGCACACTCGCTGCGGTGATTCCTGCCGCAATCCTACGGGGGCGGAAGCCCGCCTGCTCGCCCCGGTCCCGGGCCGGCAGGCGGGCGGCGCCTCAGGACGGGTTGTTGATCAGCTGGTCGATCGCCGCGTCGGCGTCCTTGGTGGCCTGGTCCACCGACTTGCCCTTGAGGATCGCGGTCAGCATGTCCGGGATGATCTTCTGCTTCTCGACCGCGCCCCAGCCCGGGGCCAGCGGGGTGAACCAGGCGTCCGGCACCGCGTTGGCCGCGGCGGCGGTGTTGGGCCGGCTCTTGAGCGGGTTCAGCTGGGTGAGGTTGTTCGGCAGGATGTCCTTGTCGGCGAGCGCCTGCTGCGACTTGGTGCCGGTGAACATCCGGATCCAGTCGGTGGCCAGCGCGACCTGCTGGGACTTCGCGGTGACGGCGAGGTCCGAGCCGCCGATGAAGGTGGGCAGCGGCTTGCCGTCCGGGCCCGGCATGGTGGCCACCTTGACGGCGTCCTTGAGGGTCGGGTCGCCGGTGCCCGGCGCGATGACACTGGCCGCCTCGTAGCCGTTGCCGTAGAACGCCGCGGTGCGCCCGCGGGCCATCGACTCGTACTGGTTCTGCTCGTTGGCCGAGAGGTCGCCCTTGTTGTACTTGCGGACCAGGTCGGCGAAGTGGGCGATGCCCTGCTGGGACTTGGCGTCGTGCAGGGTGCCGTGCCAGTTGCCCGAGCTGTCGAACTTGGCGATGCTGCCGCCGGCCGCGGCCACGTAGCTCATCGCCGCGTACCAGTACGGTCCCGGCAGGTAGAGCGGGGAGTAGTTCCTGTCCGCCTTGTTCCTGTCCGCGATCCTGTCGAGGGCGGCCGTCAGGTCCGTCTCGGTCTTCGGGAAGTCGGCGCTGCCGGTGGCCTGCTGGAAGGCGGTCGCGTTGTAGATGGCGACCCGGGCGCCGGCGTAGTAGGGCACGCACCAGAGCTTGTCCTGGTAGGTGCAGGTGTTGGCGAGCGCCTTGATCCAGCTGTCGGAGTTGTCGAAGGTGGTCCGGTCGACCGCGGACAGCGCGCCGGACAGCACGTACTTCATCGTCTCGGTGTTGCCGAGCTCGACCACGTCGGGGGCGTTGCCGTCGGCGATCGCCTTGTCGAGCTTGCCGACCTTGTCCGCCCAGCCCTGGTAGGCGAGCCGCAGGGTGACCTTCGGGTACTTCGCCGCGAAGTCGTCGTTGACCCGCTGCACCAGGTCGGGCCAGTTCTTCTGGGCGTCGTCCATCAGCCAGACGGTGACGGTGCCGGTCGCGTTCCTCGGGTCGGCGGCGGAGCTGCCGGCGTCCCCTGCCGGTCCACCGGACGAGGAACAGGCCGTCAGGCCGACCGCCAGGGCCAGGATCCCGAACGTCGACACGAGCTGACGCTTCATCACGCCATCCTCCGAGGGTGCTAGAGCCGTTGGTGCCCGCCGGCAGCGTGATGGCGCCCGCAGCGGAGGGTCCGGGCAGGGGCGTAGAGCTTCGGGGAGGGCCGATACCACGTCCGGCGAGGTCGAATCTCGAACCGGATGGAGTGGACTCTGGCCTAGACCAATGGTGGTGTCAACGGCCAAATGCCTTTCCCGTCAAGGCCGTTGCAGAGCTGTTGTACCGCGAAGCATTCCCGTGGCGATCAGTCGCGCCCTCGTCACCCTAAGTAGAGCTTAAGGCGGATTTAAGGCTCTCTTGAGAGAGCACGGTCATGTGCGCGCCGTCACCGGTCGACGCCGGGGAAAACGGGACGGGCCCGCCATGCGACATGCGCATGACGGGCCCGTCGGCCGACGTCCCCCGGGCCCGGCCGGTGACGTCCTCGCGGGGGTTCAGCCGACCGCTCCCGGCTGGCCGGTGAGCACCTCGACGGCGGCCAGCCCGCAGACCCGGGCGGCGCCGTGGGTGGCGATGTGCAGTGCGCCGACCGGCTCGGACTGGGGCAGGCCCATCTCGACCACGGCGGCGTCCGGACGGGCCGCCACGAGGCGGCCGAGCACGGCCGACATCCAGGCGTGCCGGTGCGCGTCGCGCACCACCAGCACCATGCGGCGGCCCTCCGCGCCCGCCACCAGCTCGGCGACCAGCGCGTCCAGCAGCTCCGGAGCGGCCTCGGCCGCCGATACCTCGCGGGTGCGGGTGCCGGGGAAGCGGTCCGCCAGCATCCCGGCCACGCCCCACGGGGTGACGTCGCCGACGGCGATGTTCGGCTCGTCCGAGAACGAGGCGACGAACGGGCGCTCGGTCACCGGCAGCACCTCGCGGCCCGGCGCCCGCACCACCCGCAGCGCCCGGCGGGCGGCCCGCAGGCCCACCGCCAGGTCCGGCTCCGGCCGCTCGCCCTGGGCGGAGATCCGGCCCCAGCTGCCGAGCGCCCGCACCCGGGCGGCGGCGTCCGCGAGCCGCTCCTCGGCGAGGCGCCCGGCCCGCACGCCCGCCACGATGGCGTCGCGCAGCATCAGCACGGTCTCCTCGTCGGCGAGGCCGCCGCCGACGCAGATCGCGTCCGCGCCGGCCGCCAGGGCCAGCACCGTGCCCTCGCCCATGCCGAAGGTGTCGGCGATCGCGCCCATCTCGATCGCGTCGCTGACGATCAGGCCCTGGTAGCCGAGGCCGCCGTCGGCCGGGGCCGCGCGGAGCAGGTCGCGCAGGACGGTCGGGCTGAGCGTGGCCGGCAGCTTCGGGTCCAGCGCCGGGATCATGATGTGGGCCGTCATGACGGCCTTCGTGCCGGCCGCGATGGCCGCCTGGAACGGGATCAGGTCGCGGGCGCGCAGCACGTCCAGGTCGACGTCGATGACCGGCAGGCCGTGGTGCGAGTCGACGGCGGTGTCGCCGTGGCCGGGGAAGTGCTTGGAGCAGGCGGCCACGCCGGCCGACTGCAGGCCCTCCACCCAGGCGGCGGTGTGCCGGGCGCACAGCTCCGGGTCGGCGCCGAAGGAGCGCACGCCGATGACCGGGTTGCGCGGGTTGGAGTTGACGTCCGCGGTGGGCGCCCAGTTGTAGTTGACGCCGGCCGCGGCCAGCGCCCGGCCGAGCTCCCGGGCGACGTCCCGGGTCAGCGCCGGGTCGTCGATCGCGCCGAGGGCGAGGTTGCCGGGCCAGGACGAGCCGGAGCCCGCCTCCAGCCGGGTGACGTCCCCGCTCTCCTCGTCGATGGCGATCAGGAGGTCGGGGTTCTCCGCCCGCAGCGCCCGGGTGAGGGCGGACAGCTGGTCGAGGTCGACCACGTTGCGGTCGAACAGGGCGACCGAGCCGAGCCCGGCGGCGAGGTGGCGGCGCAGCCACTCCGGCGGCTCGGTGCCGACGAAGCCGGGCTGCAGGACGGTCAGCGCGTCGCGGTGCAGCTGGTCGCTGTCGGCGACGGTGGGGACGAGGATGCTCACGGTTTCTCAGCCCTTCACTGCGCCGTCGGTCAGACCACTGACCGCCTTGCGCTGCAGGAAGACGAACAGGATGAGGATGGGCAGCGCGAAGAGGGTGGACGCGGCCATCGTGGCGCCCCAGTCGGTGCCGGAGTTGGTCTGGAACGAGGAGAGCCACAGCGGCAGGGTCTGCGCCTGGACCTGCTTGCTCAGGATGTTGACGAGCGGGAACTCGTTCCAGGCGGTGATGAAGCCGAACAGCGAGGTCGACATCAGGCCGGGGGCGAGCAGCGGGAAGATCACCTTCACGAAGGCCTGGGTGCGGGTGCAGCCGTCCACCATCGCCGACTCCTCCAGCTCCTTCGGCACGGCGGCGATGAAGCCGCGCAGCGTCCAGATCGTGAAGGGCAGGACCATCATCATGTAGAAGGCGGTCAGCGGCACCAGGTTGTTGAGCATGTCGCTGTCGCGGACGATCAGGTAGGCCGCGATGATCATGACCTCCCAGGGCGCCATCTGCGCGGCCATGACGACCAGCACGAAGCCCTTGCGGCCGCGGAACCTCATCCGCGCGATCGCGAACGCGGCCAGGGTGGCGATCAGCAGCGAGCCGACCACGGCACCGGCCGTGACGATCAGGCTGTTGGTGACGTACGTCCAGAAGTGGTCGACGTGCACCGCGCGGTCGAAGTGGGCCAGCGTCCCGTCGAGCGGCAGGAAGACCGGGTCCCGGCTGACGATGTCCTTGTCCTGCTTGAAGGACGTCGAGAACATCCAGTAGACGGGGAAAAGGAAGAAGACCAACAGGACCGACGCGACGGCGTTCGGCCAGGTGCGTCCGATGAGCGAGCGCCTCACAGCTCGTCCTCCTGCTTCAGGATGATGCGGAAGTAGTAGGCCATCAGCAGGCTCAGCATCAGGATGGTCAGGACCGCGATCGCGGACCCGACGCCGAAGCGCTGGGCGCCGAAGCCCTCCAGGAACGCGTGGACCGGCAGGGTCCGGGTGAGTCCGTCCGGGCCGCCCTTGTTGATCAGGTAGACCTGGGTGAAGGACTTGAAGACCCAGATGACCTCGAGGAAGGTCGTGGCCAGGAAGAACGGCTTGAGGATCGGGAAGATCACCGAGCCGAAGACCTTGAAGGAGCCGGCGCCGTCCATCCGGGCGGCCTCGTAGAGCTCCTTGGGGATCGTGGTCAGGCCCGCGTAGGTGTTGAAGGCCACGAACGGGATCGACTGCCAGACGATCAGCAGGATGACCACGAAGAAGGTCGAGTACTCGCCGCTGGTCCAGCTGAAGTCGGCCATCGAGTGCCAGCCGAGCTTGTCCAGGAACCAGTTGACGACGCCGTAGTGCTGGTCGAACAGCCAGGTGTAGACGGTGGTCGCGGCGACGATCGGCATCGCCCAGGCCAGCAGTAGCGCGACGGACAGCGCGAGGCGCATCCGCTTGCCGAGCCGGTCGAGCAGCAGGCCGATCAGCGAGCCGAACACCATAATGAGGACGACGTTGACCGCGGTGAAGACCACCGTGCGCAGCGTGATCGTCCAGAACTCGGAACTGCCCAGCTGCTCCGTGTAGTTGGCGAAGCCGTTCCACTCGGTCAGGTGCTGGATGAACTGCCGCTTGTTGAGGTTCTGGAACGACACCACCGCGATCTTGAGCAGCGGCCATCCCAGCAGGAAGACGGTCGCCGCGATGGCCGGCAGCAGCAGCAGGTACGGCGCGCTCCGGGCACCCAGGCTCCGCCCGTCCGCCGGTCTGCGGCCCTTCTTCGGGGTGCGCTCGGCACCGGTAGTGGCGATCTCGTCTGTCACTGCCACCGCGGTCATCCCTGGTTCCGGGGACTGTGTCTGCACCCGCTGCGAATGCACAGCCATCGTTCTCTCTTCCTGACAACCCGTCACGACGGACAGGCGTCGCCCACCGGCCCCCCGCCGGGAGCCGGTGAGCGACGCCGCTCGACTGCCTTACTGCTTCTGGTTGAGACGCTTGGCGATCTCGTCGTCGGCCTTCTTGGCGGCGGCGGCGTAGTCGCCGGTGAGCGCCGCGGTCAGGAAGTCCTTGATCGGGTTCGGCTCGTTCTCGACGTTGCTCCAGGTCGGCACGTTCGGGGTGGTCGCACCGTTGGCCGAGGCCGGCAGGGCGGCCTTGGCGAAGTCGCCGACGACCTGGCTGTTGAGCGAGGTCTTGTTCGGGATGAGGCCGGCGCCGGCCATCAGGCCCTCGTTCTTGTCGCTCATGGCGATCTTGAGGAAGCCCTTGGCGAGCTCGGGGTTCTTGGTCTGCTGGGCGATGGCCAGGTTCGAGCCGCCGAGGAAGACGCTGGAGGGCTTGTCCGCGGTCTTGCCGGGCAGCGGGAAGTAGCCGATCTTGTCGGCGGACAGCTCCTCGGGCTTCGGGATCTCCCAGCCGAGGCCGATGATGGTGCCGATGTTGCCCTTGGCGAAGACGTCCTTCTGCTGCGGGGTGGCCTCGTCCTTGTCCTTCGGGGCGGTGGCCGAGTAGCTCTGCAGCTTCTTGTAGGTCTCGAAGGCCTTCTGCGCCTCGGGGGACGACAGGCCGCCGGCCCACTTGTCGCCGTCCTTCTTCGCGAACTTGCCGCCCTCGCTGGTCAGCAGGCCGAAGTAGGCGTACCACTCCTGGCCGGGCATGTAGAGCGGGTCGGTGACGCCCTGGACGGTCTTGACCTTGTCCAGGTCGGCGTAGAACTCGTCGAGGGTCTTCGGCGCGGTGGTGATGCCGGCCTTGCCCCAGATGTCCTTGTTGTAGGTCACCACGCGGTTGGTGAAGTACCACGGGGCGGCGTACTGCTTGCCGTCCAGGGTCGAGGACTCGTTCAGGTTGGCGGCCCAGTCGGCGCCGCCGACGTTGGCCTTGTCCTTGGTGATGTCCATCAGACCGCCGGTGGCCGCGTAGCCCGCCGTCTGGGTGTTGCCGATCTCCAGGACGTCGACCGAACCCTCGGAGAGCGCGGCGGTGACCTTCTGGCCGATGCCGTTCCACTTCTGGGTCTGGATGTCGAGCTTGGCGCCCGGGTAGGCGGCGGTGAAGTCGGCCTTGACGCTGTCCTCCCAGCCCTTCGGGGCGGAGCCGTCCATCAGCCACACGGTGAGGGTCTTGCCGTCGAAGTTCTTGGCCGCCGAGGACGAACCGCTCTTGCTGTCGTCACTCTTGCCGTCCGAGCCGCAGGCCGCGAGACCCACGACCATTGCCGCGACGCCGACCGCCGCGATGAGCTGACGCTTCACGCCATCCTCCTGAGGGATGCCTGGATTGCCCCCGTCGGGTGGCAGCGGCTCACCCACGCATAGCGGGAGGAAAGGTGCCGCGGACCCCTTCGAACGGGTGGGGGGATTCGTAGTCACCGGTCTAGTGGTGTAGACCAGATGCCTGGAGCTTGGCCTAGACCAATGGGCCTGTCAACGGCTGTTCGACCGATCAGGACCACCCGTTATCAAGCCGACACCGCACATCGTTCATCGCGTGATGAGGTATTCGTTCCGTAGCCATACATGCAACGATGTGACCCGTTAACGATGTGGCGGGGCCGGCGAAGGCCCCGCGAGGAGCGGGAGAACAGGTCCGATGAGCAGCGACGGGGGAACCAGCGCCCAGGTCAACGACCCCGAGGTGAAGAACCTCGCCACGCAGGCCGGCACCGACCCGACCGCGCGCGTCCCCAAGTACTACGGCCTCAAGCGCCACCTGCTCCAGCTCACCGAGACCCAGCCCGCGGGCACCCCGGTCCCGCCGGAGCGCGCCCTCGCCGCCCAGTTCGACACCTCCCGCACGACCGTCCGCCAGGCCCTCCAGGAACTGGTCGTCGAGGGCCGGCTGGAGCGCATCCAGGGCAAGGGCACCTTCGTCGCCAAGCCCAAGGTCGCCCAGGCGCTCCAGCTCACCTCCTACACCGAGGACATGCGGGCCCAGGGCCTGGAGCCCACCTCGCGGCTGATCGAGATCGGCTACATCACCGCCGACGACCGGCTCGCCCCGCTGCTGGACATCAAGCCCGGCGGACGCGTGCTGCGCATCGAGCGCCTGCGGCTGGCCAACGGCGACCCGATGGCCATCGAGGTCGCCCACCTGTCCGCCAAGCGGTTCCCGGCCCTACGGCGCAACCTCGCCAAGCACAACTCCCTGTACGCGGCCCTGCGCGAGGTGTACGGCGTCACCGTCGCCGAGGCCGAGGAGACCATCGAGACCACCCTCGCCAACCCCCGCGAGGCCGGCCTGCTCGGCTCGGACCTCGGCCTGCCGATGCTCCAGCTCTCCCGGCACTCCTTCGACGGCGACGGCAACCCGGTCGAGTGGGTGCGCTCCATCTACCGCGGCGACCGCTACAAGTTCATCACCCGCCTGAAGCGCCCCGAATAGACCGCTCCCCCACCCCCGAATTCCGGGCACCGGCGCACGCGCCGGTGCCCGTTTCGTCATTGCCGGCTCCCACCCGCGAACGCGCGCCGGGTGGGGGCGTCCGGATAGCGGGAAGTTCTGTCATTCCCAGTGACATGGATCACTCCATGGTCTAGATTGCGCAGCCGTACTGACAGCCGATCACCGATGGTGCTGCTCGGCGGGTCCCGGGGGTGCGCACGGCGTCCCGGGGGCTGCGGCGCCGACGGGGTGGACCCTGCGGAGCGGAGCCGAAGATGCCGTCTGATCCCGATGTCACCGAAGATGTCATGCCCGAGCCACCAGGAGCCCCGCTCCCGGCGGTGACGCCCGAGCGGGTGCTGGCCGGGCTCGCCCTGCTCGTGCCGATCGTGGCGATGCTCTGGGTGTCCTCCTACGACAAGACCGGCCCGGCGGTGGGCGGGATGCCGTTCTTCTACTGGTACCAGTTGCTCTGGGTGCCGGCGTCGGCCGTGTTCACCGTCGCCGCGTACCTGCTGATCAACCGCGACGAGAAGGCCCGCAAGGCCGCCAAGACGGGTGGCACGCGATGAAGGACGTCAACGTCCCCGCCCTGACCGTGTTCGTGCTGTTCTTCCTCCTGGTCACCGTGATGGGCTTCCTGGCCTCGCGCTGGCGCCGGGCGGACAACGCGCAGCACCTGGAGGAGTGGGGCCTCGGCGGTCGCAGCTTCGGCACCTGGGTCACCTGGTTCCTGCTCGGCGGCGACCTCTACACCGCGTACACCTTCGTGGCCGTCCCCGCGGCCGTGTACGCCACCGGCGCGGCCGGCTTCTTCGCGGTGCCGTACACGATCGTCGCCTACCCGCTGGTGTTCCTCTTCCTGCCGCGGCTGTGGTCGGTCTCCCGGGTGCACGGGTACGTCACCCCGGCCGACTTCGTGCGCGGGCGGTACGGTTCCCGGCCGCTGTCGCTGGTGGTCGCGCTGACCGGGATCCTCGCCACCATGCCGTACATCGCGCTCCAACTGGTCGGCATCCAGGCCGTGCTGGACGTCCTGGGCGTGGGCGGCGGCGCGAACGCGAACTGGTTCGTCAAGGACCTGCCGCTGTTCATCGCCTTCGGCGTGCTCGCGGCCTACACCTACTCCTCCGGGCTGCGGGCGCCGGCCCTGATCGCGTTCGTCAAGGACGCGCTGGTCTACATCGTGATCATCGTCGCGGTGATCTACATCCCGATCAGGCTCGGCGGATACGGCCACATCTTCGACGCGGCGCACCAGAAGTTCAGCGCGCCGAAGGCGGCCGGCTCGCTGACCGTCCCGGGCGACAAGCAGTGGACGTACGCGACGCTCGCGCTCGGCTCGGCGATGGCGCTGTTCATGTACCCGCACTCGGTGACCGGCGTGCTGGCCTCCAAGTCCCGCAACACGGTGCGCCGGAACATGGCGATCATGCCGGCGTACTCGCTGATGCTGGGCCTGCTCGCGCTGCTCGGCTTCATGGCGATCGCGGCCAACGTCAGCAAGGGCGACAAGACGTTCAACGCCCAGCTGTCGGTACCGCGGCTGTTCGCGGACATGTTCCCGGACTGGTTCACCGGCGTCGCCTTCGCGGCGATCGGGATCGGCGCGCTGGTGCCGGCCGCGATCATGTCGATCGCGGCGGCGAACCTCTTCACCCGCAACGTCTACAAGGAGTGGCTGAAGCCCGCCGCCACCGCGGCCGACGAGACCCGGGTCGCGAAGCTGGTCTCGCTGCTGGTCAAGGTCGGCGCGCTGGTCTTCGTGCTCGGCATGGACAAGCAGGCCGCGATCAACCTCCAGCTGCTGGGCGGCCTGTGGATCCTGCAGACCTTCGTCGCGATCGTCGGGGGCCTGTTCACCCGCTGGTTCCACCACTGGGCGCTGTTCGCCGGGTGGGCGGCCGGCATGACCTACGGCACCTGGGAGGCGTACCGGATCGCCAGCCCGGCCACCAAGCACTTCGGCGGCAACGCGGCCGAGATCCCCGGGATCGGCCAGTACGGCTACATCGGCCTGACCGCCTTCGTGCTCAACCTGGTCGTCGCCGTGGCCCTCACCCTGGTGCTGCGGGCCGTCCGGGCGCCCTACGGCCCGGACGAGACGAAGCCGGCCGACTACAGCGCCGAGGCCGGCGGCGACGACGAGCCGGAGAACGCGCCGGAGCCCGTAGCGGCGCACTGATTGGCCGTGTGCGCGCCCTGTGATCGCGCCGTCTTCTCCGTGAACACTGGGAGAAGGCGGCGCGATCATATGTATGAGCGGGCGCGCACGTCGGGCACCACCAGACCGGACCGGACACCACCGGCCGGCACCTGATCGACCACGGGGAGCTCGCGGCAATGGCAGAACTCGGCACCACCCTCAACGGCCAACACCAGTCCACCCGTCCGCCCGTCACCACGAACGGCCAGGCCGCGAACGGCCAGCCGCCCGCGGTGCGGCTGCCGTCCGTGCTGATCGCGACCCGGCACGGCGAGTCCACCGCCAACGTCGAGTTCCAGCTGGCCGAGGCGGCCGGCGCGCTCAGCGTGCCGATCAGCTGCCGGGACGCCGACATCCCGCTGTCGCTGCACGGGCAGCAGCAGGCGCAGGCGCTCGGCCGCTGGTGGGCCGCGCTGCCCAGCGCCGACCGCCCGCGCAGCGTCTGGTGCTCGCCGTACGTGCGCACCGCCGAGACCGCCCGGATCGCGCTCGCCCAGGCCGCCGGGCTCGGCGCCGTTCCGGTCACGCTCGCGGTGCGCCACGACGAGCGGCTGCGCGACCGCGAGCTCGGCGTCCTGGAGATGCTGCCGAAGGCCGCCATCGAGGCCAAGTACCCGCAGGAGGCGGCCCGGCGGCGCAAGATGGGCGAGCTGTACTACCGCCCGCCCGGCGGCGAGTCCTGGGCGGACGTCGCGCTGCGGGTGCGCAGCGTGCTGCGGGACGTGTGCGAGGAGGACGCCGGGCGGCCGGTCCTGCTGGTGGCGCACGACTGCACCGTGCTGATGCTGCGGTACGCGCTGGACCGGCTCACCGAGGAGCGGCTGATGACGCTCGGGCCGGTGCACAACTGTTCCACCAGCCTGTGGCGGGCCCGGGACGGGCGGCTGCGGCCCTCGCACTGGAACGACACCGGGCACCTGACGGTGACGGACTGACGGTGGCGGACTGACGGCCGGCCCGACGCGTCACTCCGGCCGGACCCCGGCGACGGCCGGCCCGGCGAAGCAGCGCCGGTAGGCCAGCGGCGTGGTCCCGAGCCGGCGCCCGAAGTGGTGGCGCAGGGCCGCCGCGTTGCCGAAGCCGCAGCGGGCGGCGATCGCGTCCACCGATTCGGTGGTCGACTCCAGCAACCGCTGGGCGAGCAGCACCCGCTGCCCGGTGAGCCAGCGGTGCGGGGTGGTCCCGGTCTCCTGCTGGAAGCGGCGGGCGAAGGTGCGCGGTGACATGTGGACCCGGGCGGCCAGCTGCTCGACGGTGGACTCCCGGTCCAGGTGGTGGCGCATCCAGTCGAGCAGCGGGGCCAGGGAGTCGCCGTCCCCCTCGGGCAGCGGGCGGTTCACGAACTGGGCCTGCCCGCCCTCCCGGTGCGGGGCCACCACCATCCGGCGGGCGATCGCCCGGGCCACCTCGGCGCCCTGCAGCCTGCGCACCAGGTGCAGGCAGGCGTCGATGCCGGCGGCCGTCCCGGCCGAGGTGATCACCGGGTCGTCGTCGACGTAGAGGACGTCCGGCTCGACCCTGGTCCTCGGGAAGCGCTCGGCGAGCTCCTCGGTGTGCCGCCAGTGGGTGGTGGCACAGCGGTCGTCCAGCAGGCCGGCCTCGCCGAGCACGAAGGCGCCGCTGCAGATGGAGAGCACCCGGCCGCCGCCGGCGACCGTCGCGCGCAGGGCCTCCAGCAGCGCTTCCGGGTAGCGCGGGCGGATCGCGGAGGCGGTGACGATCACCAGGTCGGCGCCGACCAACCGCTCCGGGCCGTGCGGGACGTCCATCGAGAAGCCGGCGTGGGTGCGGTGCGGGCCCGGGCGGGCGCCGGCCAGTGCGAAGTCGTACCCGGGCAGGCCGTCGGCGGTGCGGTCCAGGCCGAACACCTCACAGGCGACGCCGAGCTCGAAGGGGTGGATCTCCTCAAGCACGACCGCGACCACGTTCCTGAGCATGCGGATCAGCATGCCCGGCGGACCTCGGCGGCGGAAGCCGGCCGGGTCGAAATCAGCGGCGCGGTGGCAGGAATTCGATGCAAGCGGTCGTTCCTGCCACTCGTGGGCGCCCGCACGGTCCGGCCAGGGTGGAGCCATGGACTCCGAAACGATCGCGAGCGCAATCGCCCTGGCCGGTGCCGTCGGCGGGTTCGGCCTGCTCGGCACCCTGATCGGCCGCGAGGTCTCCCGCGGCGCCGCCGCCGGCCGCGACAACTGGCACCGCGCCGGCGGCTACCCGGCCGGCCCGGAACGCCTCGACCGCCTGTACGGCACCATGCCCGCCGCCTCGCTTCGCCCGTCGGCGGACCCGGCCGTCCTCCCGGTCCGCGCGGCCCCCGGGATCAGGACCGCGCACGGCTCCGGCACACTTTCCCCATGGACATCGTCATCCGCCCGGCCCGCGAGGAGGATCTCGCCGACGCCGGCCGCATCACCGTCGAGGCGTTCGTCGGCGACGGCCACACCGCGCCCGACAGCCGCTACGTCGAGCTCCTGCGCGACGCCGGCCGCCGCGCCCGGGAGGCCGAGCTGCTCGTCGCGGTCGACGTGGCCGGCGGACGGGTCCTCGGCTGCGTGACCTTCGCGGTCGGCGGCACCGAGTGGGCCGACATCGCCGTCCCGGGCGAGGGCGAGATCCGGATGCTCGCCACCGCCGCGGCCGCCCGCGGGCGGGGCGTCGGCGAGGCCCTCGTGCGCGCCGCCCTGGCCCGCACCCGCGAACTCGGGCTGGCCGGGATGGCGTTCTCCACCCAGCCGCGGATGACGACCGCCCACCGCATATACGAGCGGGTCGGGTTCCGGCGCGCACCCGAGCGCGACTGGGCCCCCTTCCCGGGCATGGACCTGATGGTGTACGCGATGGCCTTCTGACGGCGTTCCGGCAGCGTGCGCGGCCGGTGGCCGAAGGCCGGTGACTTGAAATGACCATCCGATAGGGACACTGCTAGGATCCGCCGCATGACGACGGGGAGTGCGCCTAGCGGCTGGTATGACGACCCTTCCGGCCAGCCCAACACGCTGCGCTGGTGGGACGGTTCCACCTGGACCGACAAGATTCAGGCCAAGCCCGGAGGCGCCGCGGGCGCCCCCGCGGACGCGGCGGCCCCGACGGCCGTCGCCGCGCCGGCGCCGGGCCCGGCCGCCGCACCGCCCACCCCGACCATGCCGTCCCTGCCGACCCAGACCGCCGCGTCGGGCCCGCAGTCCGGCCCGGCCGCCCGGCCCGCGCCGGCCCCCCAGCCCGTCCAGCCGCAGGTCCAGCAGCCCGCGCCGCAGCCGAACCCGCTGGCCGGTCCCGCCGCGTCCGCGCCGCAGCCGATCCCGACCTCCGTGGTCTTCGAGACCGTCGACCCGAAGCGCGGCAAGAACCGGATCCTCCTGGCCGTCGGCGCCGTGGTGCTGTCCCTGGCGATGGCCGGCGCCGGCTACGTCGTCGGCCACAAGACCGGTGGCTCCCCGAAGGACGCGCCGAGCACCGCGCCCGCGGCCGCCGGCGACCCCAAGAGCCCGAACGGCTTCATGGGCACCGCGCTGACCGGCGGCCAGCCGCTCGCGGGCGGGCGTCAGGTCACCGGCCAGGACGGCAAGATGAACTTCATGGTGCCGCAGGACTGGCAGGTCCAGAACGACGCCAAGACCCCGACCGACGTCCGGTACGCGGTCAACCCGTACGCCTGCGTCGGCCACGGCAACGGCGCCTGCACGCGCGGCCTCGTCGTCCAGAACCTCCGGGTGTTCAACGGCGGCTGGTCCGACCCCAAGTCCCTCGTGCTCGGCATGGGCCAGCTGCTCTACAACACCCGCTACGGCTCGGACGCGCCCAGCCCGCCGGAGCCGGTGAAGCAGTCGGCCGTCAAGATCCAGGGCCTGGACGGCTACCTCGCCCTGTGGCACGTGCCGATGTCCAGCGGCTCCTCGACCCCGGACAGCTACTGCGGCGTCCTGGAGGTCACCCCGGCGGCCGGCGCGACCACCGTCCCGGTGCTGCAGATCTGCCTGGACCAGGCGGCGGAGGCCCCGCCGCTGACGGTCATGGACCAAATCGCGAACTCCGTCAAGATCACACCGTGACGAACGAACCGTCCCGCAGGCCCCGCCCCTCCCGGCGGGGCCTGCGGGCGTTTTCGGCCGCACCGGCCCCGAACCCCCGGCTGTGATCGGTCCACCGCTACCCGTATGCTGACCGACTGAACCGACCATCAGACTGCATCCGTTACCACTCCGGCGCCCCTTCGAACCGTCGAACGACGGGCGGGTGACCACGGCCGACGGACGGTGACAGAGCAGGAAACCAGCGGCTCCGGCGTGACGGAGCGGTTGTACGGGGGAACACCGGTGGACTCCACCAACGAACACGCGGCGAACCGGACCGGCCGGGGACGAGGACGCCACGGACGCGTACTCCCCCGGGCCCGCCACGAACGGCGGCTCGTCCGCCGCGACCTGCGCAACAGCGCCGCCCAGCGCGCCTACGTAGCCGGCGCCGACGCGACCGGCCCGCTGTCCCCGGGCGAGGACGGCGCCGCCGTGCGCTACCGCTCGGTGTCCTCCCGCGGCGTCAAGTTCGTGATGACCGTCCTGGTCACGGTCAACGCGCTGGCCGGCCTCGCCTTCGTCGGCTGGCTGCTGCTGCCCGAGCACATCCCCGGCTCCGGCGTGGGCTGGTCCCCGGACTGGCGGATCAACCTGGCGCGCATCTGCTTCTGCGCCGTCATCACCGTCGAGGTGATCCGGCTCATCCAGAACCTCGCCGTCTGGGTCTTCGCGTTCCGCGCCAAGGACCCCCTGCCGGTCACCCCGCCGCCCGGCCTCAAGGTCGCCGTGCTCACCACGATCGTGCCCTCCAAGGAGCCGATCGAGATCGTCGAGCGCACCCTCGAAGCGATGCTGCGCATCGAGTACGACGGCCAGGTCGACGTCTGGATCCTCGACGAGGGCGACGACGACCGGGTCAAGAAGATGGCCGCCCGCCTCGGCGTGCACCACTTCAGCCGCAAGGGCCGCCCCGAGTACAACCAGGCCGAGGGCGAGTTCCGGGCCAAGACCAAGTCCGGCAACCACAACTCCTGGCGCGCCGAGCACGAGCACGGCTACGACGTCGTGGCCCAGATGGACCCCGACCACGTCCCGCTGCCCTGCTTCCTGGAACGCACGCTCGGCTACTTCCGCGACCCCGACACCGCGTTCGTCGTCGCCCCGCAGGTCTACGGGAACATGTACGACAACTGGGTCGCCCACGGCGCCTCCGTGCAGCAGTACCTGTTCTCCGGCCTGGTCGAGCGCGGTGGCAACGGCATGGACGCGCCGCTGCTGATCGGCACCAACCACCTGTACCGGCCCACCGCCTGGCAGCAGATCGGCGGCTACCAGGACTCGATCATCGAGGACCACCTGACCAGCATGCGGATCCAGGCCACCGTCAACCCGGCCACCGACCGCCGCTGGAAGGGCGTCTACACGCCCGACGTCCTCGCCGTCGGCGAGGGGCCGACCTCCTGGACCGACTACTTCAACCAGCAGAAGCGCTGGGCCTACGGCATCTGGGAGATCCTGCTCAAGAGCCGCCTGCGCTCGGGCCTCAAGCTGCGCCTGCGCCAGCGCGTGCTCTACGGGCTCGTCCAGTTCTACTACCCGAGCGTCGCGGTCAACACCGTCCTCGGCAGCCTCGCCACCTCCGTCTACCTGGCCCTCGGCGTCACCTCCATCCACCTCAACAGCACCCACTGGATGGCCCTGTGGGGCGCCAGCATGGGCAGTTGGTTCGTGCTGTGGCTGTGGCTGCGCCGGTTCAACCTGGCCGCGCACGAGCGGCGCGAGATCGGCATGGCCGGCATGGGCCTGGCCCTGTTCGCCGGCCCGGTGTACGTCGCCGCGGCGCTGGCCGCGCTGCTGCGCCGGCCGCTCGCGTACGCCGTCACGGCCAAGGGCGACCTGCGCAGCGCCGAGTCCCTCTCGACGTTCCGGCTGCACCTGCTGTGGGCGGCGGTCGCGGGCGGGCTGCTGGGGGCGAGCTTCACGCTCCACCACGACATCTGGATCCTGCGGTTCTGGGCGGTCGTCAGCCTGTTCACCGGGGTCGCGCCGCCGGTGATCTCCTTCGTCAGCGGTCGCCGCGAGGCCCGCGCCCAGCGCGCCGCCGCGGCCAGGGCCACCGAAGCAGCCGAAGCCGCCGAGGCCGTCGAGGCCGTCGAGGCCGTCGAGGCCGTCGAGATCGCGGAAACCACCGCCGTCCCCGCGGCTCCGGCCGCGTCCGAGGCCGGGGAATCGCCCGCCGCCCGGCCGGTGCCGACGCAGCGTCGCCGGCCCGCGCGTGCCGAAGAGGCGGACGCCGCCGAGGAGTTCGAGGAGCTGCTGGAGCCCGCACGGGCCGGCGGCCGCCGTGAGCAGAAGGGCCGCTGATGCTGCGGATCACCGTCCCCAGGATCGCCGCCCTGGTCGCCCTGGCCCTGATGGTCGGCTACACCTTCGTGCTCGCGCCCAGGCTGTCGCGCAACCACGACCAGGACCCGTACGGCTTCGCCGGCGCCGCCCCGACCGCGATGCCGACCTGGCTCACCAGCGCCCTGGCCGCGCCCCCGACCGCCACCCCCGCGACGGCCTCCCCCGACGCGAGCGCCGTCCCGGCCCCCACGCCCGCCCCGGCACCGCAGTTCCCGCCGGCCGGCGAGGCGTTCACCGGCATCATGACCAAGCCCGGCCCGTACGACCTCTCCCCGCTCGACGAATTCACCTCCGCCGTCAAGCACCAGCCCAACGTCCTGGAGTTCTCGGTCGGCTGGTGGGACCGCAAGTTCGACCGCCGGATCTTCGACACCGTCGCCCAGCGCGGCATCATGCCGATGGTCGCCTGGGAGCCGTGGGACTACCGCAAGGAGGCGAAGGAGGACAAGCTCCGCGGCGAACAGCCCGAGTACGCCCTCTCCAACATCATCGACGGCAAGTTCGACGACTACATCAAGACCTGGGCCGAGGGCGTCAAGGGCCTCGGCTACCCCGTCGCGCTGCGCTTCGCCCACGAGATGAACGGTTACTGGTACCCCTGGGCCGAGCAGTCCAACGGGAACAAGAAGGGCCAGTACGTCGAGGCCTGGAAGCACGTCCACGACATCTTCAAGCAGGTCGGCGCGACCAAGGTCACCTGGGTGTGGAGCCCCAACGTCGACTACGAGAACGCCACCAGCCTCAACACGCTCTACCCCGGCGACGACTACGTCGACTGGATCGGCCTGTCCGGCTACTACGGCACCACCGGCGTCGAGAAGTACAAGTCCTTCGACCAGATCTTCCAGCCGACGATCAAGGAGCTCCGGGGCTTCACCCAGAAGCCCGTCGTGATCACCGAGACCGGCGCCACCGACACCTCCGGGCTCAAGGCGCAGTGGATCAGCGAGATGTTCGCACAGCTCCCCCAGCACCCCGACATCATCGGCGTGATCTGGTACGAGGCGCGCAAGGAGGTCGACTGGCGGGTCGCCGCGTCCGACGCGGCCTCGCAGGCGTACGCCGCCGGGGTCTCCGCGCCCCGCTACAACACGCCGTGGACCGTCCGATCGGTGCCGGCCCTGACCGCTGCGCCGCCGCCACCGCCGCCCGCGCCCTCACCCGACCCCTCCCCGTCGCCCTCGGCGTCCCCGTCGGCCACCAGGCCGAGCCCGCCGGCCCGGAAGCCGACCAGCACCGCCACCCGGCCGCGGTCGAGCTCCACCCCCGCCGGATGAGCGCGCCCCAGGTCCGGCCGACGGACCGCACGACCACGCAGCAGCAGGGAGGCGAGCACCCCATGACCAACCCCGCCATACCCGGCGCCGGACCCGCCGGCCGGCGCCCGTGGTGGGCGCTCGCACCGGCCGCGGTCCTCGCGCTGGTCCTGTGCGCCCTTCTGCTCCCACGGGGCCAGAAGGATCCCGCCGGGCCGGTCAAGGCCGCCCCCGTGGTCACCCCGCTGCCCGCCGCGACCGCCGGCGAGCTGTGCTCCACCGCGCAGAACCGTTACCCCTCGCAGGCCGTGGACTCCGGCCGCTACCTGATCAACCCCAACGAGTGGAACGCCACCGGCGGCCTGTGCATCAGCAGCACCGACGGCGCCACCGGCTTCAAGGTCACCCGCAGCGGCGTCGGCCCGGCCAGCCTGACCGACCCGCTGCGCGGCCCCGGCGCGTACCCGCACATCAGCACCCAGTTCCAGCCGGGCACCGGACCGCTGCCGATCCCGGTCAACAACCTGCGCTACGCGACCAGCAGCTGGCACACCACCCAGGTCGACTCGGGCGTCTACAACGCCTCGTACGACATCTGGTACAGCAACAGCCGCACCAGCTGCTCGTTCACCGAGAGCGCCGAGCTGATGATCTGGCTGCGCGGCAACGGCAAGACCCCCTTCGGCGACGAGGCCGGCGAGCTCAAGGCCGGCGGCACCTCCTACCGCGTGTTCCAGGCGCCGAAGACGGGCAACCACACCCTGATCACCTACGAGATGGCCACCAGCACGGCCTCCGTCACCGACCTGGACCTGCGGGCCTTCACCCGCGACGCCGTCCAGCGCGGCTACGTCCCGGCCGGCTCCTACCTGTGCGCCGTCCAGGCCGGCTTCGAGATCTGGGACGGCGGCGCCGGGCTCGGCAGCGACTCGTTCTCCTTCCAGGCCGCCGCCGGGCAGCCCAGCGGCGCGATCACCTCGGCCCTGCCGGGCCTGTGCCTGGACAGCCGGGTCGGCGGCGACCCGGCGGCGGTCGGCGCGGGCACCTGCGACGGCTCCCCGGCCCAGACCTGGACGATGGCGGACGACGGCTCCATCAACCAGTCCGGCCGCTGCGTCGAGGACCCCGCGATCGGCTTCCCCGTCCTCACCGCGTGCACCTCACGAGCCGACCAGCGCTGGCGGGTGACCCCGACGGGACAGCTCGCGAACCAGGACTCGGGGCGCTGCATCGAGAACCCGGCGAACCCCGCGGCCCCCTCTCCGGGCGCTTCTGCGGGGGCGGCTGCGGGCGGCGCGACCCAGGTGCGGATGCGCCCGTGCGACACCCGCACGAGCCAGGAATGGCACCCCCCTGCCTGAGCAGTTTATCGCACGCGAGCTCGAACAACTGTGCCGCGCGACACTACATGTGGGGCTGCATCGGATTACCGGCACTAGATGTATGCTCATCCCTGCTGTCGACGCAGGGGAACCCGGTGCGATTCCGGGACTGCCCCGCAGCGGTGTGCGGGCGGCTCAACAGAGCCTCTCCCGCGAGTCCGAGTACCTGCCGACGGCGTGCAGAGGCCCTCCCGCAGAGGCCGGCAGCACACGCAGTACCTTCCGGGCCTCGCGGGCGGGCCGGGGATGACACCGTCGCGCGACGCACCCTTGCGTGCCCGCGCGCGTGCGCCCCTGCCCCGAACGGTCCGGTACTCCGATCACCGCCGCCGATCGCCGCCAGGAGAGAGCGCCTTGACCATCGCTGCCTCAGCCACCCTGCCCACCCAGGGCACCGGCTCCGCCCCCGCCGACCCCACGGTCTCCGACCCCGGCGGCGCGCTCCTGCGACTCCTCACCGACCGCAGCGCCGATCTCCCCCAGGTGGACCCCGGCCACGTCGCCGCCGCCGCGCTGCGCGGGCGCCACGCCGGCTCGGACTTCGCCGAGCTGCGCGGGCTGGCCGTGGACGCCGCCGCGTCGATGATCGCCGAGGACCCCCAGTACTCGAAGCTGGCCGCCCGCCTGCTCGCCCTGGAGATCGTCGACGAGGCCGTCGGCCAGGGCGCCGTCTCCTTCGCCGCCTCCGTCGCCGTCGGCCACGCCGAGGGCCTCATCGGCGACACCACCGCCGCCTTCGTCGCCAAGCACGCCACCGCCCTCGACGCGCTGATCGACCCTCAGGGCGACGACCGCTTCGAGTACTTCGGCCTGCGCACCGTGCAGTCCCGCTACCTGCTGCGCCACCCGATCACCCGCAAGGTCGTCGAGACCCCGCAGCACTTCCTGCTCCGCGTCGCCTGCGGCCTGGCGGTCGGCGACAGCGAGCAGTCGGTGCGCGAGGTCGCCGAGCTGTACGGCCTGATGAGCCGCCTGGAGTACCTGACCTCCTCGCCGACGCTCTTCAACTCCGGCACCCGCCACCCGCAGATGTCGAGCTGCTACCTGCTCGACTCGCCGCTGGACAACCTCGACTCGATCTACAACCGCTACGCGCAGATCGCCCGGCTGTCCAAGCACGCCGGCGGCATCGGCCTGTCCTACTCGCGCATCCGCTCGCGCGGCAGCCTGATCCGCGGCACCAACGGCAAGTCCAACGGCATCGTCCCGTTCCTGCGCACCCTCGACTCCTCGGTCGCCGCGGTCAACCAGGGCGGCCGCCGCAAGGGCGCGGCCTGCGTCTACCTGGAGACCTGGCACGCCGACATCGAGGAGTTCCTGGAGCTGCGCGACAACACCGGTGAGGAGGCGCGCCGCACCCACAACCTGAACCTGGCGCACTGGATCCCGGACGAGTTCATGCGCCGCGTGAACGCCAACGCCGACTGGTCGCTGTTCTCCCCCGCCGACGTGCCCGAGCTCGTCGACCTGTGGGGCGAGGAGTTCGACGAGGCCTACCGCAAGGCCGAGCAGGCCGGCAAGGCCGTACGCACCATCCCCGCGCAGACCCTCTACGCCCGCATGATGCGCACCCTCGCCCAGACCGGCAACGGCTGGATGACCTTCAAGGACGCCTCCAACCGCGCCGCCAACCAGACCGCGCTGCCGGGCCGCACGGTGCACTCCTCCAACCTGTGCACCGAGATCCTGGAGGTCACGGACGACTCCGAGACCGCCGTCTGCAACCTCGGCTCGGTCAACCTCGGCGCCCACGTGGCCGACGGGGCCTCCGTCGAGGACCTGGTCAACGCCATGGACTGGGAGCGCCTGGACGCCACCGTCCGCACGGCCGTGACCTTCCTCGACCGCGTGGTGGACATCAACTTCTACCCGACGGTCGAGGCCGGCGCCTCCAACTCCCGCTGGCGGCCGGTCGGTCTCGGCGTGATGGGCCTGCAGGACGTCTTCTTCAAGCTGCGGATCGACTTCGACTCGGCCGAGGCCGCGCGGCTGTCCACGCTCATCGCCGAGCGCATCATGCTCACCGCGTACGAGCGCTCCGCCGACCTGGCCGAGCAGCTGGGCCGCCACGAGGCGTACGGCGAGACCCGCGCCGCCCGCGGCGAGCTGCACATCGACCACTTCCCGTCGGCCGCCCCGCAGTGGGCCGACCGCTGGGAGGCGCTGCGCGCCCGCATCGCCGTCACCGGCCTGCGCAACTCGCTGCTGCTGGCCATCGCCCCGACCGCGACGATCGCCTCGATCGCCGGCGTGTACGAGTGCATCGAGCCCCAGGTCTCCAACCTGTTCAAGCGCGAGACGCTCTCCGGCGAGTTCCTCCAGGTCAACCCGTACCTGGTGCGCGAGCTCAAGGAGCTCGGTGTCTGGGACCAGCAGACCCGGGACGCGCTGCGCGACTCCAACGGCTCGGTCCAGGACTTCAACTGGCTTCCGGCCGAGGTCCGTTCGCTCTACCGGACGGCCTGGGAGCTGCCGCAGCGCGCGCTGATCGACCTGGCCGCGGCCCGCATGCCGTACATCGACCAGAGCCAGTCGCTGAACCTGTTCATGGCCGCGCCGACCATCGGCAAGCTCAGCTCGATGTACGCGTACGCGTGGAAGGTCGGCCTGAAGACCACCTACTACCTGCGCTCGCGCCCGGCGACCCGCATCGCCCAGGCCGCGCCGGGTGCCGCCCGCGCCGCCGCGCCGGTGCCGGTGAACACCCCCGCCCTCACCCCGGAGCAGGAAGCCGCCCTCGCCTGCTCCCTGGAGAACCCCGAGTCCTGCGAGGCCTGCCAGTGAGCACCCCCGAGAACGACCGCAAGATGCTGCTCGACCCCGGCTTCGAACTGACGCTGCGCCCGATGCGCTACCCGTCGTTCTACGACCGGTACCGCGACGCGATCAAGAACACCTGGACCGTCGAGGAGGTGGACCTGCACTCCGACGTCGCCGACCTGGCCAAGCTGAGCGAGGGCGAGCGCCACCTGATCGGCCGCCTGGTCGCCTTCTTCGCGACCGGTGACTCGATCGTCGCGAACAACGTGGTGCTGAGCCTCTACAAGCACATCAACTCCCCGGAGGCGCGCCTGTACCTGTCGCGCCAGCTGTTCGAGGAGGCCGTGCACGTCCAGTTCTACCTGACGCTGCTCGACACCTACCTGCCCGACCCCGAGGACCGCAACGCCGCCTTCGCCGCGGTGGAGAACATCCCCTCCATCCACCAGAAGGCCCAGTTCTGCTTCAAGTACATGAACGCGGTCGACCACATCGACTCGCTGCAGACCAAGGAGGACCGCCGCGCGTTCCTCCTGAACCTGATCTGCTTCGCGGCCTGCGTCGAGGGCCTGTTCTTCTACGGCGCCTTCGCGTACGTGTACTGGTTCCGCTCGCGCGGCCTGCTGCACGGCCTCGCGACCGGCACCAACTGGGTGTTCCGCGACGAGTCCATGCACATGGACTTCGCGATGTCGGTGGTGGACACGGTCCGCGAGGAGGAGCCCGACCTCTTCGACGACGAGATGGCCAAGCAGGTCACGGAGATGCTGGAGGAAGCCGTCGCGGCCGAGCTCCAGTTCGCCCAGGACCTGTGCGGTGACGGCCTGGCCGGCATGAACACCGACTCGATGCGCCAGTACCTGGAGGCCGTCGCCGACCAGCGCCTGGCCCGCCTCGGCCTGCCGATCCGGTACGGCTCGACGAACCCGTTCGGCTTCATGGAGCTGCAGAACGTCCAGGAGCTGACCAACTTCTTCGAGCGCCGGGTCTCCGCCTACCAGGTCGCCGTCGAGGGCTCCGTCTCCTTCGACGACGAGTTCTAGGCCGCCCGCTCCTACGCAGCTGCCCCGCACGGAAGTTCCGTGCGGGGCAGCGGTGTTGAGGGGCGCTTACGCGTTCGGCACGGTCGCGTAGCGCGCGGTGCCCTCGGCCATCTGGCGCAGGGCGTCCTTGCGGTCCCGCTTCGACAGCTTGTCGATGTAGAGGAACCCGTACAGGTGGTCCGTCTCGTGCTGCAGGCAGCGGGCGAAGAAGCCGGTGCCCTCGACACGGATCGGGTTGCCGTCCTTGTCGACGCCCTTCACCGCGGCGTAGTCGGGGCGCGGCAGCTCGGCGTACGCGGTCGGCACCGACAGGCAGCCCTCGTTGCCGTCGTCCAGCACGCGCTTGCGGTCGGCCGGGTACTCCTCCAGCACCGGGTTGATCACGTGGCCGATGTGGCGCACGCCCTCGTCGTCCGGGCAGTCGTAGACGAAGACCTTCAGGTCCACGCCGATCTGGTTGGCCGCGAGGCCCACACCCTCGGCCGCGTACATCGACTGGAACATGTCGTCGATCAGGGCCGCCAGTTCGCCGTCGAACGCGGTCACGTCCTTGACCTCGCGGTGCAGGACGGGGTTGCCGACCACGGTGATCGGACGCGCGGTGCCCTTGGTGAGGTCGGGCTCCTCGCCGATCACCTTGACGGGTGCCTCGGGCGCGGCCCCCTCCACGTCGTGCTCGTGCTCGTGGTCGTGCTGCTCCGCCATGTCTTCCGCTTCCATAGGTCTACGCGTACCTCACCAGGGTACTCAGCAGACTTCTTCGAGATCCCGGTAAGCCCGGCTTCCGGGGGCCGCCGCGACCCAGCGGTCCAGCAGCGCGCGCACCAGGTGCGCGGGGGCGGCGATCCCGCACTCGCGCTCCACCAGCCACGACATCCCGGCCGCGCCGCCCTGGCTCAGGTGGCTCAGGTGGCCGGGGTGGGCCGCGTCGCCGTCGTCGTGCGGGTCGTGGTGGGCGGTGTGACCGTCGTCCGAGGCCATCCGGCTCTCCGAGCAGGCCCGGCACAGCAGCCGCACCGAGGACGTCCAGTCCTCCGCGGCGTAGCCGGCGTCCGCGACCATCCGCTCCAGCGCGTCCCGGTCGCCCGCCGTGGCCGCCTGGAGCAGCACGACGTAGGTGGGCACCGGGGACGGCGCCCACAGCTCGATCTCGTCGAACACCGGGTAGGCGATCCCGTCGGTGACCCGTTCGCCGTGCGGGGCGCCGTCGTGCAGCACCACCTCGCCCCAGCGGCGGCCGGAGGACGGCAGCGGGATGGACAGCACCTCGATGCGGGCCGGGTCCAGCCGCCGGCCCCACACCACCTCGGACTCGCCGTCCGGGGACAGCCGCACCGGCGTCGTCCCGAGGTCCAGGGCGACCGGGCCGTCCTGCTGGGCGCCCGGGCCGCCGGGCAGCTTCAGCCCGTACGCCTGCCAGGCGCGGCGGGCCAGCGGCCAGTCCTGGAGGGCGGTCGCGGTGATGCCGAGGTTCCACCAGTCGGGGGCGCCCTGTTCGCGGTCCAGCAGGGCGACGGCCCGCAGGCCGGCCGAACGGGCCTGCTCCCAGTCCCGGCGGAACTTGTGCAGCAGGGCGAGGTTGAACCAGGAGTCGGAGAGCCACGGCTCCAGGTCGGCGGCCATCACGAGCAGCGCGCCGGCGTCCTCGTAGCGGCCGTCGCCGATCAGCGTGAAGGCCCGGTCGGTCGTCTGCCGCCAGGTGGCGGACGGCCGGTGCCGTGCCCGGTGGAAGATCCTCACGTTCGTCCCTGCCGTCGTCGTCCGCTCAAGTCCCGTACCGCCGCTCCCGTATCCGCGATTTCCGGGATGCGGGCCCGGTTCCCCGGGTCGGTGTTCCACGCTACGACCGCATCCAACCACGCCCGCCCCCGGGCGCGCTCCCCACCGCCGGGGTCGGGGACGCCCCTACCCAGCCTGCCCGCCCCACCTCCGCACCTCAACCCCGGGGCGCGGAGCCCGCACCGCGGCCGCGCTCCGCTTCCGGCCGCCCCGCCGTACCGGGGGTGCGCCGGGTGTCCGCCCCCCGGCCGTCGGCGGCGGGAGGTCAGCTCCCGGCCTGGCCCCCCACCCTGGCCAGGGCGTCGACGACCCTGGCGTCGTACACCCGTCCGCGGCCCAGGCGCAGGACCTCCAGCGCCTCCAGGCGCCCGACCGCCTCGCCGACGCCGCGCCCCCGGGCGGCCGTCAGCAGGTCGTCATGGGCGTTGGCCACCCGGATGATGCGGGCCGCGAGCGGCACCGAGCCGTCGCCGCCGGCCGGTCCCGGGTAGGGGTCGGCCAGCCGGGCGACCTGCTCGGCCACCTGCCGGGGCACCCCGGTGCGGCTGATCACCTCGCTGCCCAGGCGGGCGATGCGCTGCTGCTCGGCGCAGGGCAGCAGGGCGGTGGCGCCGTCGGGCACCGGCTCGACCAGCGACAACTGGCCGACGTCGTGCATCAGCGCCGCGTACTCCAGCAGGGCGAGTTCGCGGGTGCCGAGTCCCAGTTCGCGGCCGAGCGCGCAGGCCGTGTCGGCGACCCGCCGCGCGTGCCCGTGCGGGGTGTAGCCGGCCACCTCGGTGGCACGGGCCAGGCTGGCGATGGTCTGCCCGGTGGTGGCCCGGACGGCCGCGGCGCGGCGGAACGACACCTGGGCGAGCAGCAGCGGGGCGCAGAACAGCGGCAGCGCCCACAGCCCGACCTCGCCGGCCGCCAGGCTGACCAGCATCCCGGTGGCGACGATCGCCGAGCCGATGCCGAACAGCGCGTGCAGCTCGTCCTCCAGCGCGGCCGAGAACCGCAGCCCGGCCCTCGGGGCCGTCTTCGGGCCCCGGCTGCGGGTCCAGTCGCGGCGCAGCAGGGCCGCGAGGGTGGCGTCGCAGAGCGCGGCCAACGCGGCGACGGCGGTCAGGAACACGCCGTAGGCGGGGCCCTCGGGCGAGAAGCGGTCGACCAGGCCGCTGGTGTAGAGCGGCTGGAACACGGCGGCGGCGAACCCGACGCCGAGCAGCCGGCGGGCGGCGCTGTCGCGCCGGACGGGGTCGGCCCAGGGTGGGCGCCGGTGCGGGCGCCCGGAGTGGGGCAGGGCGAGCCCGGGCAGCCAGGCGAGCAGCAGGCCGACGCCGGTGACGGCGACCACCTGCAGCGTGCCGTGCGCGGTCGGCAGCCCGCGCAGCGGCCCGAGCAGCGCGTACGCCAGTGCGCCGGCCGCGCCGATGGGCGCCTGCTCGCGATCGCCCGGAAGGGTGATCCGGACGCACTCGCCGAGCGCGATCAGCCCGGTGAAGGCGAGCGCGACCCGGGGCTGCTCGACCCCGCGCGCCGCGACCGCCACGAGCGCGGCGGCCAGCAGCCCGGCCGCCGCCGCCCGCACCGCGTGCGCCGCCCACCGGCCGTCCCGCGGCCGGGCCCGCTCCCGTCGGCGCGGCCCGCTCACGGCTGCCCGGCCGAGGGGACGCTCCCGCCCCGGGCGGGCACCCGGCCCGGCGCGGCCCGGACGGGCTCCGGCACGCCGAGCGGGATGTCCGGGACGGCCCGCAGGCACTCCCCGGTCGGGGCGGGCAGCACCGGCTGCCAGTCGTGGACGGCGAGCGCGCCGATCAGCGCGCGGACCATCACCGGATCGAACTGGCTGCCCGAGCACCGCTCCAGCTCGGCGACGGCCTCGGACACCGGCCGACCGCGGCGGTAGGAGCGGGTGGAGGTCATCGAGTCGAAGGCGTCGGCGACGGAGATGATCCGGGCGAACTCGGGGATCTGCTCGCCGGCCAGCCCGCTGGGGTAGCCGCGCCCGTCCATCCGCTCGTGGTGGTGCAGGATCCCGGCGTGCGCCTCGCCGAGGAAGGCGATGCCGCGCACCAGCTCGTACCCGTACACCGGGTGGACCTCGACGGCCCGGCGCTCGGCGTCGGTGAGGGGACCGTTTCTGCGGAGCAGCTCGGTGGCCACGCCGAGCTTGCCGACGTCGTGCAGGATCGCGGCGAAGCGCAGCGTGCGCAGCCGCTCGGCCTCCATGCCGAGCTGACCGGCGATCAGGACGGCGGCCCGGCCCACCCGCTCGCTGTGCCCGCGGGTGTAGGCGTCCTTGATCTCGACGGCCTGCACGAGCGCCTGGACGGTCGCCTGGTGGGCGTCGCGCTCGCGGTGCCCCTGGGCGAACACCCACGCCGAGATCGACAGCGGCAGCAGCGCGAGCAGCGCCGCGAACGCGCCGTACGGTCCCTGCCACAGGACGGCGACCATGAGCCCGCCGGCGGCGTGGACCAGGACCGGTAGCCCGCACACCGTGCACGCCCCGCGCAGCAGGACGTCGGCCCGGCTGCCCTCGCTGAGCATCAGCATGACGCCCACCAGGACGCCGTTGACCAGGCAGAACGCGATGAGGGCGGCGAGGCCGGGCAACAGGGCGGCCGGGAAGCGGGAGCCGAGGAGCAGCTGCGGGCCGCACAGCAGGTGGAAGGCGACGGCGGCGGCGAAGGCGCTGAGCGCGAGCTGGGAGCCGTTCCACAGCTGGCGCTGCCGGTAGTGGCGCCCGCCCGGGCCGCCGAGCAGCGCCGCAGGCACGGCGACGAACGCGGCGGCGGCCGGCGGGAGCATGAGCACGCCGGCGAACAGCACCGGGAAGAAGGCGTTCACCCCGGGCCGCACGGGTGCCCGATCGGCCGGCACTGGGCGGCGCAGCAGCCGGCGCACCAGCCGCTGGCAGGGAGTGGGCAGGCCCTGGGCGAGCGACTCCCAGCAGCCGTGGAGGAAACCGAGCAGCCCGACCTTGGGCCAGTCGACCGGGGAGCCGAGCCAGCGCGGCACCCCGGGCAGGGCCACGGTGGGCAGCAGCGGCAGCAGGCAGCAGAGCGCCGCCACCGGTACGGCCACGAGGTACCGCGCCGCGCCCTCCGGCAGGGCCGCGCCTCCACTGTCGCTAGCGATCTCGACCTCCCCGCCGTCCCGGCCCGCTCTCCGCGCTCAGCGCGCCGGGCGGACCGGCGGTGAGTGTCCGTCAGGAGGATAGGCCGCTCATCGGGCGCGGGGACGCATGATCGCGCAATGCCGCAGCTGGCACACCGCCAACTCACTCGAACGAGTGAGGGGCGCATGCAAGCAGAACGGGAGCGGCCCCGGGAGCACACGCTCCCGGGGCCGCTGAACTCCGTGTCCGGACCGCCCGGCCGGTTACTCCGCCTGGGCGCCGGCCTCGACCGGCGCACCGGGGCGCACACCCGGCTGCGGTGCGCCGCCCACCTCGGGGACCGGCCGCGCGGTCTCGGCGTGGATCTCGACCGCGGTCTCGACGGCCACCACGACCTGCTCGCCCGAGCGCTGCCCGGCGCGGATCGAGTCGATCCTGGCCAGCACCTTGCTGCGCAGGTCGGCCGGGGTGTCGTCGCAGCCGCAGGAACGCTTGATCAACGCCTTGATCGCCTGCTCCAGGCCGTACTGGCGCAGGCACGGCGAGCACTCCTCGAAGTGCTCGCGCAGCTTGGCGCAGTCGCCCTCGGCCATCTCGTTGTCGAGGAATTCGTAGAGGTGGTCGAGGACCTCGCCACACTCGGTGTCGTGCGGATCGCCGCAGCTCATGAGCCCGAGCCCTTCGCTTCCTGCCCTGCCCCGCTGCCGGCCGGGACGAGCCCGCGCTCACGGGCGTAGTCCTCCAGCATGCCGCGCAGCTGACGGCGGCCGCGGTGCAGCCGGGACATCACCGTACCGATGGGAGTACCCATGATGTCCGCGATCTCCTTGTACGCAAAGCCTTCGACGTCCGCGAGGTACACGGCGATCCGGAATTCCTCCGGGATGGCCTGGAGGGCGTCCTTCACATCGCTGTCGGGGAGGTGGTCCAGGGCCTGGGTCTCGGCCGAGCGCAGCCCCGTCGACATGTGCGACTCGGCGCGCGCAAGCTGCCAGTCCTCGATCTCCTCGGCCGCGGTGCGCTGGGGCTCCCGCTGCTTCTTGCGGTACGAGTTGATGAAGGTGTTGGTGAGGATGCGGTACAGCCAGGCCTTGAGGTTCGTGCCCTCGCGGAACTGGTGGAACGACGCGTACGCCTTGGCGAACGCCTCCTGGAGCAGGTCCTCCGCGTCCGCCGGGTTGCGCGTCATGCGCAGCGCGGCCGAGTACATCGGATCCAGGTAGCCCAGGGCGTCGCGCTCGAAGCGCTCCCGCCGGGCCTGCTCGGTCTCCTCGGCCGACACCCGGAAGGTGTCCTCACCGATCGCCTCGGCCAGCTCCTCACCGGTGAGCGCCTCGCCCTCGGGCCGGCCCTCATCCGGGCCACGGCCGGGTTCGGCCTCGTGCTCGGTCCCGACGACCGGACCCACCTCCTCGGCATGGCGCGCACGGCCCACGGCGGGCCGCCCCGAAATGGAGGATATCGGGCTGACGGGCTTCTCGCCCGCGACAATCCAGTCGGACCAGGCGGGAGCGAACGCCGTGGCGGCCTCGCGCTCCTCCGGCCGCTCCGGGCACGCGATCGAACCCATCTGCCCTGCCTCTCACCGGTTAATCTGCTGACGAGGGTGTCAACCACAGGGCCCCCGCCCGCATTCCCGGCCCCGCACGGCTTTCACCCGCACGGGCGAGCGAGCCGCGAACGGGAGCCGGACGGGCAAGAACCCCCAGGTCAGCGGCCGGTCCCGCGGTCACAGCAGCCCGAGCACCCAGTCCCCGACCGCCCGGCAGATCAGCTCCAGCACCTCGTCCTGCCCCACCGGCGCCCGCTTCGGCACCTCGAAGCCGTGGCTGCCGTACGGCACCTCCACCAGGACGTGGCCCCGCGGCAGCTCCGGGAACTCGGCCGGCCCGCCGAACGGGTCCGCCGCGCTCTGCACCACCAGCGTCGGCAGCCCCGACTCCAGCAGCTCCTCCGCCCGGCTCTTGTCCGGCTTGCCCGGCGGGTGCAGCGGGAACGCCAGCGCCACCACGCCCGCCGCCCCGCTCGCCGCACCCGTGCGGCACGCCACCCGCGCCCCGGCGCTGCGCCCGCCGACCACCAGCGGCAGGCCCTGCCCGGCCAGCCGTTCGGCCACCGGCCGCCAGCCGAGGTCCAGCGTCCGCGGCGCCGGGCCGAGCTTCTTCCCGGCCACCCGCCACGGCTGCTCCACCAGCGCCACGGTGATCCCGCGCGGCGGCAGCGCCGCGGCCAGCGCGACGAGGTCCCGCGCCCCGATCCCGCCGCCCGCGCCGTGCCCGAGGGCCAGCAGCGCCTTCGGCGCGGGCGCCCGGTGGTAGGTGATCCGGGCGTCCCCGGCCTCGGTGGGGACGAGTTCGGTGGTCGTCAACGGTGGCTCCCTCTCGGAGAACGGCACGGGTGCGGAACGCGGCTGGTCGGAGCGGACGGTCAGAACAGCGTGGTCTCGTACTCGACCTCGGTCCACGGTTCCTTGAGCTCCGGTCCGTTGTTGCGGATGCTGCCGACCGCCGGCGACACCGGGGTGGCCCGCAGCGCGCCGGGCGGCGGGGGTATCAGCAGCCGGCGCAGCTCGTCCGGGTCGCCCAGCCCCGGGTCGAGCCACTCGTCGAACGAGGACGGGTCGAGGAACAGCGGCATCCGCTCGTGGATCGGCGCGAGCAGCGGCTCCGCGTCCGTCGTCACGATCGTGAACGTCACCAGCCAGGCCTGCGGGTGCCCGGCCGGCACCGCCCGGTCGCGCCAGAACTCGTACAGCCCGGCCAGCGCCAGCGGGGCGCCGTCCACCCGGGAGACGAAGAACGGCTTCTTGCGCGGCCTGCCGCGCTCGGCGGGCACCGTCTGCCACTCGTAGTAGCCGTCCACCGGCAGGATGCACCGCCGGGAGGCGAACGCCTGCCGGTAGGAGGGCTTCTCGTGCACGGTGTCCGACCTGGCGTTGATCATCTTCACGGCCGTCTCGGCCGAGTTCGACCACTGCGGCACCAGGCCCCAGCGCAGCACCCGCAGCTGGCGCACCGCGCCCGGCCGCTCCTTCGACATCCGTTCCAGCACCACGAACGCGCTGTTCGTCGGCGCCACGTTCCAGTTCGGCGCGAGGGTCTCCTCCGGATCCCACTGCTCGACCCCGAAGAGGTCGAGGAGGTCCTCGGGCTTGCTGCTGGAGGCGAAGCGACCGCACATGCGGGCCACTTTGCCATGACCCCGGGTGTCACCACGTCGTCTCTCTCCGGCCCCGGGCCCGGAGAACGCAACCACCGCCTCCCCCGCCCCCGTCCCCGCATGGGAGGCTGCTCCGAACGGCCCAGCACAGCGAACGGAGGCGAGACCACGCCATGACGCCCAGCCCGACGACCGGACAGAACCTCGGCGACCTGTGGGACCGGGTGACCGGCACCCAGGCCGCCCCGCCCGGCTGGCTGGTCCTCGCCACCGGCGCGGTCGCCCTGCTCGCCGTCCTCGCCCGCCCGGTGTGGCACGTCACCCGCAACGCGGTGACCATCGCCCACGAGGGCGGCCACGGCCTCGCCGCCCTCGCCACCGGCCGCAAGCTCGCCGGGATCCGGCTGCACTCCGACACCTCCGGCCTCACCCTCTCCTACGGCCGCCCCACCGGCCCCGGCATGGTCCTCACCGCCGCCGCCGGCTACACCGCCCCCGCCCTGCTCGGCCTCGGCTGCGCCGCCCTGCTCGCCGCCGACCGCATCACGCTGCTGCTGTGGCTCGCGATCGTGCTGCTGCTCGCCCTGCTGATCCGCATCCGCAACGCCTACGGCCTGTTCACCGTCCTCGTCGCCGGCGGCGCCTTCTTCCTCGTCTCCTGGTTCGGCAGCGCCCAGGTCCAGGCCGGCTTCGCCTACCTCGGCTGCTGGTTCCTCCTGTTCGGCGCCGTCCGCCCGGTCCTGGAGCTCCAGCACCAGCGCCGCACCGGCTGGGCCCGCGACTCCGACGCCGACCAGCTCGCCCGCCTCACCCACGTCCCGGGCCTCGCCTGGGTCACCGTCTTCCTGCTGGTCGCCCTCGCCTCGCTCGCCCTCGGCGCGAGCTGGCTGCTCCAGCCCTTGCACTGAACCCCCACAGTCCCGGCATGCGGCCACAGCGGGGGCCGTTCCGGTACGGCCCCTAAACTGGCCCCCATGACCGAGACCCTGTGGCCCGCCCCCGTCGCGACCACCCCCGTTGACGCCACCGTCACCATCCCCGGCTCCAAGTCGGTCACCAACCGGGCCCTGGTGCTGGCGGCACTGGCCGACGAGCCCGGCTGGGTCCGCCGCCCGCTGCGCAGCCGCGACTCCCAGCTGATGGCCGACGGCCTGCGCGCCCTCGGCGTCGGCATCGAGGAGAAGGTCAACAACGACTCCGGCGGCACCGGCGGCGGCGAGGCGTGGCGCGTCATCCCCGCCCCCGCCCTGCTCGGCCCGGCGTCCATCGACGTCGGCAACGCCGGCACCGTCATGCGCTTCCTGCCGCCGCTCGCCGTCCTCGCCGACGGCCCGGTCCACTTCGACGGCGACCCGCGCAGCTACGAGCGCCCCCAGCACGGCGTGATCAACGCCCTGCGCGCCCTCGGTGCCCGCATCGACGACGAGGGCCGCGGCGCCTTCCCGCTCACCGTGCACGGCACCGGCGCCCTCGACGGCGGCCCGGTCGAGCTCGACGCCTCCTCGTCCTCCCAGTTCGTCTCCGCCCTGCTCCTGTCCGGCGCCCGCTACAACCACGGCGTCGAGGTCCGGCACGTCGGCGGCCCCGTCCCGTCGCTGCCCCACATCCGGATGACGGTCGAGATGCTGCGCCTGGCCGGCGCCCAGGTCGACGCCCCCGAGGACGGCGGCGAGAAGGACGTCTGGCGGGTCACCCCCGGCGCCCTGATCGGCCGCGACCTGGTCGTCGAACCGGACCTGTCCAACGCCGCGCCGTTCTTCGCCGCCGCGCTCGTCACCGGCGGCCGGGTCACCGTCCGCGACTGGCCCCGGCACACCACCCAGCCCGGCGACCAGCTGCGCGAGATCTACTCCCGCATGGGCGGCGCCTGCGAGTTCACCGACGAGGGCCTGCAGTTCACCGGCACCGGCCGCGTCCACGGCATCGAGGCCGACCTGCACGACGTCGGCGAACTCACCCCGGTGATCGCCGCCGTCGCCGCGCTCGCCGACTCCGAGTCCCACCTCTACGGCATCGCCCACCTGCGCCTGCACGAGACCGACCGGCTCGCCGCGCTCGCCAAGGAGATCAACGACCTCGGCGGCGACGTCACCGAGACCGAGGACGGCCTGCGCATCCGCCCCCGCCCGCTGCACGGCGGCGTCTTCCACACCTACGAGGACCACCGCCTGGCCACCGCCGCCGCCGTCATCGGCCTGGCCGTGCCCGGGGTCCGCGTCGAGAACGTGGCCACCACCGCCAAGACCCTGCCCGACTTCCCGAACATGTGGGCGGACCTGCTCGGCGAAGCGGCGGCGGACGCCTGAGCGGAGACTGAAGCCATGCGCCGCTACGGCAAGGACGCCGACGAGGACGACATCCGCAACCGCCCCGCCCGCCGGGGCTCCCGGCCGCGGACCCGGATCCGACCCAAGCACGAGGACGCCGCCGAGGCGATGGTGCTGACCGTCGACCGCGGCCGGATCACCTGCCTGATCGACCCCGGGACCAAGCAGGAACGCCAGATCGTCGCCATGAAGGCCCGCGAACTGGGCCGCAAGGGCGTCGTCGTCGGCGACGTCGTCAACATCGTCGGCGACCTCTCCGGGGACGCCGACACCCTCGCCCGGATCGTCCGGGTCGAGGAACGCACCTCCGTGCTGCGGCGCACCGCGGACGACGACGACCCGTACGAGCGGATCGTCGTCGCCAACGCCGAGAAGCTCGCCATCGTCACCGCCCTGGCCGACCCGGAGCCCCGGCCCCGGCTGATCGACCGCTGCCTGGTGGCCGCCTACGACGCGGGCATGGAACCCCTGCTCGTGCTCACCAAGGCCGACCTCGCGTCGGCCGGGCCGCTGCTGGAGTCCTACGCCCCGCTCGGCATCGACTACGTCGTCACCCGCCGGGACGACCTGGAGAGCGCGGGCGCCGAGGCCGTGCGCGAGCACCTGCGCGGCCGTTCCACCGTGTTCATCGGCCACTCCGGCGTCGGCAAGACCACCCTGGTCAACGCCCTCGTCCCGGACCGCCAGCGGCAGACCGGCCACGTCAACGCCGTCACCGGCCGCGGCCGGCACACCACCGTCTCCGCCCTCGCGCTGCGCCTGCCCCCGCCACCGGGTGCCAAGGCCGGCTCCAAGAAGGCGCTGAACCCGGGCTGGGTGATCGACACCCCGGGCTTCCGCTCCTTCGGCCTCTCCCACATCGACCCGTCCCGGGTCATCCACGCCTTCCCCGACCTGGAGCCCGGCACCGCCGACTGCCCCCGCGCGTGCAGCCACGACGAGCCGGACTGCGCCCTGGACGCGTGGGTCGCCGACGGCCACGCCGAGGCCGCCCGGCTCTACTCGCTGCGCCGCCTGCTGGCCAGCAAGGAGGCCCGGGAGGACGACTGACCCCGCCCGGCCCCGCCGTCTTCCCGCGAGGCCCGTGGCCCGTTCGAGGTGTCGGACCGCGCCGCCCTGGTGATCATAGGAAAGTCGGGCCACAGCGTGGTCCGACCCGTCGATCGACAGGGAGGGCACGCGATGGCATGGGCCCTGGTGATCCTGGCCGGCCTGCTGGAGACCGGCTTCGCGATCAACCTCAAGCTCAGCGAGGGCTTCACCAGGCTCTGGCCCACCATCAGCTTCTGCGTGTTCGCCCTCAGCAGCTTCGGCCTGCTGACCCTCTCGCTCAAGAGCCTGCCGGTCGGCCCCGCCTACGCGGTGTGGACGGGCATCGGCGCGGCGGGCACGGCGATCTACGGCATGGTCTTCCTGGACGAGGCCACCTCGGTGCTCAAGCTGGTCTCGATCTCCCTGGTGATCGCCGGCGTCATCGGCCTGCAGCTCAGCGGCACCGCGCACTGAGCGGCGGGGCGAATCGCGTTCACTCCGTGAGCCCGGCTGTCTTGATCCGGGCGGGCTCGCTAGGGTTTCGGACATGGCCGACTACCACGACGACCTCCGACTCGCCCACGTCCTCGCCGACTCGGCCGACTCGGTCACCCTGGAGCGCTTCCGCGCGCTCGACCTCACGGTCGAGACCAAGCCCGACCTCACCCCCGTCAGCGACGCCGACAAGGCCGCCGAGGAACTGGTGCGCGGCGTCCTGCAGCGCGCCCGCCCGCGCGACGCCGTCCTCGGCGAGGAGTTCGGCCTCCAGGGCTCCGGCCCGCGCCGCTGGGTGATCGACCCGATCGACGGCACCAAGAACTACATCCGCGGCGTGCCGGTCTGGGCCACCCTGATCGCCCTGCTGGAGGACGGCCCGGACGGCGTCGAGCGCCCGGTGGTCGGCATCGTCTCGGCCCCCGCGATCGGCCGCCGCTGGTGGGCCGCCAAGGACCTCGGCGCCTACGCGGGCCGCAGCCTCGCCAAGGCCTCCCGGATCCACGTCTCCGGCGTCTCGCGCATCGAGGACGCCTCCTTCTCCTACTCCTCGCTGTCCGGCTGGGAGGAGCGCGGGCGCCTCGACCCGTTCCTCGACCTCACCCGGGCCTGCTGGCGCACCCGCGCCTACGGCGACTTCTGGTCCTACATGATGGTCGCCGAGGGCGCCGTGGACATCGCCGCCGAGCCCGAGCTGTCGCTGTGGGACATGGCCGCCAACTGCGTCATCGTCGAGGAGGCCGGCGGGCGCTTCACCGGCCTGGACGGTGTCCCGGGCCCGGGCGGCGCGGACGCCGTCGCCAGCAACGGCCTGCTGCACGAGGAGACGCTGCGGCGCCTGAGCGTCTGACGCCCCGTCCCCGGACGTGGTCGCGGGCCCCTCGACCAGTGGGAGCTGGTCGGGGGGCCCGCCGTCCTTCTCGGGAGGGGGAAGCCCGCGGCTACTTCTTGCGCAGCTCCCGGACGGCCGCCTCCAGCCGCTGCCCGTAGTCGGCGTCGGCCTTGCGGAAGTTGTCGACGGCCCGCTCCACGATGTCCTCGCGGTCCTCCGAGACCTTGGCGATGAAGCCGGCCAGGCCCGCGATCAGGCGCTGCTTCTCGTCCTCGGAGTAGAGGCGGTAGAGGTTGCCGGCCTGCACGAAGTCGTCGTCCTCGGCGTGCGAGGGCGCCACGTGGTTGCCGGTCGCGCCGGTGACGGCGGTGGCGGCCCACAGCGGGCGGCCGGTCTCGACCGGGCCGCCGAAGCTGTTCGGCTCGTAGTTCTTCTGGCGGCCGTGGCGGCCGTCGTACAGGTAGCCGTCGCGGCTGTTGGTGCGCGCCGCGGTGGCGTGCGGGCGGTTCACCGGCAGGTGGTCGGCGTTGATGCCGACGCGGTAGCGGTGGGCGTCCGCGTAGGCGAGCAGGCGGCCCTGGAGCATCTTGTCGGGGGACGGGCCGATGCCGGGCACGAAGTGCGCCGGGGAGAAGATCGACTGCTCGACCTCGGCGAAGACGTTGTCGGGGTTGCGGTTGAGCTCCAGCTTGCCGATCTCGACCGGCGGGTAGTCCGCGTGCGGCCACACCTTGGTCAGGTCGAAGGGGTTGAAGCGGTAGTTCGCCGCGTCGGCCGCCGGCATGATCTGGACCTGCACGGTCCAGGTCGGGAACTCGCCGCGCTCGATCGCCTCGCGCAGGTCGCGCTGGTGGCTGTCCGGGTCCTCGCCGGCGAGGCGGTTGGCCTCGTCCTGGGTGAGGTTGCGGATGCCCTGGTCGGTCTTGAAGTGGTACTTGACCCAGAAGTGCTCGCCGGCCTCGTTCTGCCACTGGAAGGTGTGCGACCCGTAGCCGTTGAGGTGGCGGTAGGTCGCCGGGATGCCGCGGTCGCCGAACAGCCAGGTCACCTGGTGGGTCGACTCGGGCGACAGGCCCCAGAAGTCCCAGACGTTGTCCGCCTCCTGCGAGCCGGTGTACGGGTCGCGCTTCTGGGTGTGGATGAAGTCGGGGAACTTGATCGCGTCCTTGATGAAGAACACGGGGGTGTTGTTGCCGACGAGGTCGTAGTTGCCCTCCTCGGTGTAGAACTTCAGCGCGAAACCGCGCGGGTCGCGCACCGCGTCGGCGGAGCCGAGGTTGCCCGCCACGGTGGAGAAGCGCAGGAAGACCTCGGTCTGCTTGCCGATCTCGGAGAGGAATCCGGCCCGGGTGTAGGGCGTCACGTCGGCCGTCACCGTGAAGGTGCCGTAGGCCGCGGCGCCCCGGGCGTGCACCACGCGCTCCGGGATGCGCTCGCGGTTGAAGTGCGCGAGCTTCTCGAACAGCAGCTGGTCCTGGATGAGCGCCGGGCCGCCGACACCCGCCGTCTCGGTGTTCTGGTTGTCGGCGACGGGGGCGCCCGCCTCCGTGGTGAGGGTGGGGCGCAGCTCGTCCTGGGTCGTCATGAGAGAAGCCTCCGCGTGATCCGGTCGTGAGGACTCGATCCTAACTTGGACTTTGTCTAAGTCAACACTGGCACCAATCTCAGAGCGTGACCTACTCTGGTGCGCATGAGCGACCTGCTGGAACGACTTCGCGGCCGCGGCTGGCGCCTGACCTCGCAGCGCCGGGTCGTGGCCGAGGTCCTCGACGGCGAACACGTCCACCTCACCGCCGACGAGGTGCACGCCCGCGCCGCCCGGCACCTGCCCGAGATCAGCCGCGCGACCGTCTACAACACGCTCGGCGAACTCGTCGCGCTCGGCGAGGTCCTGGAGGTCGCCACCGACGGCCGCGCCAAGCGCTACGACCCCAACGCCCGCCACGCCCACCAGCACCTGGTCTGCTCGGGCTGCGGCGCGATCCGCGACGTCCACCCCCACGGCGACCCGCTCGCCGCCCTGCCCGCCACCGAGCGCTTCGGCTTCGTCCTCTCCGGTGCCGCGATCACCTACCGCGGGCTCTGTCCGGCCTGTACGGACGCGCCGGCCCGCTAGTGCCGCGCCAGGGGCCGCAACGCGGTGGACCTATCCGGCCACGGCACTAGGCCACACGCGTCCGTCCGCGACGCACCTCACGGGACACACCGCGCGCGACGCACCCCACGAGCGGCACCTCACGAGCGGCACCGCACGCGAGCCCTGTCACGCGCTCAGCTCAGCGTGCAGCGCCCCGAGCAGCCGCCCCGCCCGCTCCGCCACCTCGGCCGGTCCGTAGTCGGCCGCCCGGCGGCACCAGTTCTCCGCCTGCACCGGCTCCCCCCGGCGCAGCGCCAGCAGCGCCAGGCGCAGCGCCGCCCGCCCGTGCCCGGCGTCCGCCGCCCGGGTGTACCAGAGCATCGCCTCGGCCTCGCTGTCCTGCCGGGCCAGCAGCAGCCCCAGGTTGAACGCCGCACTGCGGCTCCCGGCCTCCGCCGCCCGCCGGTACCAGCTCTCGGCGATCTCCAGCGCGCCGCGCTCGGCCGCCCGCACGCCCATGCGCACCTGCGCCCGGCGGTGCCCGGCGTCCGCCGCCACCGCGTACCAGTGTTCGGCCTCCGCATCCGCGTCGCCCCGCCGGTCCAGCACCGACGCCAGCCGGAACGCGCCCTCGGCCGAACCGCCCGCCGCCGCCTGCCGGTAACGCTCCAGCGCGCCCGCCAGGTTGCCGCGCTGCTCCTGGACCACCGCGAGTTGCAGCGCCGCCTCGCCGTGGCCCTCGGCGGCGGCCCGCGCGTACCACTCCTGCGCCTGCTGGTGCTCGCCGCGGCCGGCGTGCAGCACCCCGAGGTTGAACGCGCCGTCGACGCTGCCCGCCTCGGCCGCCTTGGAGAACCACGGCTCGGCGCCGGACTCGTCGCCGCGCTGGAGCAGCACCACGGCCAGCGCGTTGCACGCCTCCCGGTGCCCGGCGTACGCGGCCCGGCGGTACCACTGCTCGGCCTGCTGCTCACGGCCGGTGCCGGCGCACAGCAGCCCGAGGTTGAAGGCGCCGTTGTGGTCGCCCGCGTCCAGCGCGCCGCGGTACCAGTGCTCGGCCTCCTTGGCCTCGCCGCGGCTCGCGTGCAGCGCGCCGAGCGCGTTGGCGGCGTTGCCGTCCCCGGCCTCGGCGGCCTCCTGCCACCACTCGGCGGCGGCCGCGACGTCCCCGGAGTCGCGCAGCAGGAAGCCGAGCGCGCACGCGGCCCGCGGCTCGCCGTTCTGCGCGGACTGCCGGTACCAGCGGGCGGCCTCGTCCAGCAGCGCCTGGTCGGATCCGGCCCGCTCCTCCAGCAGCACGCCGAGGCGCAGCGCGGCACGGGCGTGGCTGCGGGCGGCGGCGGTGCGGTACCAGGTCTCGGCGGTGTCCTTGTCTCCGGCGGCCTCGCGCATCCGGGCCAGCCGGTAGGCGGCCTCGCGGTGGCCGGCGTCGGCGGACACCTTGAACCAGCGCTCGGCGCGGACGTCGCGCCGGTGCTCCATCAGGTCGCCGAGCGCGTAGGCGCCGAGCGGGTGGCCGTGGTCGGCGGCGAAGTGCAGCCAGTACTCGGCTGCCTCCTCCTCGCCCTGGTCGCGCAGCTGGAGCCCGAGCGCGTGCGCGGCGGGGGCGCTGCCGGCGACGGCGGCCTGGCGCCACCACTGGGCGGCCTCGGCGCGGTGGCCCTGCTGGTGCAGCAGCACGCCCAGGTTGTTGGAGGCGGCGCGGACCCCGGCCGCGGCCGCGGCGCGCAGGTACGGTTCGGCGTCCTCCAGTTCGCCGCGGCGCAGCAGCAGCGTGCCGAGCCGGGAGGCGGCGTCCGGGTCGCCCTCCTCGGCGGCGCGGCGGTGCCGGGCCTCCAGCGCGGCCTGCTCGCGGGCGGCCAGCGCGGTCTCGAAGCTGGTGGTGTCCAGGCCCGCCGGGTCGAGGGCGCCGCCCCCGTGGGCGCCGCCGGAGCCGTCCGCGGACTCGCCGTACGGACCGACGGCGGAGGTGAACTGACGGGTGGACACGTGGACGAGGCTGTCGGGGCCGCAGCCGGCCGCGCGGCGCTCGGCGAGGCCGCCGGTGCGCTGGGCGGGCAGGGCGCCGGGACGGCTCTCCGGGCTCTCCGCCCAGGCGTCGGTGTCCGCCTCGGTGGCGGCCGCGGACCTGGCACCTGGCCCGTTCTTGCCGATCAGCCTCATCCGGACTCCCGCTCCCCCAGAGTGTCGCGGCATCCTCCCCCAGCCACCGGCCGGGGGGTCCTCCAGGGGAAGCACCGGACCCGACGGCCGGTCAGCAGCCGTGCACCGTCCCCCATGTGTCCCATCGTCGCACCACCCGCAACCCGCGTACACCTGCCCCGGCCGAATTCGGGCGGGGCTGCCCCGAAGCCGACGAAATTGCTTCGGCGCTTTGTCGATTTCCCGACACTTCAACCCCACAAACCCTGTGCCGTCATCGTTGGCGACGGTCGATAGTACCGGAGCGGTTCCCGCCGCTTCGGGGCGAAAACGCCAGAGGCCCGGAGGACGAATCCTCCGGGCCTCTGTCACTACTGAGTAGCGGGGACAGGATTTGAACCTGCGACCTCTGGGTTATGAGCCCAGCGAGCTACCGAGCTGCTCCACCCCGCGTCGGTGACTCAACAGTAGCACGGACGCGGGGCGGAACCGAAATCGGTTGCCGCAGCTCAGCGGGCGCGGGCCCGGCGGCTCAGGGCTTCGGGCTCGGCGACCCGCCCGCGGTGGCGGACGGGCTGCCGCTCGGGGCGGCCGGCGCCGGAGCGCCGGAGCGGGCCGCGTCGGCGGCCTTCAGCGCGTCGCCCAGCGCCTTCTGCGCGTTGCCGTACGCCACCCAGTCGCCGTTCTTGAACGCCGCCTGGCTGTCGTTGTACGCCTTCTCCGCGTCCGACAGCGCCTTCTGCAGCTCCGGCGAGATCGTCCCGCCCGGCTGCGGCGTCGTCGGACCCGTCGCCGTACCCGGGTTCGTCGGGGTCCCCGGGTTCGCCGGGGTACCCGGAGCGCTCGGCGCCGTCGGCGTCGTCGCCGGCGCGGCCCCCGCGAACACCTTGCGCAGCGCCTCCTCCAGCGTGTTCTCGAACGCCACGTTGTCGTTCCCGTACACCGCGAGGACCTTCTGCAGCGTCGGGTACTTGGCACCGCGCCCGCGCACGTACACCGGCTCGACGTTGAGCAGCCCGCCGCCCACCGGCAGCGTCAGCAGGTTCCCGTACTCCAGGTCCGAGTCGCCGCCGCTCTTCAGCAGCGTGATCTGCTGCGCCACCTCCTGGCGGGAGTTGAACTGCGACTGCACCAGGTTCGGGCCGAGCGTCTTGCTGTCGCCCGGCACCTTGAGGATCCGGATCTTCCCGTAGTCCGGGCCCGGATCGGCGTTGACCGCCATGAACGCCGCCAGGTTGTCCCGGCCGTTGGGCACGAACGTCGTCGTCAGCGAGAAGCTCGCCGACGTGACCTCCGGGTCCGGCATCCGCAGCGTCAGGTAGTACGGCGGCTGCACCTGCTTGGTGTCGCTCGTCGGGTCCACCGGGACCTGCCAGATGTCACTGCCGTTGAAGAACGAGTTGGCGTCCGTCACGTGGTACTGGCCGAGCAAGTCACGCTGCACCTTGAACATGTCCTGCGGGTAGCGCAGGTGCGGCAGCAGCGTCGCCGGGATGTCCGCCTTCGGCTCGACCGTGCCCGGGAACGCCTTCATCCACGTCTTCAGCACCGGGTCGTTCTCGTCCCACTGGTAAAGCTTCACCTCGCCGGTGTACGCGTCGACCGTGGCCTTGACCGAGTTGCGGATGTAGTTGACCTGGTTCGCCACCGTCAGCAGCTCGCCGCGCTGGTTGGTCAGCGAGTCCTTCGTCGCCGTGCCCAGCGTCGTCTTCGAGGCGAACGGGTAGCCGTTGGACGTGGTGTAGCCGTCCAGCACCCACACCACCCGGCCGTCCTGCACCACCGGGTACGGGTCGGCGTCGATCGACAGCCACGGGGCGACCTTCTCCACCCGCTCCTTCGGCGTCCGGTTGTAGATCACCTTCGCGCCGTCGGTGATCGCCCCCGCGTACAGGATCTGCGGCTCGGCGAAGCGCACCGCGTAGGCGGCCCGGGTGAGCGGGTTGTCCAGCGAGACACCGCTGTTGCCGGTGTACTGGTACTGCTTGTTCTCGCCGGTCTCGGTCGTGTAGTCGATCTCCTGGTTCGAGCCGCCGACGATCGAGTACGTCGTCGTCTTCTCGCCGTAGTAGACCCGCTGCTCGTAGTCGCCGAGCGCCCCGGTCGCCGGCAGGCCCGACTCGGTGAACACCGGCTGGCCCTTGTCGTTGACCTGGTTGCCCTTGGCGACCACCGCGCCGTAGCCGTGCGTGTACTTGAAGTGGTCGTTGATCCAGTTGCGCTGCACGCCGTTCAGGTCCAGCTCGCGCAGGCCGATCACGGTGTCCTGCTTGTCCGTGCCCGCGCCGTAGCGGTCGACGTCCAGCGTGTTCGGGAACGCGTAGTAGTTGCGCTGCTGCTCGATCGACTGGAACGTCGGCGACACGATGTTGGGGTCCAGCAGACGGATGTCGGCGATCGTCTGCGCGTCCGGCTTCAGCGCGTCCGCCGTCGTCGACCCCTGTGGGGTGTACTGCGTCGTCTGCGCGTCCGCGATGCCGTACGCCCGACGCGTCGCGTCGATGTTCTTCTGGATGTACGGCGTCTCCTTGGCCTGCTCGTTCGGCTTCACCTGGAACTGCTGCACGATCGCCGGGTACACCCCGCCGATCAGCACCGCCGACAGCACCATCAGCCCCAGGCCGATCAGCGCCGGTGCCCACGTGCGCCGCACCGGCGTCAGGAAGAACAGCACCGCGCAGATGATCGCCACGAAGAACAGGATCGTCTTCGCCGGCAGGAACGCGTTCGCGTCCACGTAGCGCAGGCCCGTCCAGCCCGAAACACCCTTGTACGAGCCGGTCTTGACCGCCAGCGCGTACCGGTCCAGCCAGTACGCCACCGCCTTCAGCAGCACGAACACGCCCAGCAGCACCGCCAGGTGCCCCTGCGCCCCCGCACTCGCCCGCCGGCCGGGCCCCTGCAGCCGCAGCCCGCCGTACAGGTAGTGCACCAGCACCGACGTCAGCAGCGACACGATCACCGCGCTGAACGCGAAGCCCAGCACGAACTCGTAGAACGGCAGGTCGAAGGCGTAGAACGACACGTCCATGCCGAACTGCGCGTCCTTCTCGCCGAAGGACGTCGCGTTCGTCCACATCAGCCACGTGCGCCACTGACCCGACGCCGCCGCCCCCGCCACCAGGCCGATCACCAGCGACACGCCGATCAGCGCCCAGCGCTTGAACGGCGCCAGCCCCGCCCGGTAGCGGTCCAGGCTCTGCTGCTCCACCGACATCGCCGACAGCGGCGGGCGCAGCCGGTGCGCCAGCCACACGTTGAAGCCGACGATCAGCGCCATCAGCAGCCCGAACACCGCGAACAGGCCGACCTTCGTCCACAGCTGGGTCGTGAACACCGACGAGTAGTGGACCGACCTGAACCACAGCCAGTCCGTCCAGAAACCCGCGAACATGACGAACAACAGGAACAGCACCGCGAGCACGCCCAGGGTCAGCAGGGCCACCCGCGCCCGCCGGGAGGGCGGGCCTACCCTGCGCCGGAAACCCGGCCCTGAGCGTTCCGGCATCTGGAATACCACGGTGGCACCTCAGCTGTGTCGTCTGGAGTCGGTCGGTCTTCAGAGCAACTTAACCAGGCTCCGACCGAGTTCCCACCGTTAGCAGACGGTTACGACGCCGCTCCCCCGCACCACCCGCACCGCCCGGCGCGGCAAGCCCCACCCGGCGTGTGAGGATTGAGACATGTCCGACGCCACCGCCACGCCCCAGCCCGACTCCCCCGACGATGTCTCCACCCTCCCCGCGGCCACCCCCCTCACCCGCGCCGCCCTGGAGATCGACGAGTACGCCGCCACCCTCGGCTGGGACCTGCCCGCCCGCCTCTTCGCCCTCGTCGACTCCGGCGCCCTGCGCAAGGCCGACCCCCGGGTCGCCGAGCAGCTCGGCCTCACCGACGACGCGGCCGGCCTCACCCCCGTCGAGCAGGATGAGATCCCGGCCGGCACCCCCCTCGACAAGTTCCTCGGCACCATCGCCTGGCCCGACGCCGTCGCCGGCTGCGCCCTGGTGGTCGAGCGCCTCATGCTGCCGCCGGGCGCCGAGCAGAGCCGCCCGCGCAACGCCAGCGACGCCCAGCTCGCCGAGTGGGTGGCCAACCACCCCAAGCGCGAGGAGGTGCGGATCACCGCCGCGGTGCTGCGCGACGGCAAGAAGGAGATCGCGCTGCGGCTGCGCTCCAAGGACACCGCGCGCGAGGTGCTGACCGGCCCCGATCTGGTGCCCGGCCTGACCGAGGCCCTGCTGGCGACCTTCGCGTAGCCCCCCGGGGCCCTGCTCCCCGGCGGGGCCCCTGAACGGCGGGTCCCTACTTCGCGGCGCAGGACGGCAGTGCGGAGGTCTGGCCTGAGCGGATCTGCTCCAGCGACTTCAGCGCGCCGTCCAGCGTGTCCGTCTTGACCAGGGTCAGCCCGGACGGGACGTTCTTGCCCGCCTCGGCGCAGTTGCCGGACGGGGTGAGGAAGTACTCCGCGCCGGCGTCGCGGGCGGCGATGATCTTCATCGATATCCCGCCGATCGGCCCGACCTTGCCGTCGTCGTCGATGGTGCCGGTGCCCGCGACGAACCTGCCGCCGGTGAGGTCGCCGCCCGGGGTCAGCTTGTCGACGATGCCGAGCGAGAACATCAGGCCGGCGCTCGGCCCGCCCACGTCCTGCAGGCCGATGTCGATCTGGAACGGGTAGGTGTGCCGGATCCCGGTGCCGATGCCGACCACCGCGAGGCCGGCGCGCTCGGCCGGGGCCTTCGGGTCGAGGTCCCTGGCCGCCACGGTCGGGACGGTGACGTCGGTGCGGGCCGCCGGGTCCGCGGCACCGTTGCCCGAGGTGTCCTTGAGCCGCGGGACGACGGTGAAGACCACCGACTCGCCCGGCTTGTGCTTGGTGACGCCCGCGGCCACCTGGTCCGTCGTCGTCACCGCGGTGCCGTCGACGGCGACGATCTGGTCGCCCGCGTGCAGCCGGCCCTCGGCGGGCGCACCCGCGGTGACCGTCTTGACGATCAGGTCGTTGCCGACCGGGATGCCCAGCTGCTTGAGCGCCGCGGTGCGGGCGCTGTCCTCGGAGGAGGCGAACTCCTCGGCGTTCTGCTTCTTCGCGTCCGCGTCCGACTGCCCCTTGGGGTAGACGTTGTCGTGCGGCACCACCATCACGTCGCCGCGCAGCCACCCGATCACCGCGTTCACCAGGCTGGGCTCGTACTTGGCCCCGGTGACCTGCACGGTCGTCATGTTCAGGTGCCCGGTCGTCGGGTACGAGTCGTGCCCGGTGATGGTGATCACCGGCTTGCCCCCCTGCTGGCCGAGCGTGTTGTACGTCGGCCCCGGGCTCATCTCCGTGTACGGCACCTTCATCAGCACCGAGACGCAGAGCAGCGCTATGAGCAGCAGGGTGGCGGCGAGCATCGTCGCGGAGCGGCGTGGCATGGCACGACAGTACGGGACTCGGGTGAACCGGCGCCCCCCGGGCTACCGGCCGGAGCGGTCCCCGGAGCCGGTGGTGCCGGCGGTGGTGCGTTCCATCGCGGCCATGAACCGCCGGTGTTCGGCGAGCGAGGCCGGGTCCCCCGTGGCCTTCGGCGCCCGCTGGGCCCAGCCCGCCCACACGGCGGCGAGCAGGACGGCGGCAACCGGAATGATCAACCAGGCGAGCGCACCCATGTCAGTACTCCCAGCTCGTCGTGTCTATGAGCAGATTAACCACTCCGGCGGACAACGCGATCACCGCCGTCCGGGTTACGGGAGCGCCGATCGGCTCACTGCCGGGGAGTATCCGGCGCGGGCGGCCGGACCCGTTCGGGTGAGGCCACGGCGCGCCTGACGCTCCGCGTGCTGGGAACGTGCGGGTTCAGCAGCTGCCGGCGCCGACCCACTCCTCCTCGCCGTCGGCGAAGACCTGGTGCTTCCAGATCGGCACCTCGTGCTTGAGGTCGTCGATGAGCCGGCGAGCGGCGGCGAAGGCCTCGCCCCGGTGGGCGCAGGAGACCGCGACGATCACGGCCTTGTCGGTGATCTCCAGCCGGCCGATCCGGTGCACCGCGGCGAGCGCGCGGACCGGGAAGTCCGCGACGATCTTCTCGGCGATGCGGCGCATCTCCTGCTCGGCCGTGGGGTGGCAGCTGTACTCCAGCGCGGCCACCGACTTGCCGCCGTCGTGGTCACGGACCGTCCCGACGAAGACGGTCGTGCCGCCGGCCGCGTCGTCGCCCACCGCCTCGTACACCTCGTCCAGGGAGAGCGGGGTGTCGCGGACGGCGAGCAGGCGGATGGGGTCGTGGTTCTCGGACATGACCCCATGATTGCCCATCCGGGGTGGTCCCGGGCAAGGGGCTTCCGCATCACGATCCGGGAATTTCGCATCGTGAGAAGTCGGGGTGCGACCTGCCCCCTGCGCTCCGGCTCGCGGCGCTCTCTCGGGCCGCCCGTCCGGACGTCCCACGCGGAACGCCCCGGTGCGGGCGCCCCCGTCGGACTCCTCAGAAGCGGCGCCGCTTGCGCGCCCGCCGCACCAGCGCCGCCGTGCCGACCAGCGCCACCGTCGCCCCGGCCGCGCCCAGGCTGGTCGCCGCCTCCTTGCCGCCCAGGCGCCGCCCGGCCACCGCGTGCTTGCCCGCCACCTGCGCCAGCAGCTCCGCCAGTACCTGCTCGTTCGTCCAGTCCGGACGCCAGCCCGCCTCGTGCAGCCGGCTGCCGGACACCACCCAGGGGTACATCGTGTAGGCCAGGTCCCCGGCCGGCGCCGGGGTCAGGCCCAGGCGGTGCAGCCGGGCCGCGGTGCCGAGCGCCAGGGCGGCCGGCAGCTCCATGCGGCGGATGCCGGACAGCCGCTCCACGTCCTCCTGCTCCAGCCAGCCGTCGCAGCCGACCGTCACCTCGCCCTCGACCAGGCCGAGCGCCGCGTACTCCAGCGCCGTCGCCAGGTCTTCCACGTGGCAGAACTGCCAGCACGGCCGCGAACCGGCCACCACCAGCAGCCGGGGCGCCTCGAAGTGCCGGGTCAGCACCGTGTCCACGCCCGGACCCACCACGACCGCCGGGCGCAGCACCGTCACCTGCAGCCCCGGGTGGGCGCGCGGCGCCCGCCGGGCCAGGCGCTCGATCTCCAGGAGGTCCCCGACCAGCGAGGCCTCCTCCGTCGCCCGCAGCTCGGAGTCCTCGGCCAGCGGCACCTCGTTGTCGGCCAGCGCGCCGTAGACCATCGCCGACGTGCACAGCACCACCCGGTGCACCCCGGCCGCGGCGGCGGCGGTCAGCACGGTCTGCGCGCCGCGCACGTTGTAGGCGCTGCGGGCCCGCGGATCGGACTCCATGCCGAAGTCCATCGCCAGGTGCACCACGACGTCGACACCGGCCAGCCGCTCGGCGACCGCCGGGTCCCGCACGTCCAGCACCCGCCACTGCACGCCCGGCACGTCACCGCGCCGGTCGTCCACCGCGAGGACCTTCTTCACGTGCGGGGAGGCCACCAGGCGGGCCGCGACCCGCTCGCCGAGCACTCCCGCGGCTCCCGTGACGGCCACGACGACCGGCCGGCCGCCGTAGGCTGGAGGCGGCGACGCCGTGGTGTCCGGGGCGTCCTCTCCTCCGGTCAGCCCAGAGCGAACGTCCGAGGGCGGGGAACTCACCGGCCATCCTCCACGGTTAGCTTATGTGCGTACGTACGTGTGTCACGTACGTCCATCCTGCCCGAGGCGAAGGCCCCGCGGTGCACCCGGCGCGGGCCCGCCGCGCGGGAACCGCTCGCGAGTCCCCACTCCACCGCCGCCCCGGGCCCGCAGGATTTCCCGCCACACCCGCATGACGGCCGACCGGATCGAGGACCCCGTGAGCGACCTTCCCTTCGGATTCGGCGTTCCGCCCGAGGAGCCCGAGGACGGCAAGGCCAAGCCCGACGACGAGCAGAAGAAGAAGGACCAGGGCTCGCAGAGCGCCGACCAGAGCGGCCCCCAGCCCTTCGGTTTCGGCGCCGGCAACCCCTTCGGCGCGCTGTTCGGGATGCCCGGCGCCCCGGGCGCCCCCGGCGCGGGCGACAACCCGTTCGCCGCGATGTTCGGCGGCCTCAACCCGGGCGACCTCGGCGCCGCGTTCCAGCAGCTCGGACAGATGCTCTCCTTCGAGGGCGGCCCGGTGAACTGGGACCTCGCCACGAACATCGCCCGCCAGACCGTCGTCGCCGAGCCCGCCGAGGGCAAGAGCAAGGACCGCTCGGTCAGCGCCGCCGAGCGCTCCGCCGTCGCCGAGGCCGTCCGGCTCGCCGACCTCTGGCTCGACGGCGCCACCGAGTTCCCCTCCGGCGCCGGCACCGCCGTCGCCTGGAGCCGCGCCGAGTGGATCGAGGCCACCCTCCCGGTCTGGAAGGACCTCGTCGACCCCGTCGCCGAACGCGTCGGCACCGCCATGGGCGGCGTCCTGCCCGAGGAGATGCAGGCCATGGCCGGCCCCCTCATGGGCATGATGCGCTCCATGGGCGGCGCCATGTTCGGCACCCAGATCGGCCAGGCCCTCGGCGCCCTCGCCGCCGAGGTCGTCGGCTCCACCGACGTCGGCCTGCCCCTCGCCCCGGCCGGCAAGGCCGCGCTGCTGCCCCAGAACGTCGCCGAGTTCGGCGAGGGCCTCAGCGTGCCCGCCGAGGAGGTCCGCCTCTACCTCGCGCTGCGCGAGGCCGCCCACCAGCGCCTCTTCGCCCACGTGCCGTGGCTGCGCGCCCACCTGCTGGGCGCCGTCGAGGCCTACGCGCGCGGCATCAAGGTCGACACCTCCCGCATGGAGGAACTCGTCGGCCAGCTCGACCCCAGCAACCCCGAGGCACTCCAGGAGGCGCTCGCCGGCGGCCTCCTCCAGCCCGAGGACACCCCCGAGCAGAAGGCCGCCCTCGCCCGCCTGGAGACCGCGCTCGCCCTCGTCGAGGGCTGGGTCGACGCCGTCGTCCACACCGCCGCCGAGCCCCACCTGCCCCAGGCCGGAGCCCTGCGCGAGACCGTCCGCCGCCGCCGCGCCGCCGGCGGCCCCGCCGAGCAGACCTTCGCCACCCTCGTCGGCCTGGAGCTGCGCCCGCGCCGCCTGCGCGACGCCGCCCGGCTCTGGGCGCTGCTCGCCGACGCCCGCGGCATCGAGGGCCGCGACGCCCTCTGGCAGCACCCCGACATGCTGCCCACCGCCGCCGACCTCGACGACCCGGACGCCTTCGTGCACCGCGGCGCGGCCGGCGACCTGGAGGGCGGCATCGACTTCGACGCGCTCGACAAGCTGCTCGGCGAGGCCGCGGCCGGCGGCACCACCGACCTGACCAAGGGCGACGCCCCCGAGAAGGACGGGCCCGAGCAGGACGGCACCGACGGAAAGGGCGAGCCCACCGCATGACCGCCACCGACCCGGGGGCGTCCGCCCTGCACGCGGACGCCGTCGGCACCCTGACCCGGTGGCGGCCCGCCGACCAGGACCAGGAACAGCTGCGGCTGGACTACCTGGAGCACCTGCACGCGCAGCCCGAGGGCCTGTACCGCTCCTGCCTGCCCGCCCACATCACCGCGAGCGCCGCGGTCGTCGACCCGGCGGCCGGGCGGGTGCTGCTCACCCTGCACCCCAAGGTCGGCCTGTGGCTGCAGATGGGAGGGCACTGCGAACCGGGCGACGCCGACCTCGCGTCGGCCGCGCTGCGCGAGGCCGTCGAGGAGTCCGGCATCCCGGACCTCACCCTGCTCGCGGTCGACGGCCGGCCCGCCCCGGCCAAGCTCGACCGGCACCAGGTCCGCTGCACCGGCAAGGACCGGCCGGAGAACACCCACCTGGACGTCCAGTACATCGCGCTGGCCCCGGCCGGCGCGCAGGCACTGATCAGCGAGGAGTCGCTGGACCTGCGCTGGTTCGACTACGACGGCCTGCCCGAGCTGACCGACCACTCGGTGCGCGACCTCGTCGCGCGGGCCAGGCGGCTCACGAGCTGAGGTGCGACAGCCGGAAGGGGGCGCGGGCCGCATTGGCCCACGCCCCCTTCCGTCGCTCCCACGTTCGATCGCACGGCCCCGCCGCGCCGCTGCCCGCCCTCCCCGTCTCCCTGCCTTCCCCCGCTTCCCGCCTTCCCCCGTCTCCTGCCTTCCCCGCCGGACTCCTCAGCCGCAGGAACGCGCCGGATCGGACTCCGGGTCCGCGCTCCTGGCCCCAGGGATGTGCGGCAGCCGCGCCGCCGACACCACGCCCTCCAGGTACCCGCGCGCCCGCTCCGTCCGGGGATAGGCCTCCAGCAGCGCCCAGAACCCCGGACCGTGGTCCGGCACCAGCAGGTGCGCCAGCTCGTGCAGCAGCACGTAGTCGAGCACGTACTCCGGCATCCCCTGGAGGCGGTGTGAGAGCCGGATCGTCCGCTCGCTCGGCGTGCACGAGCCCCAGCGCGAATTCTGGTTCGTGACCCAGCGGACCTGGGCCGGCTTCGCCCGGCCGTCCAGGTACTCGGCCGACAGCTCGCGGGCCCGCGCCTCCAGCGCGTCGTCCCCCGGGATCCGGCGACTCTCCTGCGCGGCCAGCTTCTCCAGCATCTGCGCGACCCACCGCTGCTCCTCGGCATGCGACATCCGCGCCGGGATCAGGACGACGGTGCGGTCGCCCTCGCGGTAGGCCGAGACGGTGCGGCTGCGGCGGGCACTGCGGCGCACCTCGACCCGCGTACGGTCGTGCGGCTCCCCCGGCTTGGGCGGGGACGGCTGGTGCTGCGACTGGTGCTGCGGCTGCGCGGATTTCGGCTGCTGGTCCGGGCGCCCGCGCGTGCTCGGCGCCGCCACTTGCGACCCGGACGCTGCACGGGCACGTCGACGCGACGCCGGTGGATGGGAGTCCCGCTCGGCTGCCATGGCACACGACGTTACCCGCTACCACTGACAGAAGTCCGCTGCCATGGCCGAAATCTTTCGTGGAGTGATCGGGAACGAAAGGCCGACACAGGGTGTCCGGAAACCGACGCCAGGGCGGATGTCCAGTTATCCACAGGGTCCGCGAACCGATGATGTGATCATGGGCCAGTGCCTGTGGATAACCCGGCGCACGAGGTCGCCCCGATCGGGCAAGCTGCCGTCAGCCGTCCGAAAACGATCGGAAAGGAGACCGCCGTGCGCCTCGCCCTCAAACCCGCCCTGTCCCGCAGCTGGCGCGACACCGAGACCCTGCAGTTCGGGACCATCAGCCGCTACGCGGGAGTGGTCGAGCACGCCGACAAGACCCTGTGCGACTTCCTGGGCCTGCTCGACGGCACCCGGGACCGCCCCGCGCTGCTGGCGGCCGGCGAGAAGGCCGGGCTCGGCCGCGACCCGGCCGAGGCGCTGCTCGCCGAACTGGAGGAGGCCGGGCTCCTCGACGACGCGGAGGCGGCCGAGGCCGCGCTCGCCCGCTTCCCGCAGCCGCAGCGGGAACTGCTCGGGCCGGACCTCGCCTCGCTCTCACTGGTCCACTCCGGCCCGGGTGCCGCACCGGCGGTGCTCGCCCGGCGGGCGGACACCCGGATCGAGGTCCGCGGCGCGGGGCGGGTGGGAGCCGCCGTGGCGGCGGTGCTCGCAGCGGGCGGGGCGGGGGCCGTCACGGTGAAGGACGGCGGCCGCGTCCGCCCCGGCGACTGCTCCCCCGCGGGAGTGCCACCGTCCGACGTCGGGCGGCTGCGGATGACGGCGGCGAAGGAGGCGGTCCAGCGGGCCTCGGCCCGGCGTCCGGCACCCGCGCCGCGGCGGGCCGCGGACGAGCCGCCCGATCTCGTGGTGCTCGCGCCGCGGGACGGCAGCGGGGCGTTCGCGGGCGGGGCGTACGAGGCGCGGCAACTGCTGCGGGCCGGGGTGCCGCATCTCTATGTCGGAGTGGTGGAGGAGTTCGGGGTGGTCGGGCCCCTGGTGGTGCCGGGGGTGTCGGCCTGCGGGCACTGCCTGGTGCTGCGGAGGGAGGACGAGGACGCGGCGTGGCCACGGGTGCTGGCCCAGCTCGCGGACGGAGGACCGGGGCGTGCGCGCACCCCGGCCTGCGACACCGCGCTGGCCACCGCAGTGGCCGGTCTCGCGGCACTCCACGTCCAGGTGCTACTGGACGGCGGCCGACCGCCGAGCGTGGACGGGTGGTGCGAGTTCTCGGCCACCGACGGCATGCCGCGCCGGATGCGCCTGAGGGGCCACCCGGACTGCGGCTGCCTGTGGCAGCCGTTGCCACCGAGATAGCGCGCCGGGAGGCGGGAGGCGGGTGGGGAGGGGAGGGGTGGGGGGCGGGGGGGGAGGGGCCCCTCCCGGAACGGAGAACACGGAGTAGGTGGACAACAAGACGGAGAGGTCGGCCCCGCCGACTTCTCGCGCACAGCACCGAGAAGGCCGGTACCCCCTCAGGGGCACCGGCCTTCTCGGTGTGGAAACGTCGGACTGCGCCCCGTCAGGTGGCGAGCTCCGCGCCCTCCGCCCGCTCGTCGGCCGCATCGGCCGCCGCCCCCTGCTGCGCCCCCGCCGGGCGGCCCCGCATGACCAGCGTGGCCACCAGCGCCGCCGCGAGCACCCCGATCGCGCTGATCGTGAAGGTGGTCGTCATCGCGCTCGTGAACGCCTCCCGAGCGGTGTGCACGAGCCCGGCGTCCCCCTTCGCGACCGCCAGCGCCCCGGCGATCGAGTGCCTCGCCTCCTCCGGCAGCCCCGTCGGCATCCGGCCGGCGAAGCCGCTCGACAGCAGCGAGCCGAGGATCGCGATGCCGAGCGCGGTGCCGGCCTGCTGGATGGTGTCGTTGAGCGCCGAGCCGACGCCCGCCCTCTCCGCCGGGATCGTGCCCATCAGCGCCCCCACCGCGGCCGGCATGGCCAGACCGGCCCCGAGGCCGAGCAGCCCCAGCGCGACCGCCGGGACAGTGAAGCCGCCGTCGGCCGAGACGGTGGTCAGCAGCCCGAAGGCGGCGGCCATCGCGAGCATCCCGGCGAGGATCAGAGGGCGGTTGCCGATCAGCGCGGCGAACTTGGCCCCGGCCCCGTTGCCGATCAGCGCGGCGACGGCGAGCGGCATGAACGCGAGCCCCGCCTTGACCGGCGAGTAGCCCAGCACGAACTGCAGGTACTGGGTGAGCACCAGCAGCAGCCCGCCGTTGCCGATCTGGACCAGCGTCAGTGAGAGCGAGCCGCCGCTGAAGTCGCGGTGCCCGAAGAGGACCAGCGGCACCATCGGCGCGTCGGTGACGTTCTCCCAGACCACGAACCCGACGAGCGCCACCACCGCCACGCCCAGGGTGAGCAGCGACCGGCCGCCGAACGCGCCGTGCTGCGGGATCTCGATGATCCACCAGATCAGCGCCGTCATGCCGGCCGCGGACAGCACCGCGCCGAGCGGGTCCGGCTTCTGCCACGGCCCCCTGGACTCCGGCATCAGCACGAGACCGGCCAGGATCGCGAGGGCGACGACCGGAACGTTGAGGAAGAAGATCGAGTGCCACGAGAAGTGGTCGATCAGCACGCCGCCGAGGACCGGGCTGCCGACCAGGCCGAGCATCGCCACCGACCCCCAGGCCGCCATCGCCTTGCCGCGCTCGTCCTCGTCGAAGACGGTGATGAGGATCGACAGCGTCGACGGCATGATCAGCGCGCCGCCGACCCCCATCGCGACGCGGGAGGCGATCACCTCGCCGGGATTCGTGCAGAAGGTCGCGGCCAGGGACGCCGCGCCGAAGAGCAACAGGCCGATGATCATGACCTTCCGTCGGCCGAAGCGGTCACCGAGGCTGCCTGAGGTCAGCAGCAGCCCGGCGAAGACCAGGACGTAGGAGTCGAGGATCCACTGAGTGTCCTGGGCGTTCGCGCCGAGGTCCGCCGTCATCGAGGGCACCGCCACGGTCAGCGCCATGCTGTCGATCACCAGGACCAACGAGCTCAGGCACAGCACGATCAGAATCCACCAGCGGTGCGGGTTGCGGGCTTGCATGAGATCTCCCCTCTCCATGCGCACACCGTTCCCCCGGCGCGCACTGCGTTCCGTCGCTGCGCACACTGTACGCACCAAGGAACGCTGTGCGCAACTAGCGCTTGCTGTACGCTGACTGCGAACGGTGTACGCAGAAGGGGATGCCCATGGCCGTCAGCACGAACCCGATCCCGTCCGTATGGGCCCGCCGCCAGCGCGAGCCCGACCAGCCCTCGCTCAGCCGGGACGCGATCGTCCGCGAGGCGATCGTGATGCTCGACGCCGAGGGCACCGAGGCGCTGAGCATGCGCAAACTCGCCTCCCGCCTGAACGCCGGCGCGACCTCCCTCTACCGCCACGTCGCGACCAAGGACGAGCTCATGGAGCTCGCGGTCGACGAGGTCTTCGGTGAGATCGCCCTCCCGCCCGCCGACGGCCCCGACTGGCGCGCCGCCGCCACCGACGCCGCCCAGGCCTTCCGCGCGACGGTGTTGCGCCACCCCTGGCTGTCGTCCGTCCTCGGTCAGGCGGGCCTCGCCTACCTGGGCCCCAACCTGATGTCCTTCGCCGAGCAGCTGACCGTCCTCTTCACCGCCGCCGGGTTCCCCGAGCCGGTCCGGGCGATCGACACCCTGCTCTGCTACACGATCGGCATGGGCACCACGGAGTCGGCCTGGCTCACCACGGTGGCCCGGTCCGGCCAGACGGAGGCCGAGTTCATCGCCCGGCTCATGCCCGCCGCTCAGGAGGCGGCCGGCGACTTCGAGCACCTCGCCGACGCCTACGCGACCGCCGCCGGCACCGATCCGGTGACCACCCGCGACAGCAAGTTCAGTTACGGCCTGGAGGTCGTCCTCGACGGCCTGGCCCTGCGCCTGCCCCGCTGATCAGCTGAACCACTGCCGACCCGCCACCGGTCCGCCGCTCACGCCTGCGCGAAATACGGGCTGGTGCTGGGCGGCGAACGGGCACAATGGCGTAGTGATGGTCGGCCGTCCGGTACCGGGTGGCCGGGGGTGTGTCGGATGGAGGCCCGGTGAGCGATCTTCCGCGCAAGGCAGTGACCCGCACGGCACGGCTCGCCGCCCTGCCCCTGGGGATAGCCGGCCGCGCCACGCTCGGCCTGGGCAGGCGGATCGGCGGCCGGTCCGCCGAGGTGGTGACGGCCGAGCTGCAACAGGCCACCGCCGACCAGCTGTTCAAGGTGCTCGGCGAACTCAAGGGCGGGGCCATGAAGTTCGGGCAGGTCCTGTCCGTCTTCGAGGCCGCGCTGCCCGAGGAGGTCGCCGGCCCGTACCGGGCGGCGCTCACCAAGCTGCAGGACGCCGCTCCCCCGATGCCCGCCGCCAAGGTGCACGCCGCGCTCACCGAGCGCCTCGGGATCAACTGGCGTGAGCTGTTCCAGGAGTTCGACGACCGGCCGGCGGCCGCCGCCTCGATCGGCCAGGTGCACCGGGCGGTCTGGCACGACGGCCGCCGGGTCGCCGTCAAGGTGCAGTACCCGGGCGCGGGCGACGCGCTGCTCGCGGACCTGTCACAACTCAGCCGGGTCGCCTGGCTGCTGGGCCCGCTGATCCCGGGACTGGACATCAAGCCGCTGATCGCCGAGCTGCGCGAGCGGGTCTCCGAAGAGCTCGACTACGAGCTGGAGGCGCAGGCGCAGCGCCGGCACGCCGAGGAGTTCGCCGGCGATCCGGACATCGCGGTGCCCGGCGTGGTGGCGCAGGCGGATCAGGTCCTGGTGACGGAGTGGATGGACGGCACGCCGCTGGCGGAGGTGATCGCGGGCGGGAGCCAGGAGGAGCGGGACCGCGCGGGCCGGCTGCTGGCCCGGTTCCTGTTCGCCGGGCCGTCGCGGACGGGGTTGTTGCACGCGGATCCGCATCCGGGCAATTTCCGGTTGTTGAAGGACGACGGTCCGGTGTCGGGGTGGCGGCTGGGGGTGCTGGACTTCGGCACGGTGGACCGGTTGCCGGGTGGGTTGCCGGCGCCGATCGGGGCGTCGCTGCGGATGGCGTTGGCCGGTGACGCGACGGGCGTGCTGGAGATGCTGCGGGAGGAGGGCTTCGTGAAGCCCTCGATCGAGCTGGATCCGGACGCGGTGCTGGACTACCTGGTGCCGATCATCGAGCCGGCGGCGGTGGATTCGTTCCACTTCACGCGGGCGTGGATGCGGGCGCAGGCGGCGCGGATCGCGGATCCGCGGTCTCCGGCCTACAACCTGGGCAAGCAGTTGAACCTGCCGCCGTCGTACCTGCTGATCCACCGGGTGACGTTGAGCACGATCGGGGTGCTGTGCCAGCTGGGGGCGAAGGCGCCGTTCCGGGCGGAGATGCTGGAGTGGCTGCCGGAGTTCGCCGCGCAGGGGCCGGGTGGCAAACGGGCCCGCAAGGGTCGCTGAGTAGCGGGGAAGCCGAGAGGTCGGAGCCGAGTAAGCGACGAAACGGCCGCAGGCCGCTCCCCGGGTACGGGGGGCGGCCTGCGGTGCGACGGGGGTCTGCCGTTCGTCCTGTGCCAGTCCGGGCGCTCCGGCACGCGCCTGCGCGCGCGTGGCCGCGCATGGCCACGCGGCGCGCGCGTCGAACTGCGGTGGCGGACTTACATCAGGGCGACGGCGAGGGCCTTGCGGGCCCGCAGCGAGGCGCGCTCGGCCCGCTGCTTGAGCTTGCGCGCCCGGGCGATGCGCAGGACGAGCCGTTGGTGCTCGGCCTCGTGCAGCCGGTCTTGCATATGGGCGCGGGCCAGGGATTCGTGGAGGAGTTGCATTTCGAGGGTCCTGTTCTGGATCTGAAGTTCGTTGGCCTGTTCGGCGCGGACGGCGGGGTCGATGGCGGCGGTCATGTGGCGGTCCTGCTCGTGGTGCGTCGTCGGGAAGGGGTTGGTGCGGGCCGCGTCGGCCTTGGCGGCGGCGATCCGCACGGAGCGGCGGAGGGAACTGTCCAGTGGGGGCTGCTCTCCCCGGCGGACGGCTCCGGCTCCGAGGTCGGGGCTCACGCCATGACCTCGGTCTTGCGCGGACGGCCACGGGGCCGCTTGCGGGCCACGACGACGCCCTGGACGAAGAGCTCGCCACCCCAGACGCCCCAGGGCTCGCGGCGCTCGAGGGCGCCGGCCAGGCAGGCCTCCTTGACGGGGCAGGTGCCGCAGAGGGACTTCGCGTACTCGACGTCGGCGGGCGTCTCGGCGAAGAAGACCTCGGGGTCGAAGGCGCGGCAGGGGATGGGGAGACCGAGTGCCTCGGCCTGCTCGATCGAGCTGAGCTGCATGGAAAGAACCTCCGGGGGGTCGGCCTGGTCGGCCTTGGTGATCTGGCTTGTCGGCGGTACGGACGGGGTGGGCGGTGTGATGACCGTGGACACTGTCTGCGTCTTCCTCGTCTTCTCAGTGGTTCCGGCCCGGCTGACTGGTGGGGCTGGGCCGGAGGCCCCGGGGGGCCTGGGTGGTCGTGCGTACCGGACAAAACAGAAGGGCCGCGGATCCCGGTGTGACGGGTTCCGCGGCCCTGGAGGTGCCGACCTGAGGCTCAGGTTCGTTCTCTCCAGGGTTCAGGCCCGCGGAAGGCCCGCATCCGGATGGCCGTGGCGCCGATGAAGGCGGCCTCGGCCTGCTTGTTGATCTGCTGCTCGTTCTGCTTCTGGGCGTTTCCGGCACCGATGACCTGCGCATAGCCGCCATGCATGGCTGCGGCTACGACCGCCTTCGGTGCCTGGGTCGGTCGCTCGTCGCGCTCGGAGCGCGGCGTGCCGAACGACGCCCAGTCGCGGGACAGACCGGTCTCGACGGAGGTGCCTTCGATGCTCCTGCCGCCCGCGACGCACAGATCAGTGTGTCCGAGACCACTGACAGCGACGGAGGGGACGACGGAGACACCGGTGGTGTCGAGACCCAGACCGGTTCCACCGAGCTCTGCGGGCGCCCACAGGAGGGCATCACGCAGGGAGGCAGGGACAACGGTCTGGCCAGTCATTTTGGTGATCATGATGTTTCCCACTGTCTTCGCCTCCTCTCGGCGTCTCGCGGAGCCGGGTTTCCCCTGCTCCGATGTTCGGATGTCTGTCTCGGTGAAGCTTTGGGCGCGGGAACTCTGCACAGGCGTCACCCCGTGCGTTCGCGTCCCCTTGACCGCTCCGGCAGGCTATTGCGCTCCCGGTACGCCGCGCAAACTATTTTTCACGGCGGTTTTCGCGTCGCGCCGGACGGCGCGTTCCGATGCCCTGCGGGAGTCCCCTGAGCAGTCCCCGTGACCACGCCCGGACCGGCTCACGCCGGTTCGACCGGACCGTCGTCCACGACGTCGTCCGGTTCCTCCTCGGGCTCCTCCCCCGCACACAACGAGAGCACGGCGGCCCCGTACTTGTCCAGCTTCATGGCGCCGACCCCGGAGATCTGGGCCAGTTCCTGGCGGCTCGCGGGCACGTCCTCGGCGATCGCCATGAGCGTCGCGTCGGTGAACACGACGTAGGCGGGGGCGCCCTGCTTCCTGGCCTGCCCGGCGCGCCACTCGCGCAGCCGCTCGTACAGCGCCTCGTCCATGGTGGACGGGCAGTTCTCGCAGCGGCGGAGCTTGCGTTCGACGGCGTCGGTCAGGACGCGCTCGCAGACGCGGCACTTGACCGGTCCGCGGACCTTCCGCCCGGCGGCGCGCTCACCGAACTCCACGCCCCCGCGCCCGCCCCTCGCGCCGGTGCGGGTGCCGGGGGCGGCGGAGCCGGGGCGCAGCCCGTCGAGGAAGCGGGTGGGCTTGCGGCTGGCGCGGCCGCCCGGGGAGCGGGAGAGGGCCCAGGAGAGGGAGAGGTGCTTGCGGGCACGGGTGACGCCGACGTAGAGGAGGCGGCGCTCCTCCTCGACCTGTTCGTCGGTCTTGGCGTAGATGATCGGCAGGGTGCCCTCGGTGAGGCCGACGAGGTAGACGGCGTCCCATTCGAGGCCCTTGGCGGCGTGCAGGGAGGCGAGGGTGACGCCTTCGACGGCGGGGGCGTGCTGGGCGGCGGCGCGGGCGTCGAGTTCGGCGACGTAGGCGGCGAGGTCCGCGCCCAGGCCTTCGGCGGTGCGGGTGCGTTCGAACTCCCCGGCGAGCCGGACGAGGGCGGCGAGGGACTCCCAGCGGTCGCGGACGGCGCCGGAGCCGGCCGGGGGTTCGGGGGTGAAGCCGCGGCTGGCGAGGACGGCGCGGACCTGGCCGGCGAGGTCGGCGCCGTCGGTGAGGGGGTCGGCGGCGGCACGGGCGGCACCGCGCAGCAGGACGCCGGCGTCGCGGACCTCGGGGCGTTCGAAGAACCGCTCGGCGCCCTTGAGCTGGTAGGGGACGCCGAGGTCGGCGAGGGCCTGTTCGTAGACCTCGGACTGGCCGTTGGTGCGGAACAGGACGGCGACCTCGCTGGCGCGGACGCCGGTGGCGAGGAGGTCCTTGATGCGGCGGGCGGTGGTCTCGGCCTCGGTGGGCTCGTCCTCGTACTCGGTGTAGCCGGGTTCGGGGCCGGCCTCGCGCTGGGAGACGAGTTCGAGGCGGTGGCGGGCGGCCTCGCCGCGGGCCTGGGCGAGGAGTCCGTTGGCGAGGTGGACGACCTGGGGGGTGGAGCGGTAGTCGCGCACGAGCTTGACGACGGTGGCCTCGGGGTGGCGGCTGCGGAAGTTGAGCAGGTAGTCGGGGGTGGCGCCGGTGAAGGAGTAGATGGTCTGGCTGGCGTCGCCGACGACGCAGAGGCTGGCGCCGCCGCCGGGGCCGGTCCACTGGTCGAGGAGGCGCTGCTGGAGCGGGGAGACGTCCTGGTACTCGTCGACGGTGAAGTGCCGGTACTGGGCGCGGACCTGGTCGGCGATGTCGGGGCGGTCCTCCAGGATGGCGGCGGTGAGCAGGAGGACGTCCTCGAAGTCGATGACGCCGCGGCGGCTCTTGGCCTCCTCGTAGACGCGGTAGACCTGGGCGGTCTCGGCGGGGTCGCGGGGGGCGTCGCGGCCGGACTTCTGGACGGCGGCGGGGTAGTCGTCGGGGCCGATCTGGGTGACCTTGGCCCATTCGATCTCGGCGGTGAGGTCGCGCAGTTCGGTGCGCTGGACGCGCAGGCCGCACCGGCCGGCGGATTCGGCGACGAGCTGGATCTTGCGTTCGAGCAGCTGCGGGACGGGCCCGCCGACGGCGCGGGGCCAGAAGTACTGGAGCTGGCGCAGGGCGGCTGCGTGGAAGGTGCGGGCCTGGACGCCGTCGGCTCCGAGCTGGCGCAGGCGGCCGCGCATCTCGCCGGCGGCGCGGGCGGTGAAGGTGACGGCGAGGACCTGCTGGGGCTGGTAGACGCCGCTGCGCACGCCGTAGGCGATGCGGTGGGTGATGGCGCGGGTCTTGCCCGTGCCGGCGCCGGCGAGGACGCAGACGGGCCCGTGCAGGGCGGTGGCGACGGCGCGCTGTTCGGGGTCGAGGCCGGCGAGCACGGCGTCGGGGCCGGCGTCGCGGGCCGCGGCCGCGGGGTCGGTCCAGAGGTCGCCGGGGCCGCCGCTCAAGAGGTCTTCCTGCATGCGTTCCATCCTCTCAGCCCGGTGGGACAACCGGGGCCGGGTTGTCCACAGGCCCGGTGTGATCGCAGGATGATCGCTCTGCCTCTCCGGGCCGCAGCAGCCTCTCCGGGCCGCAGCAGCCTCTCCGGGCCGCAGCAGCCCCTCCGCGACGCGGCGGTCCCTCCGGGCCGCGGCGGCCGGAATGCCCGCCGGGCGTCGGACGTTGCGTCCGGAGAACCAGAGACCGTCCGCCCCCTCCCCTAAGGAGTCCCCCCGATGTCCGGCACCGTGACGATGTACAGCACGACCTGGTGTGGGTACTGCAATCGACTCAAGAGCCAGCTGGACCGTGAAGGCATCGGCTACACCGAGATCAACATCGAGGAGGACCCGGCGTCGGCGTCCTTCGTCGAGTCGGTGAACAACGGCAACCAGACGGTCCCGACGGTGCTGGTGACGCCGGCGGGCGGCGGCGAGCGGGTGGTCATGACCAACCCGAGCCTGCTGCAGGTCAAGAAGGCCCTCGCGGCCTGATCCCGGCCCGTCGGCCCGGCCCCGGCACGCGTCTCAGGGCGCGTCGGCCGGGGCCTGGTCGACGGGCGCCGCGGGCGCGGGCAGCGTGGTGCGCGCACCGAGGTCGCCGACGCCGTAGACGAGCCGGCAGCGGTCGGCCGAGTAGCGGGTCTCGATGACCCGCACCGGCCCGCGCCGGTCGTAGGTGACGCGGGTCTGCACCATGAGCGGCACGCCGGGGCCGCCCTGGAACCACTGGGCCTCCTCTGGTCCCGGCATCCGGGCCACGAGGTGGTCGACGGCGCCGATCTCGGTGCGGCCGAGGGCCGCGAGGACGGCCTCGTCCCCGCCCTCGACGGCGTCGGGCTCCATCAGCGGGGTGCCCGCGGCGAGCCCGGCCCGGTAGTGGCTCTCCTCGATCGAGTACGGCTCGCGGTCCAGCGTGCGCAGCTGGCGGCGCACGACGATGGCCTCGCCGGGGCGCAGTCCGAGGCGTTCGGCGATGTCGACGCGGGCGCGGACGATCATCATCTCGAAGTCGGTGCCGAGTTCGCGGCCGGCGTCGGCGGCCTCGCCGAGGTAGACGGCGCTGGGGACGGCGAGGCAGTCGCGCGGGGCGCTGGGCAGTGCGGGGCCGTAGGCGCGGTGGTCGAGGACGGGGTGTTCGCGCAGGTAGGTGCCCTTGCCCTGGAGGCGGACGAGCCGGCCTTCGTTGACGAGGACGTCGACGGCGAGGCGGACGGTGTTGCGGGCGACTCCGTACTGGCGTTCCAGTTCGCTCTCGACCGGGAGGGCGGCGTCGGCGGTGAACTCGCCCTCGGCGATGCGGCGGCGCAGGTCGGCGGCGAGACGCTGGTATTTGGGGGATTGGGCGGTGCCCCGGGGAATTGTCACCCGAGTGAATGTAGCGAGCGCGGTGACGCGGTTTCAGCCGTTTCCGGCAATGTCGTCCGCGCGGGTCGTCGACGCACGCCGGGTGGCGTACGGCCTGGGCGGGCAAGGCCCGTCCGGTCACGAACATCTGGAGGGCGCGGCTTCCGGAACGGATCGAAATCGGAAAAGGGGGCGCGTGTTACGTGCCACGCGCCCCCTTTTCCGGAGCTTTCCAGCGCTTTCCGGGAGCGCCCGGGAGCAGATTACCAGCGCGCCGCGGACGGCAGCGGTTCGCCGTACCAGAGTTCGACGAGGTGACGCGCGATCGAGATCCCCGAGGGCGGCAGGATCTCCCCCGCCTCCATGCCGGCCCGCAGCTCCTCGCGCGAGAACCAGCGCGCCTCGGCGAGCTCCTCGCCGTCCACCGTGATCTCGGTGCCGCCGGGCAGGGCCTTGCCGGTGAAGCCGAGCATCAGGCTGGACGGGAACGGCCAGGGCTGGCTGGCGACGTACTGCACCTCGCCGACCCGCACGCCGGCCTCCTCGTGGACCTCGCGGGCGACGGCCTGCTCGATCGACTCCCCCGGCTCGACGAAACCGGCCAGGGTGGACCAGCGGCCCTCGGGCCACAGCGCCTGGCGGCCGAGCAGGCAGCGGTCCTGCTCGTCGGTGATCACCATGATCACCGCCGGGTCGGTGCGCGGGTAGTGCTCGGCCGCGCAGGAGGTGCAGCGCCGCACGTGCCCGGCGCCGGCCTTCTCGGTCGGGTGGCCGCAGCGCGAGCAGAAGCTGTGCAGGCGGTGCCAGTGCTCCAGGGCGACGGCGTGCACGAGCAGCCCCGCGTCGCGGTCGGAGAGCAGTGCGCCGACCTCGCGCAGCCCGGCCGGGCGGGCGTCGCCGTCCAGCCGCCCGGGCAGGCTCTCGCCGGCCAGCGCGAAGTAGGAGACGCCGTCCTCGTCGGTGCCGAGGAAGTACCGGTCCCCGGTCTGCGGCGCCTCGAAGGAGGGCAGCAGGACCAGCTCGGTGCCCCCGGCGGTGTCGACGACGAAGGCCTCGCCGCCCGCGATCGGCAGCACCCGGGTGTTCGGGTGGCTCCAGGCCGCGGCGAGCCAGGGCTCGTCGAACCGGTGCTCGGCCGCCCGGTCCACGCCGGCCCGGGCCAGTGCCAGGTACAGGGGGCGTTCGGTCTCAGGCACGGTGCTCACGTCGTTCCATCCCCACGTGGTACATCAGGTGAATCATCCGGATGAGTGATCTGACTGCCGGGGCGGCCCCGGTGGGCCCGGGCCCGCTCATGCTCCCGCCTCGCCGCGCCCGCTCACGCGCCGGGCCGGAAGTTCTCGGCCAGGTCGCCCCACAGGTAGGCGGCGGTCTCCACGCCCTTGAGCAGCAGGTCGAGTTCGACCTTCTCGTTGACCGAGTGCCAGCCGTCGGAGGGCACCGAGATCCCGAGGAACAGCACCGGCGCGCCGAGCACGTCCTGGAGGTCGGCGGCGGGGCCGGAGCCTCCCTCGCGGGTGAAGAGGACCTTCTGCTCGAAGGCCCGGCCCATCGCACGGACGGTGGACTGCAGCGCCGGGTGGTCCAGCGGCGTCAGGCAGGGCCGGGTGGCGCCGGGGAAGACCAGCTCGTGGCGGATGCCCGCGGGCACCCGCTCGGCCACCCACGCGCGCACGGCCTCGCGGACCTTCTCCACCTCCTGCCCGGCGACCAGCCGGAAGGAGAGCTTGAGGTGCGCCGACGCCGGGACGATGGTCTTGCCGCCGGGGCCGGTGTAGCCGCCCCAGATGCCGTTGACCTCGGCGGTCGGGCGGGCCCAGATCCGCTCCAGCGTGGAGTAGCCGGCCTCGCCGCGCGTGCCGGAGGACTTGGCGACCGCCAGCCACTGCTCCTCGTCGAAGGGCAGTTCGGCGAACAGCGCGCGCTCGCGCTCGGTCAGCTCGATCACGCCGTCGTAGAAGCCGGGCACGGCGACCCGCCGGTCGTCGTCGTGCAGGGCGGCGGCCAGCTCGGCCGCGACCTGCGCCGGGTTGGGGACGGCGCCGCCGAAGGAGCCGGAGTGGATGTCGGTGTCCGGCCCGTACAGGTCGATCTGGGCGTCGGCCAGGCCGCGCATGCCGGTGCAGACGGTCGGCGTGCTCTCCGACCACATGCCGGTGTCCGAGATGATCACCACGTCGGCGGCCAACCGCTCCGCCTCGCGCCGGACCAGGGCCGGGAAGTGCGGCGAGCCGGACTCCTCCTCGCCCTCGATCAGCAGCTTGAGGTTGACGGCCGGCGCGGTGCGCCCGGTGGCGGCCAGGTGGGCCCGCACACCCAGGGTGTGGAAGAACACCTGGCCCTTGTCGTCGGCCGCGCCGCGCGCGAACATCCGCCCGTCGACGACGGTCGGCTCGAACGGGTCGGTGTCCCAGCCGTCCTCCTTCGCGGCCGGCTGGACGTCGTGGTGCCCGTAGACCAGGACGGTCGGGGCGGACGAGTCACCGGAGGGCCACTCGGCGAACACCGCCGGCAGGCCGTCCGTCTCCCAGACCTCCGCCACCGGGAAGCCGGTGTCGCGCAGCTTGGCGGCCAGCCACTCGGCGGAACGCCGCACGTCCCCGGCGCGGGCCGGGTCGGCGGAGACCGACGGGATGCGCAGCCAGTCGGACAGGTCGGCCAGGAAGCCGGACCGGTGCTGGTCGATGTAGGAGCGGACGGCGCTGTCCGGGGTTCTCGTCATACCGACGACTGTAGTTCGCCCGTACGGGTGCCCGCCCCGGCCGTCCGGCCGCCGGGCCCGAAGGGGACTGTAACCTCCGTCACCCCGCCCGCCGTGGTGTGGCGGGCGGGGCCGGCGGACGGTCGCCGTGGGCGGGCGGCGGACAGGCGGGCGCGGGCTCAGCCGCTGCGGCGCAGCAGGGTGATCCGCGAGCGGGTGAGCAGGGTGGCGAGGCCGACGGCGATGATCGGCAGGCCGATCACGAGGAGGCCGACGTTGCCCCACGGGACGACCACCAGGGACCGGTTGGCCATCTCCTCGGGGCTGATGCCGGGGTAGGGCTCGACCGCGCCGAGGACCTTGCGCAGGGCGACGGCGGGGACGGCTCCGCAGACGATGCCGAGGAGGGTGCCCATGGCGGCGATGACGCCGCACTGGAAGCCGGAGAGCGTGCGCCGGATCCGGGGTGTGGCGCCGACGGCGGCGAGGGTGGTGAGGTCGCGCTGGGAGTCGGCGGCGGCGAGTCCGGTGGCGATGCCGGCGGCGCCGAGGGCGACGAGGGCGGCGAAGCCGGCCAGGCCGAGGCTGATGAGGTCGCCCTTTGGCTGGTAGCCGCGTTCGACCGAGAACTCGGTGTGGTCGGCGAGTTTGCCGATGGCGCCGGCGGCCTTCTGTTCGGCGCCGTCGCTGGGCGCGGTGGCCGGCAGCCAGACGGAGCCCCCGTCCACGACGCCGAGGCCGAGGCGGCGGGCGGTGTCGGGGCTGATGACGGCGATGCCGGTCTGGATGGGCGAGTTGGCGAGGTAGGCGTCGATGGTGGTCTCGTGCCGCCGCTTGCGGTCCTCCTCCTCGGACGGGACGTAGGGGGCGGACTTGGTGCCGGCGGCGGGCAGCGGCATCGGGTCGTTGGTCTGGAGGATCAGTTTGCCGTCCTTGATGTAGCGCGGGTCGAGGACGACGGCCTTGCCGTCGGCGAGGGCCTGGGTGGCGGCCGGGTCGGTGATGCCGTGCAGGTTGCGCAGCATGGTGGCGTCCCCGGCGCCGATGCCGCCGTAGACGGCGGTTCCGCGCCGGCCGGCGCTGAACTGGCAGCGCTTGTCGTCGTGGCGCAGCCGCTTGATCTCGTCGGAGGAGAGGCTGCCGTGGTCGTCCTCCAGGGGACAGCGGAGGTCCTTGGGCAGGAGGGGCGAGATCCATCCGCAGGTGCCCTGGTGCTCCCCGCAGCCGGCGGGGTAGATGAGCTTCTTGACGTCGGCGCGCGGGCCGAGGTCGGGGACGCTGGACTCGACGGCGTCGCGCATCCGGGGCAGGAGGGAGCCGTCGGAGGCGGCGCCCCAGCCGGTGCCGAGGAGGACCGCGCCGGCGGGGGCGGAGGCCTCGTAGCCGCGGCGGTTCTGTTCGTCGGCGCTGGCGGCGTAGATGGACACGGCGACGGAGCCGGCGACGGCGGCCATGACGGCGGCGACGGCGGGGGCGGTGCGGCCGCGGTGGCGCACCGAGTCGCGCAGGGCGAGGCGGGGGCCGAGCGGCAGCCAGCGGCCGGTTCGACCGAAGAGGCCGACGAGGTAGGGCACCAGGGCGACCATCCCGAGTTCGGCGATCATCGAGCCGCCGAGGACGGCGACGGTGCGGCTGGCGATGCCGCTGGCGGCGCCGAGCAGGGCGAGGGCGGTGCCGCCGCCGAGCATGACGAGGCCGAGGAGGGCGAGCCAGCGGTTGGGCGGCTTGAGGGAGTCGCGGCCGGTGAGCGCGGAGACGACGTCCTGGCGGGCGGCCTGGACGGCCGGGACGATGGCCGCGAGCAGGCCGGTGACGATGCCGATGAGCAGGACCCCGGCGAGGTCGAGCGGCTGGAGGGCGAAGTGCCCGAAGCGGTGGCCGGCGTAGTCCTCGGCACGGGTGCGCAGGAGGGCGACGAGGCCGATGCCGACGGCGAGGCCGGCGGCGGCGCCGGCGGTGCCGAGGACGACGCCGCCGCCGAGGACGACGGCGCGGATCTGGGCGCGGTCACCGCCACCGGCGGCGATCAGGCCGAGCTGCCGCCGGGAGCGCCTGGCCCCGACGGCGAAGGCGGGGCCCGCGAGGAGCACGATCTCCAGGAGGGCCATGCCGACGACGGTGCCGAGGATGACGATGGCGGTGCGGTCGAGGAGCGCGGGTCCGGCGCCGTTGTTCTGGTCGGCGTAGAAGGGGACGGCCGCGCGCGGCGGTGGGTCGAGGAGGACGGCGCGGGAGGCGGCGGTGAAGCCGTACTTGTTGAGTTCGATGACCTTGGGCCAGTCGAGCACGGCGCCGGCGGGCATCTTGACGAGCCAGTTGCCGCCCGTGCGCGGAGTCGCGCCGGGGAGTTTGGCGAGCGGTTCGACGAGCTCTCCGGGGCGGGCGACGAGGGTGGTGGCGCTGAGTTCGCCGGGGTACTCGACGACGCCGGTGATGGTGAAGGGGGTGGCGTCGAGGCCGCGGACGGTGGTGGTGGCGCCGAGCTTGAGGCCGGAGCGGTCGAGGAAGGTACGGGTCACGGCGATCTCGCGGGGGGCGCTCGGTGCGCGGCCCCCGACGAGGTTGATCTTGCCGCGCCAGACGGGGTCGGTGAGGTCGGCCTCGGTCGTGTCGGCGGAGATGAGACCCTGGGCGCTGCTGGTCGCGGTGTAGGAGCCCATGCCCTCGGGGACGAGGGTGGTGCCGACGGGCAGGAGGGCGCCGGCCAGTTCGGCGGGGTCGGTGTCGCGGCTGCGCCGTTGTTCGGGCGTGAGGTCGGGTGCGCCCGCCTTGGTGGCGACGGGCTGCTCGAAGCTGCTGCCTTCGCTGGGGTCGGGGGCCTGCCTGATCGTCACGCCGCCTTCGAGGAAGCGCAGTTCCGCGTCGGACTGGCCCATCAGGCGGGTGGCGCGTTCGGCGGGGCTGAGCTCGGCGCTGCGGTAGACGACGTCGGCGCCGGTGACGCCGAGGACGGGCAGGGCGACCATGGCGACCACGAGGGCGCTGCGGCCCTTGGCGCGCAGGGCGTCGCGGCGGGCTATGCGCAGGGCGACCCGCCAGGAGCTGAACTTCACTCCTCCCCCTGTCGCTTGGCGTTGGTGGCGGCGCTGACGAGCAGGCTGCCGGCGTCCTGGCTGATGCTCTCGTCGACCATGCGTCCGTCGCGCAGGAAGACGACGCGGTCGGCCCAGGCGGCGTGGCGGGCCTCGTGGGTGACCATCATGGCGGCGGCGCCGGCGTCGCAGCGGGCGCGCAGGACGGCGAGGACGGCCTCGCCGGTGGTGGAGTCGAGGGCGCCGGTGGGTTCGTCGGCGAGGACGAGGCGGCGGTCGCCGATGAGGGCGCGGGCGATGGCGACGCGCTGCTGCTGGCCGCCGGACATGTCATCGGGGAAGCGGTCGGCGAGCTCGGGGATGCCGAGCTCCTCCAGGGCGGCGAGGGCCTCGCGGCGGGCGGCGCGGGCGGAGAGGCCGTCCAGTTCGCGCGGGAGGGAGATGTTCTCGGCGGCGGTCAGGGCCGGGATCAGGTTGTAGTCCTGGAAGACGTAGCCGACGGAGCGGCGGCGGACCTCGGCGAGGCGCTTGCGGCTCAGGCCGCCGAGGGCGACGCCCTCGACGAGGACCTGGCCGCTGGTCGGGGTGTCGAGGCCGCCGGCGAGGGTGAGCAGGGTCGACTTGCCGGAGCCGGACGGGCCCATGACGGCGACGAACTCGCCGGGGTCGACCCGCAGGTCGATCTGACGCAGGGCGTGTACCTCTGCTGCGCCCTGGCCGTGCACCCGGCTGATGCCGTCCAGGTGCAGGACGGGCCGGACGCCGGTGCTGGTCGGGTCTGTGTAGGACACGGTCCCCCCTCTTGCTGGTTATGGGCCCGGTCGCGGCCGGGCCGTGGATCGGTGACGTCGGTGGGCCCCGGCGAGGGCCCGGGCCGCGCGCCGCCGGGGCGGGCCCGCGGCGCTAGGACCGGGCGCGGCGCCGGCCGGGCCGGAACGCGCGGGCGGGCTCCTGCCCGGCGGCCCCGCCGGCCTCGGCGGCCTCGGCAGCCCGGGCCTGCTGGAGCTCGGCCTGCTGGGCCAGGCGGGTCTCGCAGTGGTCGAGCCAGCGGATCTCGGCCTCGGTCTGGAAGATCAGCTGTTCGAGGACGAGCAGCCAGGCGAGGTCGCTGCCGGCCGATGCGGGTGCGGCGCCGGCTCCGGGCCGGGCCTCGCCGGCCAGGGCCCGGCCCTTGAGCCGGGTGTAGTCCTGGAGCGCCTTGATGCTGTGCCGGCGCTGGCCCTGGACGACGGCGGAGACGTCGACGCCGGGCACGGTGACGGCCATCGCGAGCTTGATCGCGAGTTCGTCGCGCGGCGGGTTGGTGCGCGGCACCGGGGTGTCGAACCAGGCGCGCAGTTCGGCCCGGCCGGCCTCGGTGACGGCGTAGAACTGGTGGCCCTCGTCGTCCTCCCCCGCGGGTTCGACCAGGCCGTCGCGCTCCAGGCGGGCGAGCGTGGTGTAGACCTGCCCGACGTTGAGCGGCCAGGTGGCGCCGGTGCGCGCCTCGAAGTCGGCGCGCAGCTGGTAGCCGTAGCGCGGGCCCTGGTCGAGCAGGGCGAGCAGACCGTGACGGATGGACATACTCAGTATGTATACCCGGTATGCCCTCCCGGCTCAAGCGACGCGACCGGCACCGGCGAGCGGGTACCGTCGTGCGGTGTGAGCCACTTGCGCATCGCCACCTTCAACCTGTTGCACGGTCAGCCGCTCGCCGCGGACGGCGCCCCGCGGCCCTACCCGGCCGACGCGGGCGACCCGCTGGCGCAGGCGGTGGCCGCGCTGGACGCGGACGTCCTGGCCCTTCAGGAGGTGGACCGCCACCAGTCGCGCTCGGGTTGCACCGACCAGGCGGCCGTAGCCGCCAAGGCGATGGGCGCCGCCGACTGGCGCTTCGCCGCCGCGCTGCACGGGCGCCCGGCGCCGGTGGCCGGCTGGGTGCCCGAGCCGTCCGGGCCGAGCGGCCTGAAGGTGTACGGGCCGGACGAGGTCGGCGACGGCGCCGTGCCCTCGTACGGGACGGCGCTGCTGACCCGGCTGCCGGTGCGGCACTGGCGGGCCCGGCGCTTCGCCCCGGCACCGTTCGGGCTGCCGCTGCGGGTGGCCGGGCGACGCGGCCTGACCCCCGTGCCGGACGAGCCGCGGGCCGCCCTCGCGGCGGTGCTGGAGGGCGAGCACGGGCCGTTCACCGTGGTGGCAGCGCACCTGTCCTTCGTGCCCGGGTGGAACATGGCGCAGCTGGCCGGCATCCGGCGCTGGATCGCGGACCTGCCGCAGCCGTACCTGGTGCTGGGCGACTTCAACCTGGTGGGCGCGGTGCCGCGCACGGTGCTCGGCGGGGCGACGGCGCTGGAGCGCACCGCGCCGCGCGCTCGCGTGCGGGAGCTGCGCGAGGCGCGGCGGGCCCGGCCTGCGCTGGCCGGGCCGCGCCGGCGGCGGGTGCGCGAGCCGCGGGCCCGGCTGCAGGGCTGGTACGACCTGGCGCGCACGCCGACGTACCCGTCGCACCGGCCCGCGGTGCAGTTCGATCACGTGCTGGCGGTCGGCGTGCCGCGGACCGCGGTGGGTCCGGCGGCGGCGCCGCGCACCGGGGTGTCGGACCACCGGCCGCTGGTGGTCGAGGTGGCGCTGTAGCCCTCGGCCTCAGTTGAGGTGCGAGAGGGCCCCGTTCTGGTGCGGGACGTGGGCGATCTGGGCGGGCTGGGGGTCGTACTGGAGGAGCAGCATGGCCGCGTCGTCGCCGAGCTGGCGCCCGACGTGGCGCACGACGTCCTCGTGCAGGCGCAGCAGGACGTCGGCCGGGCGGCCGTCGGCGCAGTGCGGGAGGCGTTCGGCGAGCGGGTAGAAGGCGCCGGAGCGGTCCCGGGCCTCGATGACGCCGTCGGTGAACAGCAGCACCCGGTCCCCGGGCAGCAGGGCCGTGCGGTGCACCGGCGGGCGGACGTCGGCCGGGTCGAGGACGCCCAGCGGCGGCACGGTCTCGGCGAGTTCGAGCGGGCGGACCTCGGCACCGCGCAGCAGCAGCGGCGAGGGGTGCCCGCAGTTGACGATCTGGGCGGTGCCGTCCGGGGCGACGCCGATCAGCACGAGGGTGACGAACTCCTCCTCGACGCCGGGGTGGTCGTTCTCGTGCAGGGCCCGGTCGAGGCTGACGGCGAGCCAGCCGGCCACCCGGTCCAGCGCGGGCTCCTGGTGCGCGGCTTCGCGGAAGGCGCCGAGGACGGCGGCGGCCGTCTCGACCGCGCCGAGGCCCTTGCCGCGTACGTCGCCGACCACGGCCCGGACGCCGTGGCGGGTGTTGACGACCTCGTACAGGTCGCCGCCGATCCGCGCGTGGGCGGCGGCGGCCTCGTAGTGGACGGCCGCGCGGACGGTGCCGACCCGCTCGGGGACGGGCCGCAGCAGCACGCGGCGGGCGATCGAGGCGACGAGCTGCGCGTCGGCGAGCGCCCGTTCCTGGCGCAGGCGCAGGGTGGCGCTGACCCAGCCGATCGCCGCGACCAGGACGATCGCGACGACGCTGGCGGCGTGCACGGACTGGCCGAGCGCGTCGCCGCGGAAGGCCATCAGGAAGGCCACGGCCTCGGTGCACAGGCCGATGGCGAGCGGGTACCAGGTGCGGCGGCTGACCACGGCGGCCAGCGCGGGTACGGCGGTGAGGGCGGGTTCGACCGTGACCTCGGTGCCGCTGACGTAGTCGAGGAGGACGATCAGCGCCATGCCGATGTAGGGCAGCGTGAGCGCCGTCCTCGGCCAGGTGCCGGTCGTGCCCGGAGCGGGTCCCGGGGTCGGCCCGGTGAACCGCTCTCTGATCCATCCGGTCGCGCTCAACTTCGGTTTCTCCAGCAGAAGACGCCGATGCCCGGAGGCACCTGCGGTGATGACTGAGGGTTAGGGAATGCGGGCCTCGCTGGCGGCCGGAGTACGGGGGTTGACCGGTTACCGACCCCACAATAGGCGCGAAACGTGCACTACGCACAGGTTTCGCCCGTTGCCATGATGACTTGGATGCTCTCCGTGACTCATTCTTCACTGTTCCCGATCAGGAGCCGTTCCAACTCTTTTCGGTCGGGAAGTCCTGACGGTCGGACGACGCGCCCGCTGCGGACGTACAGGAACGACGCCGTGACCTGCTCCGGCGGGACTCCCGCGTACTCGGCCCACGCGACGCGGTAGACCGCGAGCTGCAGCGGGTCGGCGGTCTCCTCCCGGTGGGTCTTCCAGTCCACCACTTCGTAGCGTGACGCACCACCGGCTCCCGACGTCTCGTCACTTTCCCGGTAAACCGCGTCGATCCGGCCGCGCACCACCCGGCCCGCCAGCACCAGCTGGAACGGCGCCTCCACCCGGTACGGGCGCCGGCCGGCGTACGGGGTGCGCAGGAACGCCTCCTTGAGGCGCTCCAGGTCCTGCTCGTCCTCGACACCGTCGTCGTCCGCGCCGGGCAGCGCGCCGGGCTCGACCAGGAGCAGCGGTTCGATCCGGGACTGCACCCACGCGTGGAAGCGCGTGCCCCGGCGGGCCGCGGGCTGCGGGGGGCGCGGCATCGGGCGGGCGAGGTCGTGCGCGAAGCCGTCCGGGTCGGAGGCCAGGCGCAGCAGCTGGGTGGCGGACAGGGCGGCGGGCAGCGGCACCTCCCGGACGCTGCGCCGGGATCGTTCCAACTCGCCCAGCAGCGCGGTGAGATCGCGGTCCCAGGACTCGACCTGGCGGCGGTCCTCGGCGCCCATCGGCTCCGGTTCGGGGGCGGGGGCTCCGGCGAGGCGGGCGCGCACGACGCCGGCGACGCGGCGCCGGGCGTGCTGGGCGGCCGGGTCCAGCGGCAGCGGCCAGGGCTGCTCGACGGGCGCGGCCAGGGCCGGGTTCTCGGCGCCCTTCTCCGGCTGCTCGGCCCAGTGCTCGACCTCGCCCGCGCCGGGCCGCTCGCAGTGCTCCCGCAGCTGTTCGAGGAACGCGGACGGGCCGCGGACGGTCTTCTGGGTGGGCCCCCACCAGTGGCCGGAGGCGAGCAGCAGGGAGCGCGGCCGGGTGAACGCGACGTAGCCGAGGCGCAGTTCCTCGACGCCGGAGTGCTCGGCCAGCTCCTTCTTGAACGCGGCCACCGACTTGGCGTTCCATCCGCCGCGCACGTCGGGCAGGGTGGCGGCGTCACCGCGCAGGGCGTGCGGGAGCACACGCTTGGTGCTGGTCCAGCGCTCGCGCGGGCTGCCGGAGGGGAACGCGCCCTTCACCAGGCCGGGCACGGCGACGACGTCCCACTCCAGGCCCTTGGACTTGTGGGCGGTGAGGACCTTCACGGTGTCCTCGCCGCCGGGCAGGCTGCTGTCCAGGCCGCGCTCGTACTCCTGGGCGGCGCGCAGGAAGCCGAGGAAGGCGGCGAGGCCCGGGTCGCCGTCGAGGTCGGCGAAGGAGGCGGCGACGTCCAGGAAGGCGTGCAGGGTCTCGCGGCGGCGGGCGGCCAGCGCCTGCGGGGAGGCGGCGAGCTCGACCTCCAGGCCGGTGGCGGCGAGGACGCGGTGCAGGACGTCCATCAGCGGCTCGGACAGCGAGCGGCGCAGGTCGCGCAGCTCCTGGGCGAGGCGGGCGAAGCGCACCCGGGCCTCGGCGGAGAACGGGAGGTCCTGGTCGGGCGCCGTCCCCTCCTCCCCGTACGGGGCGGCCAGGAAGGTCTCCAGGGCGTCGGCCAGCGAGACCACCTCGGTCGGGTCGGTCTCGGCGACGGCGGCGGCCAGCGCCTCCACGCCCTCGGACCGGCCGGTGCGCACGAGGTCGGCGGCGCGGCGCCCGAGCAGGGCGAGGTCGCGCGGGCCGATCCGCCAGCGCGGGCCGATCAGCAGCCGCACCAGGGCCGCGTTGGCGGTCGGGTCCTGGAGCACCTCGCAGACCGCGACCAGGTCGGCCACCTCGGGCAGCTGGAGCAGCCCGCCGAGGCCGACCACCTCGACCGGCACGTCGCGGGCCACCAGCGCCGCGTGGATGTCCGGGAAGGCGGCGCCGCCACGGCACAGCACGGCGATCCGGCCGGGCGCGGTGCCGGTGCGCACGAGGTGGGCGATGGAGTCGGCGAGCCAGTCGACCTCCTGCGCGTGGGTGGGCAGCAGCGCGGCCCGGACGAAGCCGTCGTGCTCGGCGCCGGGGGCCGGGCGCAGCGCCTCGACGCCCTCGTGCATGGCGCGCAGCGGCGCGGCGAGTTCGTTGGCGAAGGCGAGCAGGCGACCGCCGCTGCGGCGGTTCTCGCTGAGCGCGTAGCGGGCGGCGGGCCGGCCGCCGGCCTTCGGGAAGTGCCGGGGGAACTCGTCGAGGTTGGCGACGGAGGCGCCGCGCCAGCCGTAGATCGCCTGGCAGGGGTCGCCGACGGCGGTGACGGGGTGGCCGCCGCCACGGCCCTCGGGCCCGGCGCCGAACAGCCCGGCGAGCATGAGCCGCTGGGCGACGGAGGTGTCCTGGTACTCGTCGAGCAGCACGACCCGGTACTGGCCGCGCAGGAGTTCGCCGACCTCCGGACGGCGCTGGGCGAGCCGGGCGGCGGCCGCTATCTGGTCGCCGAAGTCCATCAGCCCGGCGGCGGCCTTGCGGCGCCGGTAGTCCTCGACCAGGCGCAGCAGTTCGAGCCGGGCGCGGGCGGTGGCGGGGACGGCCCGCAGGTCGTCGTTGGTGAGCCTGGCCGTGGCGAGGGCGTCGAGCAGGTCCTCGTCGTGGGCGCGCAGGGTGTCGGGTTCGACGAGGTGTTCGGCGAGTTCGCCGTCGAGGGCGATGAGGTCGGCGACGAGGTTGGCGAAGGTGCCGGTGAGGGCGGGGAACGGGCCGGGGCTGGTGCGCAGCACCTTGGCGGCGAGCTGGAAGCGGGTGGCGTCGGCGAGCAGCCGCACGTCGGGCTCGACGCCGATGCGCAGGCCGTGCTCCTTGAGGAGGCGCCCGGCGAAGGCGTGGTAGGTGGAGATCTCGGGTTCGCCGAGCGGCTCGGCGTCGTCCCGGTCGGTGACCCCGGCCCGCAGGAGGGCGGTGCGGACGCGTTCGGCGAGCTCGCCGGCGGCCTTGTTGGTGAAGGTGAGGCCGAGGACCTCGTCGGGGCGCACGGCGCCGGAGCCGACCAGCCACACCACCCGGGCGGCCATCACGGTGGTCTTGCCGGAGCCGGCGCCGGCGACGATCACGGCGGGTTCGAGGGGGGCGCCGATGGCCGCCATCTGCTCCCGGTTGAACGGGATCCCGAGCAGCTCCTTGAGCTGGTCGGGATGGCTGAGCACGGCGGTCACCCCGCAACGTTAACCGGAGCGGCGGACATCCTTTCATTCGACGAGCTGGGCCCCGTCGCGCTGGGCCGAGCAGCTGCGGCGGAACGCGCAGCGGTCGCAGCCGCCGCCGGTGCGGGGCACGAAGCGCTCGGCGAGGACGCGTCCGGCGGCCTCGGCGAGCAGGTTCTCGATCCAGGGCTCGCCCTCGGGCGGCTCCTGGCGCTGCACCTTGGGGGCGTCCTGGGCGGCCCTGGCGGCGGGCTCGCGCAGGTGGACCAGCTCGGCGCCGCCGGCCTCCGGGGCGCCGCCCGCGAAGCCGGGCAGCTCGTTCAGCGCCCCGGCCCGGACGGCGAGCTGGTAGACGGCGAGCTGCTTGTGCTCGGGCAGCGACCGGTCCGTGGGGATCTGCTTGCCGGTCTTGAAGTCGACGACGTAGGCGCGCCCGGCCGCGTCCTTCTCGACCCGGTCCATCGAGCCGCGGATGCGCACCGAGACGCCGCCGACGTCGAGGGTGACGTCGAAGCCGTGCTCGGTGGCGACGAGGTCGCGGCCGCGTTCCAGGACGTGCCAGTTGAGGAAGCGCTCCAGGGCGGCGCGGGCCTCGGTCTTCTCCTGCCGGGACTTCCACGGCGCGTCGAAGGCCAGCGCGTCCCAGACGGTGTCCAGGCGCTCCATGAGGACGGCGAGGTCGGCGGGGGTGCGCCCGGAGCCGACCTCGTCGGCGAGGGCGTGGACGACGTTGCCGAAACCCTGGGCGGCCGAGCCGCGGACCTGGGCCTTGACCTCCTTGTCCAGGAACCACTGCAGCGAGCAGTTCTCCAGCTGCTCCAGGCCGCTGCCGGACAGCCGCACCGGCAGGTCGGGGCCGCGCAGCGGCTCGGGGGCGGCGGTCGGGTCGTCCAGGCCCCACCAGCGCTCGGGGTGGGCGGCGGGCACGAGCGGCAGCCCGTCCTCGTCGGCGGCGGCGGCGAGGACGGCGAGGCGTTCGGCGGCGGCCCGGCGCAGCTCGGGCGAGCGGGCCGGGTCGACGGTGACGGCCCGCAGCTCGGCGACGAGCGCGTGGACGGCGAGCGGGCGGCGCGGGCGGTGGGTGACGTCCTCGACGGTGACGGGCGGGGTGCGGCGCACGACGCGGCCGGTCGCGGGGTCGACGTCCTCGCGGTAGAGCTCGCGCAGGAAGCGGGAGGGCTCGTCGCCGTCCTCGGCGGGCGCCTTGACGGCGGTGACGATCAGCCGTTCCCTGGCGCGCGTCGCGGCGACGTAGAAGAGGCGGCGCTCCTCGCCGAGCAGGGCGGCCGGGGAGAGCGGTTCGGCGAGGCCGTCGCGGCCGATCCGGTCGGCCTCCAGGAGGGAGCCGCGGCGGCGCAGGTCGGGCCAGAGGCCGTCCTGGACCCCGGCGACGACGACCAGGCGCCACTCCAGGCCCTTGGAGCGGTGGGCGGTCATGAGCCGGACGGCCTCGGGGCGCACGGCGCGCACGGTGAGGGTGTCGGCGGCGATGTCCTGGGCCTCCAGCTCGGCGAGCAGGTCGAGGGCGCTGCGGTGACCGGTGACCTGCTCCTCGGCGCGGGCGGCGGTCTCGAACAGGGCGCACAGCGCGTCGAGGTCGCGGTCGGCGTTGCGGCCGGCGGCGCCGCCGCGCAGGGCGGCCCGCTCCAGGCGCTCGCGCCAGCGGCGGCTGCCCTCCCACAGCGCCCACAGGGCGTCCTCGGCGGTGCAGCCGCCGGCGAGCGCCTCGCGGACCTTGCGCAGCAGCGTGCCGAGGTCGCGGGCGCGCCGGGCGGGGGCCCCGCCGGCGTGGAGGGGGTCGAGGGCGACGAGCCGCTCGGGCTCGGCGAGGGCCTCGCGCACCAGCTCGCCGGCCGGGCGCAGCGCCGCGGCGGGGCGGCCGTCGGCGCGCAGGGCGGCGCGTTCCTCCTCGCGCAGGGCGCGGCCGAGGCGGCGCAGGTCGGAGCCGTCGAGGCCGCCGAGGGGGCCGGTGAGCAGGGCGTGGGCGGTGTCGGTGGTGAGGGGATCGGCGGCGTCCGGGTCGCCGTGCCGGTCGCGGGCGGCCTGCTCGGCGCAGACCCGCAGGGCGAGCAACAGCTGGGCGACGGCGGGTTCCTCGCGCAGCGGCAGGTCGTCGCCGTCGATCTCCAGGGGCACGCCGGCCGCGCCGAGGGCGCGTCGCACGCCCGGTATGGAGCGGGCGCCGGCCCGGACGAGGACGGCCATCTCGCCCCACGGCACGCCGTCCTCCAGGTGGGCGCGGCGCAGCAGGTCGGCGACGGAGTCGAGCTCGGCGCCGGGGGTCGGGTAGGTGTAGACCTCGACCCGGCCGCCCTCGCGGGAGGGCAGCAGGGCGCGGTGCTGGGCGAGCTTGTCGGCGGGCAGGCGGCCCATCGGCATGCGGCGGGCGAGTTCGCGGGAGGCGGCGAGCAGGACGGCGCCGGAGCGGCGGGAGACGCGCAGCACCCGGACGTCGGCGGGGGCGCCGTCGGCGCGGCGGAAGGTCTGCGGGAAGTCGAGGATGCCGTTGATGTCGGCGCCGCGGAAGGCGTAGATCGACTGGTCGGGGTCGCCGACGGCGACGAGGTCGCGCCCGCCCCCGGCGAGCCGGCGCAGCAGGCGGACCTGGGAGGGGTCGGTGTCCTGGTACTCGTCGACGAAGACGACGTCGTAGCGGGCGCGCAGGTCCTCGGCGACCTCGGGGCGCTCGGCGAGCAGGACGGCGCGGTGGACGAGCTCGGCGTAGTCGAGGACGCCGCGCAGGTCGAGGACGTCGAGGTAGTCGGCGAGGAAGTGGGCGGCGGCGGCCCAGTCGGGGCGCTGGACGCCCTGGGCGAAGCGTTCGAGCTCGGCCTCGCCGAGGCCGAGCTCGCGGCTGCGGGCGAGGACGGCGCGGACCTCGTCGGCGAAGCCGCGGGTGGTCAGGCAGGCGCGCAGGTCCAGCGGCCAGGGGATGCGGGAGCTGCCGAGGCGGGCGTCCTCGGCGCCGCCGGCGAGCAGCTCGCGGACCATGACGTCCTGCTCGGGGCCGGACAGCAGGCGCAGCGGCTCGGCGTAGTCGGCCGGGTCCTGGTGGGCGCGCAGGAGGGCGTAGCAGAAGGAGTGGAAGGTGGTGGCCTGCGGGGCGGGGGTGGAGGTGCCGAGGCGTCCGGACATCCGGTCGCGCAGCTCCATGGCGGCCTTGCGGCTGAACGTGAGGACCAGGATCCGCTCGGGGTCGGTGCCGCGCTCGACGCGCCGGGCGACGGCCTCGACGAGCGTGGTGGTCTTGCCGGTGCCCGGCCCGGCGAGCACCAGCAGCGGCCCGCCGGGGTGCTCGACCACGGCGCGCTGGTACTCGTCCAGCACGGGCGGTACGGGCTGGACGAGCGGGCTGCGCACGAGCCGGTAGGGGGTGCTCACGCGCCCGCCCCGCTGCGCTCGGCAGGGGCGTTCGCCCGTGCGCACGTTCTGGTGGTTCGCTCGCTGCGCTCGCTCACGGAGGTTCCTGGGGTCGAACAGGGGCATGGCGGGGGCGGGCCGCGAGGGCCCGCCCGCATCGAGCCTACGGTCCTGCCCCGTCAATCCCGTCCGCGTCCCGGGATCAACCCGTCTCCCGGGAGGCCGGAAGGGCCTCGGAGCCGTCCCAGCGGGCGCGCTTGAGGTCCACGCGCGGCGGGTCGGAGAGTTCCCGCAGCGGGGTTCCCTCCTCGCCGTAGTGGGCGAGGGCGCGCTGCTCGTGGCCGGGCAGGAAGCGCCCGTCGGCGCGGATCACCCGCCACCAGGGCACCGAGCCGCCGTACAGCGCCATGACCCGCCCGACCTGGCGCGGACCGCCCTGGCCGAGGTACTCGGCAACGTCCCCGTAGGTCATCACCCGGCCGGGTGGAATCCGCTCGGTCAGGTCGAGAACCAGTTCGGCGAAGGGCGGCAGGTCCGCCGGGAAGCCGTCGTCGTCAGCGTCCGTCACCTGCGGCATCCTTCCTTATGGGGGCGCGTGCGGAACCCCGCGGATACGATCCGCCGCGCCCGATCCGGCCCCTGTCCAGCACGGGGGGTCGGGGCATGCCACCATCTTCCGGGGCGGTGAGTGGTGATACGAGGACAAGACCAGATGACCGGGACGGCAGACGTGGGCGCGCACGAGGACTCCGACGAGTCCGCCGCCCGCATGCCCGCAGGTCCCGGCGGTGAGCCCGCTCCCGGGCCCGCGCCGGAAGTCTCCCTGATCAAGGACCCTACGATCAAGACCCCCCATCCGACCGGCCCCGCCGCGACCCCGACCGTGCCACTGCCCGAGCCCGCCCAGGCGCCCGAGGCGGGCCCGCGTCCCACCGGCGCGGCCGTTCCCGGGGCCGCCCCGGAGCCGGTGCCCGCGCCCACCCCGGAGCCCGCACCCGACGCCACGACCGCGGAACACGCGCTCGCGTCCTTCCACGACCCGCTGGACGACACCCCGCACCTGGACGTCGACGAACCGCTGCTCGCCGCCCGCGCGCACCGCCCGACCGACCTCCTGCGCTTCCTCGCCGGCGTCCTCGGGATAGTCGCCGTGTTCGTCCTGGCCGGCGTCGCGACCTCGACCACCACCGGCATCGAGCAGGACATCGCGACCAACGCGCCGCGCTTCTCCGCGGTGCTGTCCACGATCACCGGCCTGCTCTCCAGCGTCGCGGTGCTGGCCGTGCCGCTGGCCTTCGCGGTCGAGCGGCTGATCAAACGCGACGGCCTGCGGGTCGCCGACGGCGTCCTCGCCTCGGTGCTCGCCTACGGCGTCTCACTGGGCATCGACTGGTGGGTCGCCGAGGGCGCCTCCGAACACATCCGGGACGCCCTGACCAGGCTCCCCATGGACAGCAACGGGGCCCTGACCGACCCCGTGCACGGCTACCTGGCGCCGGTGATCGCCTACATGACCGCCGTCGGCATGTCGAGCCGACCACGATGGCGGGTCGCCCTGTGGGTGGTGGTGGTCTTCAGCGGGATCACCGAGCTGCTCGGCGGCTACACCACCCCGCTGTCGCTGCTGCTCACCGTCCTGATCGGCTGGTCCGTCGCCTACGGCACGCTGTACGCGATCGGCTCGCCCAACATCCGCCCCACCGGCCAGCACCTGATGATCGGCCTGCGCAAGGTCGGCTTCACCCCGCAGAGCGCCCACCGCGCCCCCGACGCCCCCGGCGGCACCCGCCGCTACTACGTCGCGCAGCAGGACGGCCCGCCGCTCGACGTCCACATCATCGACCGCGAGCAGCAGGCCTCCGGTTTCTTCTACCGCGCCTGGCGCCGGCTGCGGCTGCGCTCGGTGGCCGTGCGCCGCAGCCCCCAGTCGCTGCGCCAGGCGCTGGAGCAGGAGGCCCTGATCGCGTACGCGGCGGCGGCCTCCGGCGCCCGCGCGCCGCAGCTGGTCGCCACCTCCGAGCTCGGCCCGGACGCCGCGATCCTCGTCTACGAGAACGTCGAGGGCCGCACCCTGGACGAGCTCTCCGACGACGAGGTCAGCGACCGGGTGATGGCCTCGCTGTGGGAGTCGGTGGCCGCCCTGCACGAGCGCCGGATCGCCCACAGGCGCCTGACCGGCGAGTCACTGCTGGTCGTCGACGACAAGACGGCCTGCCTGGTCAACCTGTCCGGCGGCGACATCGCGGCCACCGACCTGACCCTGCGCATCGACGTCGCCCAGCTGGTCACCACCTTCGCGCTGCGGATCGGCCCGGAGCGCGCCGTCGCCGCCGCCAACGCCGTGCTCGGCGCCGAGCGGGTCGCCCAGGCGCTGCCGCTGCTCCAGCCCGTCGGGCTCTCCCGCTCCACCCGCATCGACCTCGCCAGGCTCTCCAAGGAGCGCAAGACCGCCGCCCGGGCCAAGGCCCTGGAGCAGGTCGCGGCCGGTGAGCGCACCCAGCAGCAGGCCGAGGAGGACATCGCGGCGGCCGGCGAGGACCTGCTCAGCCGCATCCGCGGCCAGATCCTCCAGATCGCCCCCGAGGCCCCGATGGAACCCGCCAAGCTGGAGCGGCTGAAGCCCAAGAGCCTGATCATGGTGATCGCGCTCACCTTCGCCGCGTACCTGGCGCTGACCACCATCAAGCCCGCCCAGCTCAAGCTCTCCCAGATGAACTGGGCCTGGGCCGCGGCGGCCCTCGTGGCGGCCGCCTTCAGCTACGTCGCCGCGGCGATGAGCCTGACCGGCTTCGTGCCCGAGAAGCTGCCGTTCCGGCGCACCGTGGCCGCCCAGCTGGCCGGCTCCTTCGTCAAGCTGGTGGCCCCGGCGGCGATCGGCGGCATCGCGCTCAACACCCGCTACCTGCAGAAGGCCGGCATCCGTTCCGGTCAGGCGGTCGCCTCCGTCGGCGCCTCCCAGCTGGCCGGCCTGGCCGGGCACCTGCTGCTGCTGTTCAGCTTCGGTCTGATCACCGGCAGCCAGACCAACGGCGACCTCTCCGCCTCCCGCGCGGTGATCATCGGCGTGCTGACCGCCGCCGTGCTCGCCCTCGTCGTGGCCGCCGTCGCGCCGCTGCGCCGCTTCGTGCTGGGCCGGCTGCGCTCGCTGTTCTTCGGCGTCGTGCCGCGCATGCTCGACCTGATGCAGACGCCCAGCAAGCTGGTCACCGGCTTCGGCGGGATCCTGCTGCTGACGCTCTCGTTCACCGCCTGCCTGGACGCCTCCGTGCAGGCCTTCGGCGGCAGCGTCAGCTTCTCGGCCGTCGCCGTCGTCTTCCTGACCGCCAACGCGGCCGGCTCCGCGATCCCCACCCCGGGCGGCATCGGCCCGGTCGAGGTCGCCCTGATCGGCGCACTCACCGTCGCCGACGTCTCCCCCGCCGTGGCCACCCCGGCGGTGTTCCTCTACCGGGCGCTCACCTTCTGGCTGCCGGTGCTGCCCGGCTGGATCGCCTACAACGTGCTCCAGCGCAAGCACGCGCTCTGAGGGCGCGTGAGCGCACGGAGACGACGGAGGGCCCCACCCCCCCGCGGGGGGGGCCCGCCGGGGCGCCGGGGCCCGGGGCGAGGCGACCCGCGGGGGGGGGAGGCTCTGG
>NZ_JBEZGX010000024.1:0-15345 GCF_040650235.1 Kitasatospora sp. NPDC048722
GCTCAGGAGGAACGTTTCCTCCTGAGCCGCCGCGGCGCTCCCGGAGGTTCCGGTGGCATAGTCGGCGACCCGGTCTGACCAGTCCGACAACACTCCCGGTTCCGAGGACCGTCGTACCCTTGGTGAGTGACCGACGCCGTAGCAGCCATCCCAGAAGAAGCAGCCCCGGTCCCGCTCCTGGAGCCCAAGGAGGGGATCCCGCCCGTCGTGGCGGACGAGGAGGCGCTGGCCGCCACCGTCGCCGCCTTCGCCGCGGGCACCGGACCGGTGGCCGTCGACGCCGAGCGGGCCTCCGGCTACCGCTACGGGCAGCGCGCGTACCTGATCCAGCTGCGCCGCGCGGGCGCCGGCACCGCGCTGATCGACCCGATCGCCTGCCCCGACCTCGGCGGGCTGGGCGCCGCCCTCGCGGACGCCGAATGGGTGGTGCACGCCGCCACCCAGGACCTGCCCTGCCTGGCCGAGGTCGGCATGAGACCGCGACGCCTGTTCGACACCGAGCTGGCCGGACGGATCGCCGGCTTCGCCCGGGTCGGCCTCGGTCCGATGACCGAGAGCGTGCTCGGCCTGAGCCTGGCCAAGGAGCACTCGGCGGTCGACTGGTCCACCCGTCCGCTGCCCGAGCCGTGGCTGCGCTACGCCGCTCTGGACGTCGAGGTGCTGGTCGAGCTGCGGGACGCACTCGAACGGGAGCTGGACGCCCAGGGCAAGCTCGACTGGGCGCTGGAGGAGTTCGCCGCGATCGCCGCCGCGCCCCGCCCGGCCCCGCGCACCGACCCGTGGCGGCGCACCTCGCAGCTGCACAAGGTCCGCCGGCGCCGCCAGCTGGCCGTCGTCCGCGAGCTGTGGCTGACCCGGGACCGGATGGCACAGGAGCGCGACGTCTCGCCGGGCCGGGTCCTGTCGGACGCCGCGATCGTCAACGCCGCGCTGGCCATGCCGCTGAACATCGCCGCGCTCCAGGCCGTCCAGGGCTTCGGGCCGCGGGTGCACCGGCGCCAGCTGGAGCAGTGGCTGGCCGCCGTGCAGCGCGGCCGGGAGGTACCGGAGAACCAGCTGCCGCCGGCCGCCGCACCGCACGACGGCCCGCCGCCGCCGCGCGCCTGGGCCGAGAAGGACCCGGTCGCCGCCGCCCGGCTGTCCGGCGCCCGCAGCGCCGTCAGCGAGCTGGCCGAGAAGCACAACCTGCCCGCCGAGAACCTGATCACCCCGGACCTGGTCCGCCGGGTGTCCTGGGAACCGCCGGCCGACCCGGGCGCCGCCGGGGTGGCCGCCGCGCTGCGCGGCCTCGGGGCCAGGCAGTGGCAGGTCGACCTGGTCGCCCCGGTGGTGGCCGCCGCGTTCGCCGCGGCGACGGCCGCCGAGGCCTGACCCCGGGCGCGGGCCCGACCTCACGCGCCGACCGAAGGGGACGCCGTCCGGACGGACGGCGTCCCCTTCGGCGCGTCCGCGGCCACCACCGGGGAGCGGTCCTGGTCGGACGTGTCGCGGGACACACCGGGTGAACCCTCCGAGGGGCCTGGGCAGGTTGGTTACCGACCGGTAGCATGGCGGTGAAGCGGCGCCGCTCGGGTCTTCGCCGGCGGCAGCCTGCCCACCTCAAATGTTGGTCCCTGGGAGGAGAGCCCCCGTGCCTCGTACCGCGAGGGACGTCGTCTTCGTCGATGGCGTCCGCACCCCGTTCGGCAAGGCCGGCCCGAAGGGCATCTACCACGAGACGCGCGCCGACGACCTGGTCGTCAAGTGCATCCGGGAGCTCGTGCGCCGTAACCCGAACCTGCCCGTCGAGCGCATCGACGAGGTCGCCATCGCGGCCACCACGCAGATCGGCGACCAGGGTCTGACCATCGGCCGCACCGCCGCCCTGCTGTCCGGCCTGCCCAAGTCCGTGCCCGGCTACGCGATCGACCGCATGTGCGCCGGTGCGCTGACCGCCGTCACCACCACGGCCGGCGGCATCGCCTTCGGCGCCTACGACGTCGTCGTGGCCGGTGGCGTCGAGCACATGGGCCGCCACCCGATGGGCGAGGGCGTCGACCCGAACCCGCGCTTCGTCTCCGAGAAGCTGGTCGACGAGTCCGCCCTGTTCATGGGCATGACCGCGGAGAACCTGCACGACCGCTTCCCGCACATCACCAAGGAGCGCTGCGACGCCTACGCCGTGCGCTCCCAGGAGAAGGCCGCCAAGGCGTACGCCAACGGCGACATCCAGCCCGACCTGGTGCCGATCACGATCCGCAACACCAACCCCGAGGTCGGCGAGACCGGCTGGGGCCTGGCCACCGTGGACGAGCCGATGCGCCCGGGCACCACGATGGAGTCGCTGGCCGGCCTCAAGACCCCGTTCCGTCCGCACGGCAACATCACCGCGGGCAACTCGGCCGGTCTGAACGACGGTGCCACCGCCTCGCTGCTGGCCGCCGAGGACGTCGCCGAGGAGCTCGGCCTCCCGGTCAAGATGCGCCTGGTCTCCTACGCCTTCGCCGGCGTCGAGCCCGAGGTCATGGGCATCGGCCCGGTCCCGGCCACCGAGAAGGCGCTGGCCAAGGCCGGCCTCACCATCGACGACATCCAGGCCTTCGAGGTCAACGAGGCCTTCGCCGTCCAGGTGCTGTCCTTCCTCGACCACTACGGCATCGCGGACGACGACGAGCGGGTCAACCCGTTCGGCGGCGCGATCGCCTTCGGCCACCCGCTGGCCTCCTCCGGCGTCCGCCTGATGAACCAGCTGGCCCGCCGCTTCGAGCAGCGCCCGGACGTCCGCTACGGCCTCACCACGATGTGCATCGGCTTCGGCATGGGCGGCACCATCATCTGGGAGAACCCCCACTTCGAGGGTGGTAAGTGAGCATGAGCAACACCACTGAGCTGCTCCAGCGCGGCGCCGAGCTGTTCCCGGGCGAGGTCGTCACGACCGCGCACGTGCGCCACCTGGACCTGCCGCTGCAGGCCGGCAAGCTGGCCCTCATCACCCTGGACAACGGCTTCGACCACACCAAGCCGACCACCTTCGGCCCGGGTTCGCTGCTGAAGCTGAGCGAGGCGCTGGACCAGGTCGAGGCCGAGGCCGCCGAGGGCAAGATCGTCGGCGCCGCGATCACCGGCAAGCCGTTCATCTTCGCGGTCGGCGCCGACCTCAAGGGCGTCGAGCTGCTCAAGGAGCACGCGGACGCGCTCGCCATCGGCAAGGGCGGCCACGAGGTCTTCAAGCGGATCGCCGCGCTGCCCGTCCCCACCTTCGCCTTCTACAACGGCGCGGCGATGGGCGGCGGCGTCGAGGTCGGCCTGCACTGCGACTACCGCACCGTGTCGGCGGGCGTCCCGGCGTTCTCGCTGCCCGAGGTCTTCCTCGGCCTCGTCCCCGGCTGGGGCGGCTGCACCATCCTGCCGAACCTGATCGGCCCCGCGAAGGCCGTCAAGGTCATCATCGAGAACTCGATGGCGCAGAACAAGCAGCTCAAGGGCAAGGACGTGTTCGACCTGGGGATCGCCGACGCGATCTTCGAGCCGGCCGACTTCCTGGAGCAGTCGCTGCTGTGGGCGGCCAAGGTCCTCAAGGGCGACGTGGCCGTCGAGCGCGAGGCGATCGACCGCGGCAAGGCCTGGGACGACGCCGTCGCCTGGGGCCGCCTGGTCGCCGACGCCAAGGTGCACGGCGCGGCCCCGGCCGCCTACCGGGCGCTGGACATCATCGCCCAGGTCAAGGACCAGGACCTGCAGGCCGGCTTCGACGCCGAGGACGCCGCCCTGGCCGACCTGATCATGGGCGGCGAGCTGCGCAGCGGCATCTACGCCTTCAACCTGGTGCAGCGCCGGGCCAAGCGCCCGGTCGGCGCGCCGGACAAGTCGCTGGCCCGCCCGGTCTCCAAGGTCGGCGTCGTCGGCGCCGGTCTGATGGCCTCGCAGCTGGCGCTGCTGTTCGCCCGCCGCCTGGAGGTGCCGGTGGTCCTCACCGACATCGACCAGGAGCGCGTCGACAAGGGCGTCGGCTACGTGCACGCCGAGATCGACAAGCTGCTCGGCAAGGGCCGCATCGGCCAGGACAAGGCCAACCGCCTCAAGGGCCTGGTCACCGGCTCGCTCGACAAGGCCGCCGCCTTCGGCGACGCGGACTTCGTCATCGAGGCCGTGTTCGAGGAGATGGGTGTCAAGCAGACCGTCTTCGCGGACCTGGAGAACGTGGTCTCGCCGACCTGCGTGCTGGCGACCAACACCTCCTCGCTGTCGGTCACCGAGATGGCCTCGAAGCTGAAGCACCCCGAGCGGGTCGTCGGCTTCCACTTCTTCAACCCGGTCGCGATCCTGCCGCTGCTGGAGATCGTCCGCGGCGAGCGGACCGACGACGCCTCGCTGGCCACCGCCTTCGCGGTGTCCAAGAAGCTGAAGAAGACCTCGGTCCTGTGCAAGGACGCCCCGGCGTTCGTGGTGAACCGGATCCTGACCCGCTTCATGGGCGAGATCCAGAGCATCATCGACGAGGGCACCCCGATCGCCAGCGTCGAGAAGGCCGTCGAGCCGCTCGGCCTGCCGATGTCCCCGATCATGCTCCTGGAGCTGGTCGGCCCGGCCATCGCGCTGCACGTCTCGGAGACCCTGCACGGCGCCTTCCCGGAGCGGTTCTCCGTCTCCGAGAACCTCGGCAAGGTGGTCAAGGCCGGCAAGCGCGGCTTCTACACCTGGGTGGACGGCAAGCAGGTCCTCGACCCCGAGGTGCTGGAGCTGCTGGCCTTCGGCGACTCGGTGCTCACCGAGGAGCAGGTCCTCAGCCGCGCCCTGGAGGCCGTGGCGCAGGAGATCGGCCTGATGCTGGAGGAGGGTGTCGTCGCCGAGGCGCAGGACATCGACCTCTGCATGATCACCGGTGCCGGCTGGCCCTTCCACCTGGGCGGGATCACCCCGTACCTGGACCGTGAGGGCGTCTCGGAGCGGGTGAACGGCAAGAGGTTCCTCGCCCCCGGCGTGGCCTCCGTGCCCGCGTAGGGCGCAGCCCGTACGAACGGCGGAGCCCCGGTGACCTGGACGGTCACCGGGGCTCCTTCGTGCGTCGCCCCCGGCTTGTCGGACCGGGGACGGCGTCAGCGCTCGGGGCGGTGGTCAGTGCTTGAGGCGGTAGAAGACGGTGTCGCCGATGACGCCGATCATCTCGTAGTGGGTGTCCAGCAGGTTCTCGATCCGGGGGACCATCACGGGCTGGTAGGGGGCGATGCCGGAGTCGTCGACGAAGACCTCGGGCAGGCCGTTGGCCAGCTCCTTGTCGAAGGTCTGCCAGGCGTTGGAGACGCTGAACTGCTCGCCGACGTTCTGGCTGCCGTCCTTGCCGCCGCTGTAGTTGGTGAGGAAGCCGGCGGTCAGGTAGCGGGTCGCGGGCTTGCGGCCGGCCAGCCAGTACAGCTCGGGGTGCATGCCCCACACCAGCACGGTGTCCTTGGGGGTGGTCTGGGCGGCCACCGCGGTGGCGACCTCGGTGGTGCGGCTGAGCCGCTCCCCCGGCCAGGCCAGGGCGAGGCCCCAGAAGACGGTGGAGGCGACCGTCGTGTACACCAGGACGGGCTTCCAGCGGACCGCCGAGGTGGCCACCGCGCCGGTGCCGAGGAGCACCAGCGGCGGGATCAGCTGGAGGTAGTAGTGGCCGAAGAAGTGGAAGCCCACGCTGACCGCGACGACCGACGAGAGCAGCCACACCCACAGGTCGGCGGTGGAGCCGTGCTCCTCGCCGGCGACCGGCAGCGGGCGGTGGCGGTGCTTGAGCCACAGGCGCCGGCCCACCGGGAGCAGGAAGCCCAGGCCCGCGGCGACCAGGATGGCCGAGTTGCCGAGCGCGCGGCCGGTCATCTGCAGCCAGGCGCCGCCGAAGGAGGCGTAGTCGCCGCTGCCGGTGACCACCCAGAAGAGGAAGCCCTTGGGCTTGGTCAGGATGACCGCGACGAGCGCTATCGGCAGCGCGAAGCCGAAGCCGATCTTGAACAGGGCGGGCGGCCAGCGCACCCCGCGGCGGCGGGCGTCCTGGAGGAGCATCCACAGCACCGGCAGCAGCACCGCGCCGCCGGTCTGCTTGGTCAGCGAGCAGAGCGCGACCGCGATGCCGGCGGCCAGCCAGCGGCGGCGCTCGGCGTAGCGGAAGGCGGCCACCATGGCGGGCAGCATGAAGACCTCGAAGGTCGCCGCCTGGGTGTCCTCCGGGGAGAGCCCGATGGAGACCAGCAGGTAGAGCAGCCCGGCGCCGGCGCCGGCCCGGTTGCCCCAGCGGCCGCGGGCGATGGAGGCCAGCAGGATCGCGGTGACCAGGTGGGCGACCACCGCGAGGGTGCGCAGCGGCCACAGCGAGGCGGAGCCGAAGACCGCGAAGCAGGCCTGGTAGAGCCAGGGCAGCAGCGGCGGCTTGCGGTCGACCACGGTGTCGTACAGGACCCCGCCGTCGGCCAGCATCCGGGCCTGGGTGGCCAGGAAGCCCTCGTCGGGGCTCCACACCGGCCGGGCGAAGGAAGGGATGTGGGTGGCGAGCGCCACCAGTGCCAGCACCGGCACCAGCCTGGTCCAGTACCCGGTCGTGACGTGGGTACGGACGCGCTCGGGCAGGCGCTGGGCCAGCCCGGCGAGGCGGGGGTGGGTGGGGGTGGTCGGCACCATCACAACCTACCGGGCGGGATCGGCGCGGGCAGCGCCGGTCCCGCCTTTCGGTGCGATTATCCGCTCGTCTGGTGACGAGCTGTTGCAGAGTTGGGGCAAACGGCCCCGGCCGCGGGGCTCAGGCCTCGATGCGGGCCTCCGTGGCGGCCTTGTCCAGACCGGCCACCAGAGCGGTCACCTTGCGGGCGATGTCCGGGGCGTTGAGACCGATCTCCGCCAGGATCTCGGCCCGGGTCGCGTGGTCCAGGAACTCCTGCGGGATGCCGAAGTCGCGCACCGGCAGGTCCACGTCGGCGTCGCGCAGCGCCTGCGCCACGGCGGCGCCGACGCCGCCCGCGCGGCCGTTGTCCTCGATCGTGACGACGGCGCGGTGCTCGGCGGCCAGGCCCGGCAGGGCCGGGTCGACCGGCTTGACCCAGCGGGGGTCCACCACGGTCGCGGTGATGCCCTGGGCGGCCAGCAGGTCGGCGACCTCCAGGCTGGTGCCGGCCATCGCGCCGACCGAGACGATGAGCACGTCGGCGCGGTGCGCCCCGGCGGACTCCCCGGCGGCGCGCAGCACGTCCATGCCGCCGACCCGGCCGACGGCGGGGACGGCCGGGCCGACCGTGCCCTTGGAGTAGCGCACGACCGTCGGCGCGTCCTTGACCTCGACGGCCTCGCGCAGCTGGGCGCGCAGCTGGTCGGCGTCGCGCGGGGCGGCCAGGCGCAGGGTCGGGACGACCTGCAGGATCGACATGTCCCACATGCCGTTGTGCGAGGCGCCGTCATTGCCGGTGACGCCGGCCCGGTCGAGCACGAAGGTGACGCCCAGCTTGTGCAGGGCGACGTCCATCAGGACCTGGTCGAAGGCGCGGTTCAGGAAGGTCGCGTAGACGGCGACGACCGGGTGCAGGCCGCCGGTGGCCAGGCCGGCGGCGCTGGTGACGGCGTGCTGCTCGGCGATGCCGACGTCGAAGATCCGCTTCGGGAAGGCCTCCGCGAACGGGGCGAGGCCGACCGGGTGGAGCATGGCGGCGGTGATGCCGACCACGTCCTCGCGCTCGCGGCCGATCGCGACCATCTCCTCGGCGAAGACGGACGTCCAGTCCTTGCCCGCGCTCTTGATCGGCAGGCCGGTCTCCGGGTGGATCACGCCGACCGCGTGGAAGCGGTCCTCGTCGTTGTTCTCGGCGGCGTGGTAGCCGCGGCCCTTCTCGGTGAGGCAGTGGACGATCACCGGGCCGCCGAAGCCGCGCGCCTTGGTCAGCGCGGACTCCAGGGCGGTGAGGTCGTGGCCGTCGATCGGGCCGATGTACTTGAGGCCGAGGTCCTCGAACATGCCCTGCGGGGCGATGAAGTCCTTGAGGCCCTTCTTGGCGCCGTGCAGCGTCTCGAAGAGCTGCTGGCCGACCACCGGGGTGCGCTGGAGCGCGTCCTTGCCCCAGGAGAGGAAGCGCTCGTAGCCCTGGGTGGTGCGCAGCGTGGAGAGGTGGTTGGCCATGCCGCCGATGGTCGGCGAGTAGGAGCGCTCGTTGTCGTTGACGACGATGACGACCGGGCGGTCCTTGGCGTCGGCGATGTTGTTGATCGCCTCCCAGGCCATGCCGCCGGTGAGGGCGCCGTCGCCGATGACCGCGACGACCGGGTCGTTGTTGCCCTTGAGCTGGTTGGCCTTGGCCAGGCCGTCGGCGTAGGAGAGCACGGTGGAGGCGTGCGAGTTCTCGATCACGTCGTGCTCGGACTCGGCGCGGGACGGGTAGCCCGACAGGCCGCCCTTCATGCGCAGCATCGAGAAGTCCTGGCGGCCGGTGAGCAGCTTGTGGACGTAGCTCTGGTGGCCGGTGTCGAAGAGGATGCGGTCGCGCGGGGAGTCGAAGACCCGGTGCAGCGCGATGGTGAGCTCCACCACGCCGAGGTTGGGGCCGAGGTGGCCGCCCGTCTTGGAGACCTCCGTCACCAGGAAGGTCCGGATCTCCTGCGCCAGTGCGGCCAGCTGTCCGGGCGTGAGCCGGTCGAGATCGCGCGGTCCCCGAATGCGGGTCAGCAGGGCCACCCGTTCCTCCTCGTTCAGTGTTCGCGGACCGCGGCCGGTCCGACGGGCGTCGCTGCCCGGTGTGCCGGTGCGCCTCGACGGTCCGCTGCGACGGTCGTGGTCGGTGCCGACCGGTCGAGTCTAATGTCCGCCTGCCGGACACCGAGCGGCGCGCCCGGTGCCACCGGCCGGTCATGGGCGATCCCCGAGGTGACGGGGGTCCGGGCGGGGCCGGGTCGCGTCAAGCCCGGTTGACGGAGGCGGCGGCGAGGGCGCCCGACTCCCCCATCTCGCTCATGACGAGCGCCAGTGCGCCCAGCACCTCCGCGCGGCCGCCCAGGGTGCCGGGCACCACGGACAGCTGGCGGGCGGCGCTCGGGATCGCGTAGCGGGCGACCGAGTCCCGGATCGGGGCCAGCACCAGCTCACCGGCCTCGGCGAGGTCGCCGCCGAGGATCACCCGGCGCGGGTTGAGCAGGTTGCACAGGGTGGCGACGCCGGTGCCGATCTGCCGGCCGGCGTCGGCGATCACCCGGCGGCAGCCGAGGTCGCCCTGGTGGGCCAGCTCGACCACCCCGGGCAGGCTGAGGTCGGGGCCGAGGGTCGAGGAGAGCAGGGAGAGCAGGTAGCGGGATCCGACGAAGGTCTCCAGGCAGCCGCGGTTGCCGCAGCGGCAGACCGGGCCGGCCTCGTCCAGCGTGATGTGCCCTATCTCACCGGCGGTGCCGCCGGGGCCCCGGTAGATCTGGCCGTTGATCACCAGGCCGGCGCCGACCCCGCTGGCGATCTTGATGTAGGCGAGGTCGCTCAGGCCCCGGCCGGCGCCCCAGACCAGCTCGCCGAGCGCGCCGAGGTTGGCGTCGTTGTCGACGTGCACCGGCATGTCGAGCCGCTCGGCCAGCTCGCGGCCGGGGGCGATGCCCGTCCAGCCGGGCAGGATCGCGGTGGAGCCGAGCGCGCCGGTCTCCACGTCGATCGGGCCCGGCACGCCGAGGCCGACGCCGATCACCTTGTCCGGGCGGAAGCCGGCCTGCGCCAGGAGCCGCTCGACCATGGCCTCGGCGCGGTCGAAGCCCTGGGCGGCCGAGACGTCGACGTCGATCGGGGCGCTCTCCTCGGCGAGCACCCGGTGCGCGAGGTTGCCGACCGCGACCCTCAGGTGGGTGTGGCCGAAATCGATGCCGACGACGATGCCGGCGTCGCCGCTGAGCGAGACGCTGCGGGCCCGGCGGCCGCCGGAGGAGGTGTCGGCGACGACGACGGTGCCGCTCTCCTTCAGTTCCCGCACGATGTTGGAGACGGTGGCCGCCGAGAGGCCGGTGCCGCGGGCGATCTCGGCCTGGGTCAGCGAGCCGGCCATCCGTACGGCCCGCAGCACGCGCTCCAGGTTCGCCCGGTGCAGCGATGACTGCGAGCCCGGTGTGTCCGTCGCCATGATCCACCATCCCAGAGGGGCGAGGACCCCTCCGCCGGGCGTCCCCTTCAACTCCTGAAGCCTACGGCTCCGGGCGGCAGGTGGGGGTGGTGGAGGCCGGATCGGGGGCGGCGGGGGTGACGGCGGGCGAGCGGCGGCGGGGACGGGAGGGCTGCTCCGGGTGGGCCGTCGGGGCCGTCAGGTCACGGTGGGGTTGAGGTGGTGGGGGGATCCCGGGGAGGTCCAGGGGCTTTCGGGCTCCTGTCGGCAGCCGAAAACCGGTCACCACTACCATGGTGCTCAATCTCACGCGTCCCACCGGACCGCGGACGGTACCGGCGGAGGACGAATCCAGACATGACGGGGAATCAGATGGCAGGGGATCACCCTACGCCGGGGGCAGGCGAAACACCGGGCAGCGGCCCGCAGGAACACCGCGGCGTCTCGTTCGGGCGCCAGCCCGGCGTCGACCCGGCCGCCGTCGCCGACCAGATGACGCAGCTGGACGGCTCGGCGATCCCGGGGCCGGCGGCACCCGCGGGACCGCCGGCCCAGCCGCCGGCGCCGCCGGCCGCACCGCCGACCGGCCCGGCCTACGCGCCGACCGCCGCCGCCTTCCCCTCCCAGGCCCCGCCGCCGCCCCCGGCCGGCGCGCCCGTCGGCCCGTACGACCCGGTGCCCGGCGGCGGGTACCAGGCGCCCGACGCCGGGCAGTCCTACGGCGGCTACGGCTACCCGCAGGAGCAGCAGAGCGGCTACGCCTTCCCGACCACGCCGGTGCCGGTCGTGCCGAAGCAGCGCAACCCCGTGATGGTCTGGGGCGGCATCATCGGCGGCGTGCTCGCGATCGCCATCGTCGCCGCGCTGGTCGTGCTGTTCCAGCAGAAGGACAACCCCGACAACCCGGTCGCGAACACCGGCGGGACCACCAGCGGCACCTCCGGCGACGGCGGCAGCACCAGCTCCGGCACCAGCGGCACCAGCGGCAACGGCGGCACGGGCGGCGGCGGTGCCAGCTACAACGTCGCCTGGTCCGTCCCCAAGGCCACCGACTCGGACGGCAGCACCCAGATGCTCGGCATCTGGGCCACCGACAAGGTCGCCGTGCGCGTGGACTCCAACGGCGTCCGCGCGTACAACCTGTCGGACGGCAAGCCCGCGTGGTCCATCCCGGTGCCGAACGGCGCCAAGGAGCTGTGCGCCGCGTCGAACAGCACCAACTCCAAGAACATCGGCGCCATCGCCTTCAACACCGGTGACAGCGACTGCTCCACCATGGGCGCCGTCGACCTCACCTCCGGCAAGATGCTCTGGAGCGTCAAGGTCTCCAACGACCGGCTCTCCTCCCCGACCCTGTCCGTCACCGACAAGGTCGTCGCCATCGGCGGCCGGGTGGTCGGCGCGGTCAACATCGACAACGGCCAGACCGTCTGGTCGTGGAAGCCGCGCGACAGCAGCTGCACCGTGACGGGCCGCACCACCGGTGCCCAGATCGTGGTCAGCGACCGCTGCTACGAGAGCAGCCCGAAGTCCCAGCTGTACGTGGTGGACTCGGAGACCGGCGCGCAGAAGAGCACGCCGCTCGCGCTCGCCGGCAGCATCGAGGCGGTCGACAAGGTCGTCTCCGCGGATCCGCTGGTGGTGCTCATGACCAACGGCACCAACGGGGACTACGTCCTGCCGTTCGACAAGAGCAACAAGCCGGGCAACCCGATGTCGGTCAAGGAGCCCGGCTCCGACAGCCTGCGCCTGACCGGCCTGAACGACGCGATCAGGGCGAACGTCGTCAGCGGGAACATCCTGTACGCCCAGGTCAGCGGAAGCAAGGACGCCATCAACGCGTACGACCTGACCACCGGCAAGCGGCTGTGGTCGGCCGCCAACCCGACCGCCAACCAGGACATCCGGCTCGTCTCCGGGTACGACAAGGACGGCAAGGTCCGCGCCATCCTCACCCAGGGCTACAAGAAGCCCGCGCGCCTCGTGACCCTCTCGCCGACCGACGGCTCGATGACCGACCTCGGGACCCTGGCCATGCCGGACGGCATGGACATCGGCGCCGGCCTGAACGAGTACAAGATGACGCAGGACGCCAGCGAGGTCATCACCTTCTCGCGGTACGGCTCGGACTCGCCGCTCGCCAAGTGGGCGAAGAAGTGACGACGAACTGACGTCTCTCCAGGGGAGGGGCGGGTCGGGGCCGACGCCCCGACCCGCCCCTCCTTCGTCGTCCCCCCGTCATTGCGCGGCCCGGGCCGTCCGCCCGCGATTATTCGGCGGGCCCGCGCGTTGCACGTGGGAAGATGCGCAACACCAGCCCGACGAAGGAGTTCAGCGAGTGCCCGGCACCAACCTGACCCGTGAGGAGGCCCGCACCCGGGCCGACCTCCTGCACGTGGACGCGTACGACATCGAGCTCGACCTCGGCACCGCCCGCGAGGGCGGGACCTTCCGGTCCACCACCGTCGTCCGGTTCACCGCCACGACCCCCGGCGCGGACACGTTCATCGACCTCGTCGCCCCGGGCGTCGAGGAGATCACCCTCAACGGCGCCGCGCTCGACCCCGCGAGCTTCGCCGACAGCCGCATCCCGCTGCCGGGCCTCGCGGCCGAGAACGAGCTGCGCGTCGTCGCGAACTGCGCCTACACCAACACCGGCGAGGGCCTGCACCGCTTCGTCGACCCGGTCGACGGCGAGACCTACCTCTACACCCAGTTCGAGGTGCCGGACGCCCGCCGCGTCTTCGCCAGCTTCGAGCAGCCCGACCTGAAGGCCGCGTTCACCTTCACCGTCACCGCCCCCAAGGGCTGGGTCGTCGTCTCCAACTCCCCGACGCCGCAGCCGACCGGCGACGGGGACACCCAGGTCTGGGCCTTCGAGCCGACCGGCCGCATCTCCACCTACATCACCGCGCTGGTCGCCGGCCCCTACGTCGGCGTCTTCGACAGCTACGAGAACGGCGACCAGAAGGTGCCGCTCGGCGTCTACTGCCGGCCCTCGCTGCGCGAATTCCTCGACGCCGAGGCCGTGTTCGAGGTGACCAAGCAGGGGTTCGACTACTTCCAGGAGAAGTTCGACTACCCCTACCCGTTCGCCAAGTACGACCAGCTGTTCGTCCCGGAGTTCAACGCCGGCGCGATGGAGAACGCGGGCGCCGTCACCCTGCGCGACCAGTACGTGTTCCGCTCCAAGGTCACCGACGCCGCTTACGAGGCCCGCGCCGCGACGATCCTGCACGAGCTCGCCCACATGTGGTTCGGCGACCTCGTCACCATGGAGTGGTGGAACGACCTCTGGCTGAACGAGTCCTTCGCCACCTTCGCCGAGGCCGTCTGCCAGGCCGAGGCGCCCGGCTCCCGGTGGCCGCACTCCTGGACCACCTTCGCCAACCAGATGAAGACCTGGGCGTACCGGCAGGACCAGCTGCCGTCCACCCACCCGATCATGGCCGACATCAACGACCTGGAGGACGTCCAGGTCAACTTCGACGGCATCACGTACGCCAAGGGCGCCTCGGTGCTCAAGCAGCTCGTCGCCTACGTCGGCCAGGACGCCTTCTTCCAGGGCGTGCAGGCCTACTTCAAGCGCCACGCCTGGGGCAACACCCGCCTCGGCGACCTCCTCGGCGCGCTGGAGGAGGCCAGCGGACGCGACCTCAAGGCGTGGTCCAAGGCCTGGCTGGAGACCGCCGGCATCAACGTGCTGCGCCCCTCGATCGTCCTGAACACCGACGGCGAGATCGAGTCCTTCACCGTCCTCCAGGAGGCCCCCGCCCTCCCCGACGGCGCCAAGGGCGAGGCCGTGCTGCGCCCGCACCGCATCGCCATCGGCCTGTACGAACTCGCCGACGGCGACACCCTGGTGCGCACCGACCGGATCGAGCTCGACGTCGACGGTCCGCGCACCGAGGTGCCTGAGCTCGTCGGACGGCACCGGCCGGCCGTCGTCCTGCTCAACGACGACGACCTCTCCTACGCCAAGATCCGGCTCGACGAGGACTCGCTCGCCGTCGTCACCGAACACCTCGGCGCCTTCACCGAGTCGCTGCCCCGCGCCCTGTGCTGGGCCTCCGCCTGGGACATGACCCGCGACGGCGAACTCGCCGCCCGCGACTACCTGGCGCTCGCGCTCTCCGGCATCGGGCGCGAGAGCGACATCGGCGTCGTCCAGTCCGTGCAGCGGCAGGTCAAGCTCGCCCTCGACGCCTACGCCGACCCGGCCTGGCGCGAGGAGGGCCTCGGCCGCTGGGCCGCCGCCGCCGAGGAGCACCTGCGGGCCGCCGAGGCCGGCAGCGACCACCAGCTGGCCTGGGCCCGCACGCTCTCCTCCGTCGCCCGCACCGACGCCCAGCTCGACCTGCTCGCCGGGCTGCTCGCCGGGACCACCGAGATCAAGGGCCTGGCCGTCGACACCGAGCTGCGCTGGACCCTGCTGGTCCGGCTCTCGGCCACCGGACGCGCCGACGAGGCGGCCGTCGCCGCCGAGCTGGAGCGCGACAACACCGCGGCCGGCCAGGAGCACGCCGCCACCTGCCGCGCGGCCCGGCCCACCGCCGAGGCCAAGGCACAGGCGTGGGCGGCGGTCGTCGAGTCCGACACGCTCACCAACTACGTGCAGGAGGCCACCATCGCCGGCTTCCAGCAGGCCGACCAGCGGGAGCTGCTCGCGCCGTACGCGGCGAAGTACTTCGACGCCGTCAAGGGCGTCTGGGAGACCCGCAGCCACGAGATCTCGCAGCAGATCATCGGCGGGCTGTACCCGGCGCTGCAGGTGTCGCAGGCGACGGTCGACGCCACCGACGCGTGGCTCGCCGCGGCCGAGCCGGCGCCGGCGCTGCGGCGCCAGGTCGTCGAGGCGAAGGCCGGGGTCGAGCGGGCGCTGCGGGCGCAGGCCGCCGACCGGGCGGCCGGGGGGCGCTAGGCCCGACAACGCGGAGGGGCGCCGGACTCGGTCCGGCGCCCCTTCGGCGTTGGTGCGGGTCTTGCTGGTGGACGGCCGTGGGACCGTCGGCTAGTTCTTCTTGCCCTTGCCGTACGGCATGGCCGCGAGGGCGGCGATGATCACGAAGGCCGCGATCGGGATCAGCACGTACAGGCCGATGGCCTGGCCGACGCTGAGGCCGGAACCCGGGTCGTCGCCGTCGTCCCGGGTGAAGGCCATGGCGGGCGACGACAGCAGCATCATCAGCGTGACCGTTGCGGAGACCGCGCCGGCTCGCAAAGCGTTCCTCTTGTCCACGTTTTCCAACTTACCCGGGGCTTATGGGGTGGCGCGCGTCGGGGTGGGCCT
>NZ_JBEZGX010000024.1:15444-123058 GCF_040650235.1 Kitasatospora sp. NPDC048722
TGATGGGACGAGGGGTGTGCGGGATGCCCTCCGGGCAGGGGTGAGGGACAGGGACAGGCCAGGCCCACGGAGCCGCGCGCGTCGGGGTGGGCCTGATGGGACGAGGGGTGTGCGGGATGCCCTCCGGGCAGGGGTGAGGGACAGGGACAGGCCAGGCCCACGGAGCCGCGCGCGTCGGGGTGGGCCTGACGGGACTTCCGGGGCTCCGGGGACGGGGGTCGGCTCAGGGGTGGTGGTGCGGGCTGCGGGCCAGGAGGTGGGACAGGAAGGACGCGGCGGGGGTGGTGGAGAGGGCTTCCAGGGTCACCGGGTGGCCGGTGCCGTCGGCGATCGGGAGGCGCCAGTTCGGGTACTGGTCCCACGTGCCGGGGAGGTTCTGCGGGCGCGGGTCGCCGACCAGGTCCGGCAGCCACACGCCCACCAGCCCGGCCCCGGTGGCGCCCAGGAAGCGGTACAGCACCGGCATCGACAGCGGCTCCCCAGGCGCCAGCAGCCCCAGCCGCGTCAGCGCCGCCCGCCACTCGGCCAGCTCCTCCGCCGCCTGCGCCTGCTCGTCCCCCAGCGGCCGGGCCAGCAGCCCGAGCCGGTGGCGCAGCTCGACGTGTTCGCCGGAGAGCCGGGCCGCCGTGCTGGGCAGGTCGTGGGTGGTGAGGGTGGCCAGGCAACCGCGGCGCCAGCGGTCCGGTGGCAGGATCTCCCCGCCGGCCGCCCAGTCCCGTTCGAACCACAGCACGGACGTCCCGAGGATCCCGCGCTCCGCCAGTTCCTCGCGGACGCCCGGCTCGACCGTACCGAGGTCCTCGCCGATCACCGCCGTCCCGGCGCGGTGCGCCTCCAGCGCGAGCACGCCGAGCATGGCCTCGGCGTCGTAGCGGACGTACGCACCCTCCGTCGGCGCGTGCCCCTGCGGCACCCACCACAGGCGGAACAGCCCCATCACGTGGTCGATCCGCACCGCGCCGGCGTGCCGGGCGGCGGCCCGCAGCAGTTCCGCGTACGGGGCGTAGCCGGCGGCGGCGAGGGCGTCGGGGCGCCAGGGCGGCAGGCCCCAGTCCTGGCCGTGGGCGTTGAAGGCGTCCGGCGGGGCGCCGACCGAGATGCCGCCGGCCAGCACGTCCTGGAGCACCCAGGCGTCGGCGCCGTCCGGGTGGACGCCGACCGCGAGGTCGTGGATCAGGCCGACCGGCATGCCGGCACCGTCGGCGGCGGCCCTGGCCGCGGCGAGCTGCTGGTCGACCTGCCAGGCGAGCCAGCGGTGGAACTCGACCCGGTCGGCGAGCTCCTTGCGGGCGCGCTCGGTCCCGGACCCGTCCGGGTGGCGCAGCCCCTTGGGCCAGGTGTGCCAGTCCGGTCCGTGTTCCTCGGCGATCGCGTTCCACAGCGCGTACCGCTCCAGCCACTCGCCCTCGCGGCGCAGGTAGGCCCGGTACGCGGCGTCGCGGCCGGCGCCGCGCGGGACCTCGTGCAGCAGTTCCAGCGCCTCGCGCTTGAGCGCCCAGACGGCGTCCCGGTCGATCAGGCCGTCGTGCCCCAGCACCTCGGCGCGGAGCCGGGCGGCCCGGCGGCCGAGTTCCTCGGCCTCGGCGCGTTGGTCGCCGACGAGGTAGGCGTACTCGGGGACGGCTTCGACGCGCAGGTGGACGGGGTCGGCGAAGCGACGGGACGAAGGGCGGTAGGGGGACGGGTCGGAGGGGGCGCCGGGGAGGCCGGCGTGGAGCGGGTTGATCTGGACGAAGCCCGCACCGAGGTCGCCGCCGGCCCACTGGGCGAGGTCGGCGAGGTCGCCGAGGTCGCCCATGCCCCAGGAGCGCTCGGAGAGGAGGGAGTACAGCTGGGCGAGGAAACCCCAGCTGCGGGTGGGCAGTTCGGGGAGCTTGTCGGGGGCGACGACGAGGGCCGCGCGCGCCGTGCCGCTGCCGCACTCGGCGGTGAGGACGTGCCGGCCGAGGGGCAGGTCGGCCGGGAGCCAGTGGGAGTGGCCGCGGGGCAGCTCCCACACGCCACCGTCCTCCAGCTCGACGTGGAGGCGGGCGTCGGCCGGGACGTCGAGCGCGGTGCGGCGCCCCTGGCGGACGACGACGCAGGGCGGCAGCAACCGGGCCTGCTGCTCGGCCCGGTGACGGTCCAGCGCCGCCCGCACCTCCTCCGGCGTCCCGGCTTCGACCCCGAGCGCCCCCAGCACCGCCACCAGTGTCCGCGCGCCGACCGGCACCCCGCCGGGCCCCGGGTCCTTCGGATCGACCCCGTGCGCCTGTGCCAGCGCCACGAGTTCGGGTGGCGGGGCCGGAGCGTCCTGCGCCGGCACCTTGAGCCCGTCGGCTCCGTCACGGTCGAGATAAGCGGCCACTCGCGGCTCCTGCGATGTCTCGGCAACGCCAGTTCAGGACGACCACAGTCCTACCCGCGTGACGGCCCGATGACGCTGTGCGACACGAGCGCGAGCGGTCGACCGGCCGTCAGGAGGACTGGTGACCCTGGGTGGTTCCGCTGGTGGGAGGGGTGGCCGGGGGACGGGCGGCGAGGTGATCAATTGGGCAAAGTGGACATACCTGACGGCGGCGTTGACACCGGGTTGGGTAGCTGGTGGGGTTGCGGCGATGTGGTCCAGCCTGGCGAGGAGGCTCCTGTGCAAGCCCGAGTTTCCGTAGCGGCCGGGCGGCGGCTGCGGCAGCAGTTGGAGCAGAGCTCCGCGCTGCGCGATGTCCTGTACCACCCCGCCGCGCTGGCGGCCCGGCGGGCCACCGCGCGGACGTGCCGTCAGCTGGCGCCGAGGACGGCGGACCGGCTGATCGCCGACCTCAAGGGGACGGAGCCGCTGCTGGCGTCCGTCCGGGCCGAGCGGGCGGCCGGGGGCCGCGCGCCGGGGCGGCGGGCGCTGCAGATCGCGGCGGGGGTCGCCGCGGCGGCCGTGGTCGGCGGGCTGCTCGCGGGGCCGGTGCCGATGGCGGCGGCGTACGCGGGGGCGCCCGGGCCGGACGTGGTGAGCACCGCGCCGCAGACGCCGCTGGGGAGCGTGACGAACCCGCAGGTGTTCCCGCGGCCGCAGGAGCAGGCGGTGGCCGGGAAGCCGGTCGTGGTGCCGGCCGCGGTGACGCTGGTGACGGCGCCGAAGGCGGACCACGGCGCGGTGGACACGGTGCACGAGGTGCTCGGGATCGCCGGGGCGACGGACTTCACCACCGTGTCCGACGTCGACGCCCCGCCGGCCGCGGGCTCGCTCGTCGTGTACGTCGGCGGGCCGGCCGAGGGCGCGGGCGGCGCGGTGGACCGGGCGCTGCGCGACCTGGCCGCCGCGGGCGGGACGAAGGACGGTGCCGCGCCGTCGCTGATCGGGATGCCGATCGGCGGCTACGTACTGACGGCCGGTCAGCTGTCCGCACAGGGCGGCGGGACGTACGGCGCGGTGGTGCTGGCGGGCGCGGACGCGGCGGGCACCTTCTACGCGGCGCAGAGCCTGCGCCAGCTGCTGGCGGCGGTGCCGGCCGGGCAGGGGCAGAACCAGGCGCCAGGCGCCTCGGGGCTCGGCCTGCCGGGGATCACGCTGCGCGACTGGCCGTCCGGGGCGCCGGTGCGCGGCACCGCGGAGGCGTTCTACGGCACGCCGTGGACGGCGCAGCAGCGGCTGGACCAGGTGGAGTTCCTGGGCCGCTCGAAGCAGAACTTCTACCTCTACGCTCCCGGTGACGACCCGTACCGGCTGTCGCGCTGGCGCGACGCGTACCCGGCGGACAAGGCGGCCGAGCTGCGCGAGCTGGCCGGCCGGGCGGCCGCCAACCACGTGACGCTCGGGTACGCCGTCGACCCGGGACAGTCGTTCTGCTTCAGCTCGGGCAAGGACGTGGACGCGCTGGTGGCGAAGCTGGACGGGCTGCGCGTCCTCGGCTTCTCCGCGTTCCAGCTGCAGTTCCTGGACGTCAGCTACGACGAGTGGCACTGCTCCGACGACCGTTCGACGTACGGCACCGGGCCGGCCGCCGCGGCCAAGGCGCAGGCCGCGCTGGCCGCGAAGGTGCAGGACCGGCTGATCTCGAAGAACCCGGGCCTGGCGCCGCTGTCGATCGTTCCGACCGAGTACCACCAGTCGGGCTCGACGCCCTACCGCAAGGCGCTCGCGGACGCGTTGCCGGCCGGGGTGCAGGTGGCGTGGAGCGGGGTCGGGGTGATCCCGGAGAAGATCACCGGCGCTCAGGCCTCGGACACCGCGGGCCTGTACGGGCACCCGCTGGTCACCATGGACAACTACCCGGTCAACGACGCCAACCCGGACCGGCTCTACCTCGGCGCCTACACCGGGCGCGACCCGGAGGTGGCGAGCCGTTCCGCGGTGATGCTGACCGGGGCGATGCAGCAGCCGGTGGCCTCCCGGATAGCCCTGTCGACGGCCGGCGACTTCGCCTGGAACCCCGCCGCGTACAAGCCGGACGAGTCCTGGCAGGCCGCGCTGCGCACGATGGCCGGGCCGACCGGCGCCTCCGCGACCCCGGCCGGGTCGGCGCTGGCGGCCGTCACCGCGCTGGCCGGCAACAGCTCGTCCTCGCCGCTGTCCAAGCAGGAGTCGGGCTACCTGACCCCGCTGATCGACAAGTTCTGGGCGACCGCCGAGCCCACCTCGGGCGCGGCCCCCGACCTCGCCAAGCTGATAGAGGCCGCGGGCCCGCTGCGGGACGCGTTCGCAGCGATGGCCTCGGCCCAGGAGACGCTGGCCGGCACCGAGGCGACGTCCGCTCTGGCCGCCGAGGCCGGGCCGTGGCTGGCGCCGCTGCACGACTACGGGCTGGCCGGGCAGGCCGCCCTCGACATGCTGCTGGCGCAGCACGGCGGTGACGGCGCCGCCGCCTGGAAGGCCCGGGTGGAGCTGAACCGGCTGCGCGAGCGGCTGGCGCAGAGCCCGGCGACGATCGGCGCGGGCGTGCTCGGCCCGTTCCTGGAGCACGCGCTGCGGGCCGCCGACAACTGGGCGGGCGTGGTCAGCGGCGGCATCAGCCCGACGACGACGATGGGCTCCGCGCACGACCACCTGCCGGCGCTGATGACCGACGGCCAGGCCGACACCTTCTACTGGAGCTCCGCTCCCCCGCAGCCGGGCGACTCGGTCGGCGTGGACCTCGGCTCCGGGCGCCCGGTCAGCGGCGTCACCGTCCTGATGGGCGGCTGGGGCGACGGGCCGGACGCCCAGAGCGCGGTGGACGACTACATCCGCGACGGCGTGCTGGAGTACTCGACCGGCGAGGGCGGCTGGAAGCAGCTGGCCGTGGTGAAGAACCAGAAGACGGTCAGCGCCCAGGTGCCCGCCGGCACGGTGGTGCGGGCGGTTCGGCTGCGCGCCACCGCCGCTCAGAAGACCGCGGTGGCGGTGCGCGAGTTCACCGTGACGGCGCCGGACGAGGCCCCGGCGAGCGTCTCCGGCGGCCCGGCCGCGCTGCCCGGTTCCTCGGCGGCCGCGGTGCTGGACGGCAACCCGGACACCGCCTACCGGGCGGCCAGTGCGCCGACCGCGCAGGACGAGCCGCTGACCGTCGAGCTGGGCGCGGCCCGGCCGGTGGACCGGCTCACCGTGCTGACCGACCCGAGCGTGAAGGCCACCGCGACCGTGTCGCTGCGGCGCCCGGACGGCACCTGGTTCGACATAGGGACGATCAACCCGGGCTACAACGAGCTGCCGGCCGGCGGCCAGCCCGCCGACGCGTTCCGCCTGACCTGGAAACCGGGCGGCGACCCGCCGGTCGTCAACCAGGTGATCCCCTGGTACGCGGACACCCCGGCGGCCCGGCTCACCCTGGGCGACCCGTCCCTGGACGTCGTGACCGGCGCGGCCGCGCCCGTCCAGACCCAGGCGACGGTCACGGCCGGCCGCCCCGAGGGCACCGCCGGCAGCCTGCAGGCCGACGTGCCGGCGGCGGCGAAGGGCCTGACGGTGGCGCCGGCGGCCGGGGTGACGGTGCCGCGCGGCGGGAAGGTCGGGGTTCCGCTGCTGGTCAGCGCCGCGGCCGGGACGCCGTCCGGGACGTACCAGGTGCCGGTGCAGTACGTGGCCGGCTCGACCGTCGTCAAGCAGGTGCTCCAGGTGCACGTGGTGCCGCCGACCGGCGGGGCGGACCTCGCGGTCGGCGCGAAGGCCACCTCCTCGGGCGACGAGACGTCGAACTTCCCGGCCTCGAACGTCGCCGACGGCGACCCGAAGACCCGCTGGTCCTCGCCCGCGCAGGACAACGCCTGGGTGCAGCTGGAGCTGCCGCAGGCCGTCCGGCTCGGTGCGGCGGTGCTGCACTGGCAGGCCGCGTACGCCGCGTCGTACAAGATCCAGACCTCGGCGGACGGGGTCACCTGGACGACCGCGGCGAGCGTGGACAACGGCAAGGGCGGCGACGAGACGGTGCGCTTCGACGCCGCGAACGCCAAGTTCCTGCGGGTGCAGGGCGTGACCCGGGCCACCAAGTACGGCTACTCGCTGTGGGGGATCGAGCTGTACGCCGTGACGCCGCCCGCGCAGCCGCAGCCGCCGGTGGCTCCCCCGGCACAGCCGGGGACCCCGGGCACCCCCGGCACCACGCCCGCGCAGCAGCAGCCGGCCCAGCCGGCCGCGGGCCAGCAGCCGCCGGCCGCCGGGACTCCGCCCAAGCAGTAGCCCGTGCAGTGGTCGCCCGCGCGGCGGCCGTGCACACGGCGGGCCGCCGTGCTCCCCGGTGGGGTGCGCGGCGGCCCATGAGGCGTACCGAGATGTGACGGGGCAGGCCCTTGTGGAGCTCTGGTTCAGGCGGAGAGCGGTTCCGGCTGCTCGCCGCGGCGGACGGGGGCGGCGTGGGCGCCGTGCGCCCGGCCGATCGGGACCGAGTGGTTGGGCTCGGTATGGTCGTGGTGCTCGTACTCGCCCCACTGCGGGGCGCGTAGTTGGTCGCCGCCGCCGTACGGCTCCAGGTAGGGCCGCCAGCGGGGGTCCCTGATGCCGGTGCCGATGATCCGCCAGGCGAGGCCGGAGGGCGGCGCGGGCGGGCGCTTCATGCGCCAGCCGAGTTCGGTGAGGTGGCGGTCGGCCTTGGTGTGGTTGCAGCGGCGGCAGGCCGCCACGACGTTGTCCCACCGGTGCTGGCCGCCCCGGCTGCGCGGGATGACGTGGTCGACGCTGGTGGCGGCGGCCCCGCAGTAGACGCAGCGGCCGTGGTCGCGGGCGAACAGCGCCCGGCGGGTGAGCGGGACGGGCCCGCAGAACGGGACCCGGACGAAGCGGGTCAGGCGGACGACGGACGGCGCCGGAAGGGCGCTGGTGGCGCTGTGCAGAGTGACTCCGGTGTCCTCCAGGCTGACCGCCTTGTGGTTGAGGACCAGGATGAGTGCGCGGCGCATCGATACGACGCCGAGTGGCTCGTAGGACGCGTTGAGGACCAGGACATGCGGCACGGATGCCTCCTTGGACGCCTGCGGCGCGTGGCTCGCGCCGGGACGAGCGGTTGGATCACCCAACGGGTGGGTGATCTCCCCCAGTGTCGCCTTACGCCTTCGTACGGCGCCACCACTCCTGTGTAACGGACCTGACGTGATCTCCGGGTGTGGTTTCCGTCATACCCGATATGCCCGGCGGAAGGTCGGGTTGCACCCCGGCCCCCGGTAGGAGACCCTCCGCTTCCCCCCGGGAGGACTGCTCCGCCGGTCGGAGCAGTGGTGGGACCGCCTCCGGGGGGTGCCGGAGCGGTGCGGAGGTGGTGCTCGGACGGGTGCGCGCGGGAGCGCACCGGGGCGTTGACGGGGCGTCCGGGGCGGCCCGCACGCCGTTCGGCGGGTCCGGTCGGGCGTTCGGTGCCCGCTAGGCTGGGGCGACGGTCCGCGGGTCGGGCTCGCTGCGGCACGGGACCGGGTGATGCCCCCTGCAAGGAAGGTCCCGCACGTGTTCCGCTCCGGCGCCCTCGGCCTCGCCGACGCGTCCTCCCAGCCGACGACGCCGTCCCCCGGCCCGACCGCGCCGCAGGTGCCGCAGCTCGACCTGCGGATCCCGACGAGCGCGCAGGAGGTCTCGGACACCACCAAGCAGGCGGCCAGCTGGTTCGACACCCACTGGCAGTCCTGGCTCGCCTCCGGGGTGCGGATCGTCTTCATCATCGTCCTGGCGCTGGTGCTGCGCGCGGTGGTGCGCAAGCTCATCACGCAGCTGATAACCAGGATGGCGCGCGCCCACGAGAGCGCCGAGGAGCACGGCCGCATCGGCGGACTGCTCGCCAACACCGGGGTCGTCAACCCGGAGCGGCGCCAGCAGCGCTCGGAGGCGATCGGCTCGGTGCTGCGCAGCGTCGCGTCCTTCAGCATCCTCGGCACGGCGGCGCTCATGGTGCTCTCCGCGCTGGGGGTGAACCTGGCCCCGCTGCTGGCGAGCGCCGGTGTCGCCGGTGTGGCGATCGGTTTCGGCGCCCGCAACCTGGTCACGGACTTCCTCTCCGGCGTCTTCATGATCATGGAGGACCAGTACGGCGTCGGCGACGAGATCGACACCGGGGTGGCCGCCGGCACGGTGCTGGAGGTCGGCCTGCGGGTGACCAAGCTGCGCGGCGCGAACGGCGAGATCTGGTACATCCGCAACGGCGAGGTGAAGCGGATCGCCAACATGAGCCAGGGCTGGTCCACGGCCACCGTGGACGTCCAGGTCGGGTACAAGGAGGACCTCCTCCGGGCCGAGGACCTGATCCAGGAGACGGCCGAGGCGATGTCCAAGGAGGCTCCGTACGACGAGCTGATCTGGGAGCCGGTGTCGGTGCTGGGCGTGGAGTCGGTCGCGGCGGACTCGGTGGTGGTGCGGGTCGAGGCCAGGACGGCGCCGGGCAAGGCGGCGACGGTGGCGCGGGCGATGCGCCAGCGGCTGAAGGCGGCCTTCGACCACGCCGGCATCAAGGTCAAGGAGGAGGCGGCGGCCACCGGCGTCGCGATCGCCGCGGCCCCGGACCCGTCGCCGCCGTCGTCGCTGGCCGACCCGTCCTCGGCGCGCTACAAGGCGACCGAGCCGATACCGTCGCCGAAGCCGCCGATGGACGACCTCGCCAAGCCGTAACGCCCTTCGCAGCGGCCGGGAAAGCCCGCACGCGCGGACGAAAGCCCCGCTCCCACCGACGTGGGGGCGGGGCTTCGTGCTGCCCGGTAACGCTTCGGCATCCACCGCCGGGCGGGCCATTGACACTCCGCCGACGCTGACCGTACGGTCCTTCCCAAGCGACTGGAAAGTTTCCTAACAGTTCGCGCCATCGACCCGGGACACCCTCCGGGCGCTCCCCGGACACCCCGGGGAGTTCCCCCGGGTACTCCCCCGACCTGCCGGAAGAGGAGGATTCTGCGCGTGACCAAGACCACCGCCAAGGCCCCCCTCGCCGGCACCCCCAGCCTGCTGCGCGCCATCAACGACCGCGCCGCCCTCGAACTGCTGCTGGAGAACGGGCCGCTCTCCCGCACCCAGATCGGCACGCTCACCGGTCTCTCCAAGCCCACCGCCTCCCAGCTGCTGGCACGCCTGGAGGCGGCGGGGCTGGTCCTGCCGGTCGGCACCACGGCGGGCGGGCCCGGGCCCAACGCGCAGCTGTACCAGGTGAATCCCGCCGCCGGGTACGTCGCCGGGGTGGACGTCACGGCCACCGGGATCCGGGTCGCCGTCGCCGACATCACCGGCAGCACGCTCGCCGAGCACGTCGTGCCGCTGAAGGGCGTCCCGGCCGCCGGGACCGTCCCCCGGGTCGCCGCGGCGGTCGCCGACACGGTCCGGGCTGCCGGAATCGAAGGCACGCTGCACACCGTCGTGATCGGCGTCAGCGGCGCGCCCGACCCCGTCACCGGCAAGCTGCGCTACGCCTCCCACCTGGCCGGCTGGCACTCGCCGACGCTCGTCGAGGAGCTGACCGGGGAGATCGGCGCGCCCGTGTCGATCGAGAACGACGTCAACCTCGCCGCCGTCGCCGAGCAGGCCTCGGGCGCGGCACGGGGCTCCGAGGACTTCGTCCTGCTGTGGGCCGGTGCGGGGATCGGCGCCGCGATCGTGATCGCCGGGCGGCTGCACCGCGGCTTCACCGGCGGCGCCGGGGAGGTCGGCTACATGCCGGTGCCCGGCTCACCGGTCGTGCGGGACGTGCGCCGCCGCAACTTCGGCGGGTTCCAGGACCTGGTCGGCGCGGCCGCCGTCCGGGCGCTGGCCCGTGAGCACGGGCTCGGCGCGCCCACCGCCGAGGAGACCATCGCCAAGGCCCTGGCGACCCCGGGCGCCGGCGAGGAGTTCCTCCGCGAGCTGGCCGGCCGGATCGCCGTCGGGCTGGCCGTGATCGTCGCCGTCGTCGACCCCGAGCTGGTGGTCCTCTCCGGCGGCGTGCCGAGCGCGGGCGGCGAACGGCTGCGCTCGCTCGTCCAGGAGGAACTCGCCCGCCTCTCGATCGCCCGCCCGGAGGTGCGGAGCAGCGCGCTGTCCGGTTCACCCGTCCTGCTCGGCGCGCTCCAGCGCGCCCTGGCGGCCGCCCGCGAGGCGGTCTTCTCCACCCACTGACACCCCGCTGACGTCCCCTGCCCCCCCCTGCCCCGCCGACCCCACCCGTCGACTCCCCTGCGATCCACCCCTGCACCCACCTCTCCCCAACCCCCGACCGCGGGCGACGAGGCAATGACGCCTGCCCGCGCACCCCCAGGAGGACCTCGAAGTGCACCCCACCACCTCCCGCAGAGGCCGCCGCACGATCGCCGCCGTCACCGGCGGCGCCGTCCTCGCCCTGCTCGCCACCGCCTGCACCGGCAGCAACGACGCCGGCGGCAGCGACGACTCGGCGAGCGGCAAGGACGTCACCATCACGTTCTGGCACGGCTGGAGCCAGGACAACGAGGTGAAGGCGATCAACGACAACATCGCCGCCTTCGAGAAGGCCCACCCGAACATCCACGTCAAGGCCGTGGGCAACATCGCGGACGACAAGGTCAACCAGGCCCTGCGGGCCGGTGGCGACGACGCACCGGACGTGGTCTCCTCCTTCACCACCAACAACGTCGGCATGTTCTGTTCGACCAAGGCCTTCATCGACCTCAACCCGCTGCTGCGGAAGAGCGGCATCGACGCCGCCAAGACCTTCCCGTCGGCGATGCTCAACTACACGCAGTTCCAGGGCAACCAGTGCACCCTGCCGCTGCTCGGCGACGCCTACGGCCTCTACTACAACAAGAAGGCCTTCGCCGCCGCCGGCATCACCGCCCCGCCGAAGACCTTCAGCGAGTTCGCCGACGCCGCGGCCAAGCTCACCGTCGCCGACGGCGACGGCTACAAGCAGCTGGGCTTCATGCCGAACTACCACGGCTACGAGTCCACCACCGAGCACTTCCTCGGCCAGTACGGGCCGACCTACTTCGGCGCGGACGGCAAGTCGGCCGTCGCCTCCGACCCGAAGGTCGCCGCGATGCTCACGTGGCAGAAGGGCCTCATCGACAAGCTCGGCGGCTTCGACAAGCTGGAGAAGTACCGCTCCACCTTCGGCGAGGAGTTCAGCGAGAAGAACCCCTTCCACACCGGCCAGGTCGCCATGGCCATCGACGGCGAGTGGCGCACCAACTCGCTCGCCGAGAGCAAGCCCGACTTCGACTGGGCCACCGCCCCGTTCCCGGTGCCGGACGACCAGGCCGCCACCTACGGCCGCGGCTACCAGACCGGCACCGTCATCGGCATCGCCCGCAGCAGCAAGAAGCAGGCCGCCGCCTGGGAGCTCGTCAAGTACCTGACCACCGACACGGACGCGGTCGTCGGCTTCGCCAACGCGATCCACAACGTGCCGAGCACCTTCGACGCGCTCAACTCGCCCAAGCTCAACGGCGACCCGAACTTCAAGACCTTCCTGGACATCGCGAAGAACCCGAACTCCGGCACCACCCCGGCCAGCGCCAACGGCGGTGCCTACATCGTGTCGCTGCAGAACCTCGGCTACGCGTACGAGTCCGGCAAGCAGCCCGACCTCGCGGCCGGCCTCGCCGCCACCGCCAAGGAGATCGACGCCGCCATCGCCCAGGCGAAGTAACCGGCCCGGCACGGCAGTCCGAAGAACACGGCACTCGGAGCACCCCATGGCACTCGCGTTCGGCACCCGCGAGGGCACCGGACCCACCGACCCGGCGGCGCACTCCACGCAGCACCTGCTGCGCCGGAAGCGCCGCCGGGAGGCGGCCCGCACCCTCGCGTTCCTCTCCCCCTGGCTGATCGGCTTCGGCGTCTTCTTCCTGTACCCGCTGATCTCCACCGTCTACTTCTCCTTCATGAAGTACGACGGGTTCTCGGCCCCCACCTTCAACGGGCTGAAGAACTGGGACTACGTCTTCAACCACTACCCCTTCTTCTGGCAGGGCCTGCGCAACACCCTCTGGCTCGTCGTCGTCATGGTGTCCCTCCGCGTGGTGTTCGGGCTCGGCATCGGGCTGCTCATCACGAAGATCAAGAGCGGCGTCGGCTTCTTCCGCACCGCCTTCTACCTGCCCTACCTGGCCCCGCCGGTGGCCGCGACCGTCTCCTTCGCGTTCCTGCTCAACCCCGGCACCGGCCCGGTCAACCACTTCCTCGGCGAGCTCGGGCTCCCGCAGCCCGGCTGGTTCGCCGACCCGAACTGGTCCAAGCCCGCGCTCACCATGCTCGCCATGTGGGGCATCGGCGACCTGATGGTCATCTTCATGGCCGCCCTGCTGGACGTGCCCAAGGAGCAGTACGAGGCGGCCGAACTCGACGGCGCGGGGCCGCTCCAGCGCTTCCGCTACGTCACGCTGCCGAACATCTCGCCGATCATCACGTTCGCCGTGGTCACCGGCGTGATCCAGACCATGCAGTACTACACCCAGGCGATCGTCGCCGGGCGGGTCGCCAGCGGCATCGCGGGCAACTCCGGGCAGCAGTTCGAGCCCGGCTTCCCGCAGGGCTCCACGTGGACCCTGCCGCAGATGGTGTACAACCTCGGCTTCCAGCGCTTCGACACCGGCTCCGCCTGCGTCGTCGCCCTGGTCCTGTTCGCCATCGCGATGGCCGTCACCTCCCTCCTGCTGCGCCGCCGGTCCGGCTTCATGGCGAGCGAGGACTAGCGGATCAGTGAGGACCCGTTCATGACTCTCAGCACCCCCGTACTCGCCGAGGCTTCGTCGCCTTCTGGACGTTCGGCCGCCTCCGCGGCCGCCCGGCGGCGCGCCGCGCTCAACTGGGTGGCCGTCCACGCGCTGGGCATCGCCGCCGCGCTGTTCTTCATCCTCCCGTTCGTCTTCGCCTTCCTGACCTCCGTCATGACGGACAGCCAGGCGCTCACGACGAACTACTGGCCCACCTCCTGGCAGTGGGGCAACTACACCGAGGTGTGGGAGGCGCCCGGGTTCCTCACCTGGTGGCGCAACACCCTGGTCTACGCCGGCGCCGGCACGCTGCTGACCGTCGTCTCCAGCCTCCCGGTCGCCTACGCGCTCGCCAAGTTCCGCTTCCGCGGCCGGAAACTGGCACTCATGGCGGTGATCTCGATGATGATGCTGCCGCCACAGGTCACCATCATCCCGATGTACCTGTTCTGGGCGAAGCAGGTGCACCTCACCGGCACCCTGTGGCCGCTGATCATCCCGATGGCCTTCGGCGACGCCTTCTCCATCTTCCTGCTGCGCCAGTTCCTCACCACCATCCCCAAGGAGTACATCGAGGCGGCCCGGATCGACGGCTGCGGCGACCTGCGCACCCTGCTGCGCGTCGTGCTGCCGATGGCCAAGCCGGCCATCGCCGCCGTCGCCCTGTTCCAGTTCTTCTACTGCTGGAACGACTACTTCGGCCCGCAGATCTACGCCAGCGAGAACCACGCCGCCTGGACCCTCTCCTACGGCCTGGAGTCCTTCAAGGGCGCGCACCACACCAACTGGAACCTCACCATGGCCGCCACCCTCCTCGTGATGGCACCGGTGATCCTCCTCTTCTTCTTCGCACAGAAGGCCTTCATCGAAGGCGTGACACTGACAGGGGTCAAGGGCTGATGTCCGCAACCGGGTCCGCACTCAAGTCCGCACTCAAGCTGGCGATCGTCGGCGGCGGTTCGACGTACACCCCGGAGCTGATCGACGGCTTCGCGCGGCTGCGGGACACCCTGCCGATCGGCGAACTCGTCCTGATCGACCCGGCCGCCGAACGGCTGGAGCTGATCGGCGGACTGGCGCGGCGCATCTTCGCCAAGCAGGGCCACCCGGCGGTCGTGTCCGTGTCGACGGACGTCGCGGACGGCGTCGCCGACGCCGACGCCGTCCTGCTCCAGCTGCGCGTCGGCGGACAGGCCGCCCGCAACCAGGACGAGACGTGGCCGCTGGAGTGCGGCTGCGTCGGCCAGGAGACCACCGGCGCGGGCGGGCTCGCCAAGGCGCTGCGCACCGTCCCCGTCGTGCTGGACATCGCCGACACCGTCCGCCGGGCCAACCCGGACGCCTGGATCGTCGACTTCACCAACCCGGTCGGCATCGTCACCCGGGCCCTGCAGGAGGCCGGTCACAAGGCCGTCGGCCTGTGCAACGTGGCGATCGGCTTCCAGCGGAAGTTCGCCGCGCACCTCGGGGTGGCACCGGAGCTCGTCCGGCTCGACCACGTCGGCCTCAACCACCTCACCTGGGAGCGCGGCGTCACCCTGCTCGACGCCCCCGGCGCGGCGGGCGGGCGGGAGGTGCTGCCCGAGCTGCTCCGCGACTTCGGCAAGGAGATCGCCGACGACCTCCACCTGCCGCAGGCCGTCGTGCAGCGGCTCGGCGTCGTCCCGTCCTACTACCTGCGGTACTACTACCAGCACGACGAGGTCGTCGAGGAACTCAAGGCGCAGGGCTCGCGGGCCGCGCAGGTCGCCGAGATCGAGCGGCAGCTGCTGGAGATGTACGCCGACCCGGCCCTCGACACCAAGCCCGAACTGCTGGGCGAGCGCGGCGGGGCGTTCTACTCCGAGGCCGCCGTCCAGCTCATCGCCGCCCTGCTCGGCACCGACGGCGGCACCTCCGTCCAGGTCGTCAACACCCGCAACGACGGCGTGCTGCCCTTCCTGCCCGACGACGCCGTCATCGAGGTGCCGGCCGAGGTCGACGCGGCCGGCGTCCGCCCGCTCCCGCAGCGGCCCGTCGAGCCGCTCTACGCCGGGCTCGTCGCGGCCGTCACCTCGTACGAGCACCTCGCCCTCGACGCCGCCCTGCGCGGCGGGCGCGACCGGGTGTACGACGCGCTGCTCGCCCACCCGCTGGTCGGCCAGTTCGACCTCGCCGACCGGCTGACGGACCGGCTGCTCGCCCACAACCGCGAGCACCTCGCCTGGGCCTGACGTCCGGGACGCCGGGCGTTCGGGACGCCTGACGTCCGGGCCCGTCGTGACGGCCCGACGTCCGCGCCCCGGCGTCGCCGTGGACGGCCCGGCCCGCGATATGAGGGTGTCGCGGGCCGGGCTCCGCGAGCGGACCGCCCACCCCCGGCCGGGGAACCACCGGCCGGGCCACCCGGCCGGGCACCCTCGGCCGGGCCACGTACGAGTCGCGGGGACCTGATGACCCACCAGCCCGAACCACTCCTGCCCGGCGTGCTCGCCATCGACGCCGGCAACTCCAAGACCGACGTCGCCCTGATCGGCGCGGACGGCACCGTCCGCGGCACCGCCCGCGGCGGCGGCTTCGCACCCCAGAAGATCGGCGGCGCGGCCGCCGTCGCCGGCCTCGCCCCGCTGGTCGAGGAGGCCGCGCGCGCCGCCGGGCACCCGTCCTGGTCCGGCCGGCTGACCACCCACGTCAGCGCGTGCCTCGCCAACGCCGACCTCCCCGTCGAGGAGGAGGCGCTGCGCGCCGCGCTGGAATCCCACCCCTGGGGCGTCAGCAACACCGTCGTCAACGACACCTTCGGCCTGCTGCGCGCCGGCACCGACGGCCCGCGCGGCGTCGCCGTCGTCTGCGGCGCCGGCATCAACTGCGTCGGCCTCCTCCCGGACGGCCGCACCGCGCGCTTCCCCGCCCTCGGCGAGCTCACCGGCGACTGGGGCGGCGGTGCCAGCCTCGCCGGCCACAGCATGTGGCACGCCGTGCGCGCCGAGGACGGGCGCGGCGGGCCCACCGCCCTCGCCCGGGCCATCGCCGAGCACTACGGGCTGCCCAGCGCCGGTGCCGTCGCCGAGGCCGTCCACCTCGGGCACCTGCCGGCGGCGCGGCTGCACGAGATCGTCCGGGTGCTGTTCGCCGTCGCGGACGCGGGGGACCCGACCGCGCTGGAGCTCGTCGACCGGCAGGCCGACGAGATCGTCCGACTCGCCGTCGTCGCGCTCACCCGGCTGCACCTGCTCGACGCGCCCGCCCCGGTCGTGCTCGGCGGGGGCGTGCTCGCCTCCCGGCAGCCGCTGCTTCTCGACAACGTCACGGCGCGGCTCGCGCGGGCCGCACCGCTGGCCGAGCCGCGGGTCGTCGTCGCGCCGCCGGTGCTCGGGGCGGCCCTGCTCGGGCTCGACCACCTGGGCGGCGACGCGCGGGCGCAGGCACGGGTGCGGGAGGCGTACGAGGCCGGGCGGCCGGTCGCAGCCTGAGCGTGTCCTGGGCTTCCCGGCTTCCCGGACCGACCGTCCCCCTGAACTTCCCGTCCCCGTCGGGTCCGCACATCCGACGGGGACGGGAACCGCGCCCCGGCCGGCGCACGTGTAACCGGACGTCCGCGTCCACGACCGGATGTACACGTCCGCCACGTTGCCGGGGAGACTGGTGCCATGGCCACGCCCCGCATCCTGCTCACCGCCCTCCTCTCCGGCACCGCCGTGGCCCTCACCGTCGCCGGCCTCACGTCCTGCACCCCCGTCGACGAGAACCCCACGGCCGTGAGCGCCTCCAGCGAGGCCGGCGGCCAGGACGACGACTCCGGCGACCCCGGCGACGCTCCCGACGACGCCGTCGAGGCGGCCCCTTCGCTGCCGTCCGCAGCCCCGGCCGCGTGCTCGCCGGCCGGCGAGCACCCCGGGCACACCGTGCTGCGCGTCGTCGCCGCGGACCCGGCCGGGGCTGCGGACACCGCGGGCACCATGGACGGTCCCGGGCTCACCGCCCGCGCCACCCGGTACCTCTGCTCGCCGAACCGCTTCGAGCCCGTCGGCGCACCGGTGCGCTACTCCTTCGCCGCCGCCGGTGTCGACGCCGCCCTCGTCGACCGCCAGCACGGCGACCCCGCCAAACCGGTGCCGCTGCCCGAACTCCTCACCCACCTCGACGACTGCCTCGCCACCCGCCCTCCCGCCGCCCCCTACGGCTGCTACGGCAACACGTACGACGTCGTCCTCGACTCGCACGGGCGCATCATGCGGATCACGGAACTCGGCCGCCCGTAGGGATTCAGCGGGCCCGGCCCCCACGATAGGTTGGTGCCCCGGATCGATCGGAGGGGCGGGTGACGTGCACGAACACGAGCCGGACGGCGCTGACCTCCCCGTCGCGGACCGCCCCGCCGCGGACCGCCCCGCCGTGCCCGAGCACCCGCTGTGCCGCGCCCGCGCCATCGCCGACAAGATCGACCACCTGATCTCCCGCGACGCCGCCCGGGCCGACGGACGCGCCCCCACCTACCGCGAACTCGCCGACCGCATCAACACCCTGGCCGGACGCGACGTCATCTCCAAGGACACCATCCGCAACCTCCACCACGGCGTCACACAGAAGGGCCGGAGCCCCAACCCGACCGTCGACACCCTCGACTGGCTCGGCCGCGGCTTCGGCATCCGGCAGGGCGCGGCCTACTTCCTGGACGACCGCAGGACCGCCGACGTCGACGAACAGCTGGCCCGCCTCGACAAGTTCGGGGACCTCCGGCAGGCCCTCGGCAACTCCGGGGTGGTCAGCCTGGTCAAGCGAGCCTCTGGACTGTCCGACAACAGCCTGAACATGCTGCTCGTGCTCGCCGAACGGCTCAGGACCCTGGAGGAAGGGGCGTCGGGAGCGGACGGCCCCGGGCCCTCGAACAGGAACTGAGGCCCCTGCGCCTGCTTGTGCGCCCGTCCGTCTGCTTGTGCGCCCGCTCGCCGCTCGCCGCCGACTGAAGGAACGTTCTCCCCTCATGCCACTTCCCCGCGGCCTCCGCCGGCGCTGCGAGAACATCCTCGGCACCCTCGACCTGCCCGTCCCGTTCACCGTCGAAGGCTTCCGCGCCTCGCTCGAACGCCACCGGGGCCGACCGATCGCCATGGAACCCCTGCCCGCCCTCGGCCGGGACGCCCCCTGCGGACTGTGGATCGCCCTCCCCAGCATCGACGTCGTCTTCTACGAACGGCACACCACCCCCGCCCACCAGGACCTCATCAAGCTCCACGAGCTCGGGCACGTCGCCTGCGAGCACACCGGCGTCCTCGAACTGCGCCACCTCACCGACCTGTTGCCGGACCTCACTCCCGAATTCGTCGCCCGGGCCCTCGGCCTGGCGCGCACGAGCTACACCACCGTCGAAGAACAGGAGGCGGAGATGATAGCCCTGCTGCTCGCCGACCTCGCCGGCACCGACCGCGCGCGCACGGAATCCTCCCAACGGCTCGTCGACAGCATGCTCAGCCCGGTCGAACCCCTCAGGCGCGGGCGGCGGTCCACGGGAGGGCGAGGCTGAGATGCTGCGCTCCGTCTTCGAGATCCTCGTCCCCGCCCTCCTGTGGACCGCCGTCGCCTGGCGCGCCCCCCGGGCCTTCCGCTCCCCCGCCACCCGCGCCCTCTGGGGCACCACGGCCATGATGGCTCTCGCGCTCACCACCCGGCCCGCCCCCGTCGCCCGCCTCCTGGAGGACGGCACCGGGCTGCCCGAGGTGTCCGTCCTGATCAAGCACCTCCTCGGCATCGCGGCGGCGACCTGCCTGCTCGACTACGTCGTCGCGATCCACGGGACGCCCGGGACGGGCATCCGCTCGACGAAGGTCCGGCACACGGCGGCGGCCGCGGCGTGCGTAGTGATGGCGGTGCTGTCGGTCTTCTTCTTCGAGCACGAGCAGATCGGGCCCGACGGCATCGACGCGCACTACGCCGACCGGCCGGTGCAGCTCTACCTCACCGTCTACTACCTGTTCTTCTTCGCCTCGACGCTGCTCGCCTCCCGGCTCTTCTGGTCGAACCGGCTCAACGTGCCGCGCGGCCTCCTGCGGACCGGCGTCCGGCTGATGGCGGCGAGCACCGGGACCGGGGCGGTGTACGTCCTGTACCGGGTGTACTACATCGCGGCGCACACCGTCGTCGCGCACGACCCCGCCACCGGGAAACCCGTCCCGCCGTACGACCCCGTCGGCGAGCTCCTGCCGGCCGCGGCGGCCGTCCTGCTCGTGCTCGGCCTCGCCATGCCGCCCCTGCGGACGGTGAGCCGCTACGTCCGCGACCAGTACGCCATGTGGCGGCTCCACCCGCTCTGGGCCGACCTCGTCGCGGCAGCGCCGCAGGTCGTCTTCGGCACCCCGGCGGGACGGATCCGCAACCTCTTCGCCCTCGGCGACCGCTCACTGGACGTCGCCCACCGGGCGTTCGAGATCCGCGACGCGGCACTGGCCCTGCGGGACGGCCTGCCGTCATCGGCCCCCGGCGCGGGCGTGGACAGTGCGGGCGCTGCGGGCGCGCCGGGCGACCTCGCCCACGCCGAGGCCGCCTGGCTCCATGCCGCCCTCCACCACCACACCACCGGCCACCCCCCGGCCAGCGGCATGCCCCCCGAACCCGACCACCCCGGCGGCGCCACCCCGCAGGAGGAGATCACCTGGCTCCTGAAGGTGGCCACCGCCTACCGCCGCCTACCCGCCTGAGGCCGACCACGTACGCCACTTTTCGGGCGGGGCAGACGAAGGCGACACAGCCGGAAGGCGGAGCCGTGGCACCGTCCGCACCTGCCCTGTGGCCGACGGCGGCATGCCCGTAGCGAAAGGCTGCGGCCGAAACACCTCGCTGCTGCCCAGGAGCCGCATGGAAGGCAGGGTTGACCGGTCGACATGGAGACGCAGAGGAATTCGGGCCGGCCGACTTCTCGTGCAGGGCTGTCATGGGGGTGGCCGGGTGGCCGGGGTGGCGCGGGGGAGGTCAGCGCGGCCGACTATTCGTGACCGGCATGTGCGGACCGGGCGAATCGGCGGGTGGGGCAGGGCACGGGACGGCACTTGACCTCAAGGGCGCTTGAGCTCATCGAATGGTCGCGTCCGATCCGTCGATGCGGTGCACGAGCGGCGAGAGGTCGTTCACGACGAACGACGTGCTGGCGGTGGGGTCCGTCCCGGAGGACGTGCGGCAGGCCGTGACCGAGGTGGTGAAGGTGCTGGAACGGGCCTTCAACGAGAAGGACGGGCGCGCTTGCCGCGCAGTTCGCGCGGCGGACGTCGCGGTCGAACGCCCGCGGCCTGCGGCTGGACGACGGCTGGCGGATCGTCGCCGGCCAGGACACCACCGTCGAGCGCCCACCGTCGAGCCGCCCGCCGACAGCTGACCGGAGGCGACGGGGCCCGGCCGGAGAGGCCCAACCCGGCCGGGGAACCGGCGTGTTGTGTGGACGGTCTCCATACTGTTGCGGAACTCCCCTCCGAATGTTGATAGACGGCGTCGCTACGCGCATGGACATGTGCTGACCTGCCTGCTTTTCACGTTCGCGACGGTACGGCTGGGTTTCCTTTGCTTCCGATCCCGTTGACCCGCTTTCAGCGGCTCTGCTTGGCTTCGGGCCACCCTTTCGGCCCCATGAACCGTCGGCGCTCCCCACACCTCCGTGCCGGCGGCAGAGAGGAACCCTCACGATGGGCATGTCCCCCACCTCCAGAGTCCTGACCGGCCTCTCCTCGCTGGCGCTGGCCGCCGCGGGCTTCGCCGCCACCGCCGCACCCGCGCAGGCGGACCAGCCGAGCAGCGAGTTCGCCGGGCAGACCCACCCGTACCGGCACGGCGTCGTCCCGACCAAGGAAGCCGGTGCCGCCACGGCCGGCAAGCGCACGACGAACCTCAACTTCGGCGGCGGCGTCGACGGCATCGGCGTCACCACCGGCGCGCCCAAGGTCTACCTGGTCTTCTGGGGCTCCCAGTGGGGCACCCAGGGCACCGACTCCAACGGCTACACCACGCTCTCGGGTGACCCGAGCGGCATCGCCGTCCGCGCGCAGCAGCTGTTCAAGGGCCTGGGCACGAACAACGAGACCTGGTCCGGCGTCATGACGCAGTACTGCCAGGGCATCACCAAGGGCGCGACCTCCTGCCCGTCCACCGCCGCCCACGTCGGCTACCCGACCGGCGGCGCGCTGGCAGGCGTCTGGGTCGACCCGTCGGCCGCCGCCCCGGGCCAGGCCACCGGCAACCAGATCGCCAACGAGGCGATCAAGGCCGCCGGGCACTTCGGCAACACCACCGCCGCGGCCAACCGCAACGTCCAGTACGTGGTGCTCTCCCCCACCGGCACCCACCCGGACGGCTTCAACACCAGCTCCGGCAACTTCTGCGCCTGGCACGACTGGAACGGCGACTCCACCCTGAGCGGTGGCGCGGCCGCCTCCCCGTACGGCGACATCGCGTTCACCAACGACCCGTACGTCACCGACATGGGCACCTCGTGCGGCCAGAACTACGTCAACACCGGCAGCGCGGGCCTGCTGGACGGCGTGACGATGGTGTACGGCCACGAGTACTCCGAGACCGTCACCGACCAGAACCCGGCGGGCGGCTGGACCGACTCGTCCGGTGCCGAGAACGCCGACAAGTGCGCCTGGAAGGGCACCGGCGGCGTGGGCGGCGCGCAGAACGTGACGTTCGCGACCGGCTCGTTCGCGATGCAGGGCACCTGGGCGAACGACTACAACGGCGGCGCGGGCGGCTGCGAGATCTCGCACCCGGTCGTTCCCTGAACCGTCCGAGCACCCTCTGAGCACCACGTGAGAACCATCTGAAGGCCGCCGGAGAACAGGCGCCGGGGCGGGCAGTGCGGGCCCGCCCCGGCGCTTTGCCGTGCCCGGGGTCCGTTCGCGCGAAGCCGCCGGGCGCTACGGTGCGACGAGGCCGAACTCGTAGGCCTGGATGACCAGGTGGACCCGGTCACGGGCGTCGAGCTTGGTGAAGAGCCGGGCGACGTGCGCCTTCGCCGTGGCCACGCTGATGACGAGTTCCGCGGCGATCTCGGCGTTCGACAGCCCCCGTCCGACCAGCGTGAGCACCTCGCGTTCGCGCTCGGTGACGACCGAAGCGACGGGCCGGCGCGAGGTCGGCGCGGACTGCGGGCGGGCGGCGAACTCGCCGATCAGGCGGCGGGTGACGCTCGGCGCGATGAGGGCGTCCCCGGCGGCGACGACGCGGATGCCGTCGAGGATGGTCTCCAGGGCGAGGTCCTTGACGAGGAACCCGCTCGCGCCGGCGCGCAGCGCGCCGTACACGTAGTCGTCGTCGTCGAAGGTGGTGAGGACGAGCACGTGGGTGTCCACGCCGGAGTCGGCGGCGATGCGGCGGGTGGCCTCGATGCCGTCGACGCCGGGCATGCGGATGTCCATGACGGCGACGTCCGGGCGCAGCCGGGCGACCAGGTCGACGGCCGCGGCACCGTCGCCGGCCTCGCCGACGACCTGCAGGTCGGGGGTGTCGGCGATGAGCACGCGCAGGCCGGTGCGGATGAGCGGCTGGTCGTCGACCAGGACGACTCGGATCACGGTCCCACCTCCAGGGGGAACTCTGCGGGGAGCGGCAGTCGGGCGGCGACGCGGAAGCCGCCTTCGGGGCGCGGGCCCGCGCTGAACTCGCCGTTCAGCAGGCCGACCCGCTCGCGCATGCCGGCGATGCCGTACCCGGAACCGTGACCCGGGCCGGAGCCGGAGCCCGCGCTTGCGCCGGCGCCCAGGTCGACGACGGTGATCTCGACCCCGTCCGGGCGGTGGTCGACGGTGACGTGGCAGTCCTTCGTCCCGGAGTGCTTGACCACGTTGGTCACCGCCTCCTGGACGATCCGGAAGGCGGCGAGGTCGACGTCGGCGGGCAGCCGGCGCGGCTCGCCGGTGCGGGTGAGCTCGACCCGGACGCCGGCGGCCGCGGTGTTCGTCACGAGCCGGTCCAACTCGGCCATTCCGGGCGCGACTTCGAGCGGCGCGGACTCGCCCTCGCCCTGCCGCAGCGCGCCGAGCATCCGGCGCAGTCCGGCGAGGGTCTCGCGGCTGGTGGCCTCGATGGCGTCGAGCGCGTTGCGGGTCTCGGCGGGCTGGGTGTCCATGACGCGACGGCCCATGCCGGCCTGGATCGCGATGATGCCGATGCTGTGGGCGACCATGTCGTGCAACTCGCGGGCGATGCGCAGCCGTTCGGCGGTGACGGCCTGTTCGGTGGCGCGCCCGCGCAGGGCTTCGGTGTGGCTGCGGCTCTGGTGGATCGTGTTGCCGACGAGCCAGCTGATGGCGACGGTCGCGGCGATGCCGCCGTAGGCCATCGGGTTGACGGGGTAGCCGTTGAGGGCTCCCCAGAGGAACAGTCCGAGGAGCATGGCGACCGGCATCCCGGCGGCGCAGAGGGAGACGGGCCGGGAGCGGGTGGCGGCGCAGTAGCCGACGACGGCGTCGGCGATCAGGAACTGGAGGACGGCCGTCTCGGGGACCGTCCACATGCCGAGCGAGAAGAGGCCGCCCGCGAGCGCCACCGCGATGGCGGCGAGCGGCAGTCGCACCAGCAGCGCGGCGACGGACGTGGTGACGACCGCCGTGACGACGAGCGGCATGTCCTCGGGGTTGCCGTGGTAGGTGAGGAGGTGGCGCAGTTCGTCGGCGCGGGTGAAGAACCGGAAGACGACGACGGTCGCCCAGAACGCCGCCACCCACACGCCCGGGGGCAGGCGCCGGAGCAGCGGCGGGCGGGCTTCGATGATCATCGCCCGATCGTATCGACCATCCGTGCGGCGCACAGTGGCCCGCGGGCCTAATCCCCGGGGCCACTGCCTCGGTCGCGCGGTGCGTCCCGGGGGCCACGCGGTGTGTCCCGTCGCCCGATGCCCGTGCACGGACCCGACCGGCACCGTTGTCCCCGTGATCGAGATCGAGCGACTCAACAAGCGGTACGGCGACAAGCTCGCCGTCGACGACCTGTCCTTCACCGTCCGGCCGGGCACCGTCACCGGCTTCCTCGGCCCCAACGGCGCCGGCAAGTCCACCACCCTGCGGATGGTCCTGGGGCTCAACACGCCCACCAGCGGCACCGTCACCGTCGACGGCGTGCCGTTCGCCGGACGCCCGCGCGGCCTGCGGCACGTCGGCGCCCTGCTGGACGCGCAGGACGTGCACGGCGGGCGCAGCGCCCGGGCGCACCTCGCGGCGCTGGCCCGCAGCAACCGGATCCCGCTCGGGCGGGTGGACGAGGTGCTGGCGGAGGTCGGGCTCGGCAAGGCCGCCGGGCGCCGGATCGGCGGGTACTCGCTGGGCATGAAGCAGCGGCTGGGCATCGCCGGCGCGCTGCTGGGCGATCCGCCGGTGCTGCTCTTCGACGAGCCGCTGAACGGGCTGGACCCGGAGGGCGTGCTGTGGGTGCGCGGGCTGTTCCGGCGGCTCGCCGAGGAGGGGCGGACGGTCTTCGTCTCCAGCCACATGATGGCCGAGATGGAGCACACCGCCGATCGGCTGATCGTGATCGGCCGGGGCCGGCTGATCGCGGACGAGAGCCTCGCGGACTTCTCGGCCCGGCACGCGGCCGCGGGCGTGGCCGTGCGGACGCCCGAACTCGCCTCGCTGGTGACGGTGTTGACGGACGCGGGTGCCGAGGTGCGGCGCGACGGGCCGGAGACCGGCCTGGTGACCGGCCTGCCCGCCGCCCGGATCGGCGAACTGGCGCTGCGGCACGGCGTGGTGCTGCACGAGCTCGCCCCCCGTACGTCCTCCCTGGAGTCGGCGTTCATGTCCCTGACCGCCGACAGTGTCGAGTACCTGGCCGGAGATGCCCGATGAGTGCCGTGACCGTTCACCCCGGGGCGCCGCTGCCCCGCTTCACCGACCTGCTCGCCGCCGAGTGGATCAAGCTCCGCTCGCTGCGGTCCACCTACTGGGTGCTCGCGCTCGCCGCGCTGGTGGCCATCGTGGTCAACGTCAACGCCGTCCACACCGACCTGACGTACATCGACCACCCGCCCGCGCGGATGCCCGGCATGCCGGCGTACCGGTACGACCCGCTGTACCACGGGCTCGGCAGCATTTCGAGCGCGCTGACGGCCGTCGCGGCGGGCAGCCTCGGGGCGATCACCGTCTTCGGCGAGTACACCACCGGCCTGATCCGCACCACGTTCGCCGCCGTGCCCGACAGGCGCGGGGTGATCGGCGCCAAGGTGCTGCTGATCGGCGGGATCACCGCTCTCGCCGGGGTGGTGGTGTCGGCGGTCTCCTTCTTCGCCACCAACGCGATGCTGGCCTCCCGGCACGTCGGGCTCTCCATCGCCGACGACGGCTGCCTGCGGGCCGTCCTCGGCTACGCGGCGATCGTGCCGGTCTGCGCGCTGATCGGGATGGCGCTGGGGGCGGCGCTGCGGCACGCGACCGCGTCGATCGTCTCGCTGGTGATGCTGCTGTTCATCCTGCCGATGATGTTCGGCGGGGACCGCTACCGGTGGCTCAAGGAGATCGGCACCCACCTGCCGCTGGCCACCGTGCAGCGGCTCTCCATCAACCCCGACTCGACGACCACGATGGGCAAGTACGCGCCGAGCGTGCTGGACTCGTGGATCACGATGGGGGTGTGGGGCGTGGCCGCGGTGGCGGTGACGGTCGTCCTGGTACGGCGGCGGGACGTGTGAGGGTCAGTCCGCTCCCAGGCGGCGGGCGATCGCGGCCGGCAGCCGGTACGGGCGCTCGGGCGGCAGCAGGCGCTGGGCCTGTGCCGCCCGGCCGGCCCGGACCAGGTCGGCGATCCGGTGCACCTGCGGCGTGAGGTCGGTGAGGCCGACCACCCACTCGTCGGCGAATGTCCGGATCAGCGCGGGGCGTACGCCTGGTAGACGACGATCGTCCGTTCGTCGCGATCGGCCCGGATCTCGTACAGCGCGGTCATGCCGAGGCACGCTGCCAGGAGGGGCGGGGCGGCGGCAACGGGACTTGCCGCTCGGGCTCAGCCGGCGGCGGGCTCGGCAGCGGACTCCACGGCGGCGGCGGCCTTGGCCCGGAACGCGGCCAGCGTCCCCGCGCTCACCCCACAGGCCGGGAGGAAGGCGGCGGCGCCGCCGTGGCGGGCGCGGACCAGGTCGAGGAACACGGCCATCGCCTCGGCCGGGGCCTGCAGCAGCGGGGCCGGGATGTGCAGGTCGGGCCGGTCGTTGAGGGCGGTGCGGTGGCGGTCGGCGAGACCCGCGAAGACCTGCGGCAACGCGTCGGCGGTGCGGACGTAGTCGGCGACGATGAGCTCGGCCGGGACGCCCAGCAGGTCGAGCAGCAGCGCGGTGAGCAGCCCGGTGCGGTCCTTGCCGGCCGCGCAGTGCAGCAGGACGGCGCCCGGACGGGCCGCGGCCTCGACGGCGGCGACGACGGCGGCCGGTGCGGACTCGGCCATCAGCACGTAGAAGTCGCCGAGGTCGGCGGCGGTGGTCATGGTGCGCATGCGCTCGGCGAGGCCGTCGGTGGCCGGGTTCACCGGGGCCGCGACGACGGCTATCCCGGAGGACTCGGCGGCGGCCCAGTCGGCCGGGTCGGTCTCGGAGCCGTCGCGCAGGTCGACGATGGTGCGGATGTCGCAGGACCGCAACTGCTCGACGGTGGCGGCATCGGCGGCCGGGAACGGCTGGGCGGAGCGGAAGAGCACACCGGGGCGCACCCGCAGGCCCTCGGGGTCGCCGAGGACGGCGGAGTCGCGGAAGTTGACCAGGGACATGCGCGGCCTATGCCTTTCGAGAGGACATCTAGACATCTAGATGTGTCGTCCAGATGTCTAACCGCTCCGGGGGGTCGCGGGCAAGCCGCCCTCCCCCCGGGGCTACCTTCCATGGCACCGCGCCGAGGTCGGATCGTCGAGCCGGACGGGAACCGCCGAGCCAGGGGCTTCGTAGGATCGTGCCCGTGGCGACCAACCCTCCCAGCACCCCCCTCTACCGCCGCCTGGCGCGACAGCTCCAGGAGCGGATCGACGCCGGCGCGTACCCGGCGGGCACCCGGCTGCCCAGCGAACCGGAGCTGAGCACCGAGTTCGGCGTGAACCGGCTCACCGTCCGGCAGGCGGTGGCGGAACTGGAGCGCGCGGCCGCCGTCGAGATCCGGCGCGGGGTCGGCACGTTCGTCCGGCCGCCGGCGGTGCGCGTCTCGATCACGGTGGACCCGCGCAGCCAGCGCTTCGACCTCGGGAGCGTGCACAGTGCGCTGCCGGGTGCCCCGGAGGGCGGGGACGGGGAGTTCGTGCTGGGCGCGCGGCCGGTGGCCGGCTCGGCGGAGGACGAGGAGGCCGCCCGGCAGCTGGGCCTCGGGGCGGGTGAGCTGTCCCGCGTCGACACGGTGATCCGCCTCGGCGGGCGGGCCCGGGCGGCGTGCAGCTACTGGGTGCCGTTCGGACCGCTGCCCGCGGAGCTCGTCCGGCCCGGCCGCCCCGGCAACCTGGTGCTCGACCTCGCCCGCGCCGCCGGGGTCGAGCTGGAGTACGACTGGCGGGCGTTCGGCGCGATCGGCGCCGACCTCGCCGACGCCGAACTCCTCGGCGTCCCGGCGGGCACGCCGCTGCTCGTGCGCGAGGGCGTCAGCTGCACCCCGGACGGCACCCCGGCGCTGTACGTGCGGCGGCGGATCGACGGCAGCAGCGCGCGCTTCGTCCTGCACTTCCGCGAGCCGGGGGCGGAGCCCGGCGACTCGGCGGCGGACGGGCCCGGGCCGGACGGGTCGCAACGGTCCTGCTAGGGTTCCGCGCCGGTAGCGGCACGAACGAAGAGCGGGGCGGAACACGATGACGGCGGGGAACCAGCCCGGACCCGGCCCCGGCATAACCGCCGAACTGGCCACCGCCTACACGGACTTGCTCGCCCAGGTCGCCCACACCGGCCGACTCCCGCGCCGCGCCGAACTGGAGCACCTGCGCGCCCTCGGCGAGCACTGCGCCGAAGCCGGCTACGGCCTGCGCGAGGTGGTCGCCCATGGCCTGACCGCCACCCGCCGGGCCTGGCACACCCTGCCGGACGTCACCGCCGCGAGCGGCGTCGGCGACCTGCGCCGCACCGGCGACGCCGTCCTCGCCGCGACCGAGGCCGCCCTCGCCGCCCTCGGCGAGGGCCACGAACGCGCCCAGCGCATGGCGGTGCGCCAGGAGGAGTCCGCGCGGCGCGAGTTCATCGACGACCTGCTGCACGGCCGCACCGACCTCGGCGCCCTCGCCGAACGCGCCGACCGCTTCGGCCTGCGGCTCGCCAGCGCCTACGCCGTCGCGGTGGCCGCCGTCGACGGACCCGCGGCGGACGTGCACCACCTGGCGAGCCGGGTCGAACGGGAACTGGTCGGGCGCTTCGGCGAACGGGACGTCCTGCTGACCGGAAAGGACGGCCGGCTGGTGTGCATCGCCCCGGACAGCGAGCGCGTGGTGCTGGAGGCGTTCACCGAACTGGCCCTGCGCCCCGGCACCGGTTACCGCCCGGTCCGGCGGGTGGCGACGGGCCGCCGCCACTCGGGCGCGAGCGGCGTGCTGCGCAGCTACGAGGAGGCGCTGGGGGCACTGGACTACGCGGAGCGACTCGCCCTCCCGGCACGGCAGTTGAAGGCGGAGGAGCTGCTCGTCTTCCCGGTGCTGATGCGCGACCGCGCGGCCATGGCGGACCTGGTGCGGACGGTCCTGGGCCCGCTGACGGAGGCGAGGGGCGGGGCCCGCCCGCTGCTGGACACGATCGTGGTCCAGTCGGAGACGGCCTACGTCAACGCGGAGGCCGCCCGCCGCCTGGGCCTGAGCGTCCGGACCCTGGGCTACCGCCTGGAGCGGATCAAGGCCCTGACCGGTTACGACCCGTCCGACGCCCTGCAGCGCTTCACCCTGGAGACGGCGGCCATGGGAGCCCGGCTCCTGAACTGGCCGGAGCAGCCGCTGTAGCGGCGCCGTCCGGCGCGTGCGCACTCGGACGTGCGCGCGTTTCCGGGTGTCAAAGGGGCATCAAGATTGCCGGGTCCTGGCAATGTGCGGAGGGCCTCCGCACTGTCACGATCTCCGTGGCGCCGAGGCGTGCGGTGCCGCCGGAGCGCGCTCGGGGGCGCGGCCCGCGACGGGGGACGTCGTGGCCGTGGCGGGCTGTCCGGTGGCACCGGCGGGCCCGGCGCCGACGGTCGTCGCCGGGTTCGGACCGACGGCCGTGGGTCGGCGCCCGACAGGGGGTGGCGTCGGCCGCAGTGGGGGTGCCGGGCATCGCGTCGGGGGGCACGAGCCGGTGGACACCCTGGGGGGTATGCCGGTCACGTCGGTCACGGTGTCGGGGGACACGGTGCCGGCGCGACCGGCCGCCGCGCCGGGCACGCGCCGCAGCAGGCCGCCCGGCTCACCGCCCCCGCAGGCCGTCCAGGACCACCGCCGCCGACCGCCCCGGGAGGTCCGGTTCCGGTGGCCGGTGCCCCAGCAGCGCCCGGGACTGCACGGGGCCGCGAGGAGCTCGACGGCCACGGCGGCGTCCGTGCCGGCGGGGAGTTCACCGCGGTCGACGGCCCGGTGGATCATCACGACCGCCCGGTCGAGGCGGGATCGCCGGAACTCCTGCCAGGCCTCCGCGAGGGCGGGGTCGTCCGCGCCGAGGACGGCGGCCCGGGCGACCGCGCGGCCGAGGGGGTGGCGACGTACTCGGCCAGCACGGCCCATGCGGGAGACGATGGTCGGCTGATCCGCTCGTCGCACGATTTCGCACGAACGAGCCCTGCGCGTGGCGCGCGAGTCCGCGCCTCACACGCGGGGCTAGCTTGTCGGCATGATCGCTCAGGAACTCGATCTCGCCGGGCTGCGCCGGGTCTACGGGCGTGCGGGCAGCCGGCTGTTCTACACCCGGGTGGCGCGCAACGCCCGGCACTGGGGGTGGACCGAGCCCGGCCAGTCGAAGTGGCGCCTCTGGCGGGCGCAGCGGCAACTGGAGGACGTGCTCGGCCGCAGGCTCGCGCTCCCGCCGGGCGCCGAGGTGCTGGACGCGGGCGCCGGTGCGGGCGTGGTGGCGCGGGCGATGGCGGTCCGGTTCGGGCTCGCGGTCACCGGGGTCGACGTCCTGGACTTCCACGTCGACGAGGCGAACCGGCTGAGCGCCCGCGCGGGACTGTCCGACCGCACCACCTTCTCGTGGGGCGACTACCACCGACTCCCGTTCCGCGACGACACCTTCGACGGCGCGTACTCGATGGAGACGCTCGTCCACTCCTACGACCCGCCGCGCGCACTCGCCGAGCTCCACCGGGTGCTGCGCCCGGGCGGGCGGCTGGTGCTGCTCGGTCCGATGAGCACCGTCCCGCTGGACGAAATGACGCCGGACGCGCGGGCGTTGCTCGAACCGTACCTGGACGCGATGGTGATGACGGGCGCGAAGGTCTACCACGCCCGCAACCTCCCGCACCTGCTCGCCGAGGCCGGTTTCGCGGTCGAGGAGGCGCTGGACGCGACGCCGTACTACACGCCGACGACGGAGGCCGTGCACGCGTACTTCCGGCTGCCGTGGGCGGTGCTGCGCCGGTTCGGCGATCCGGCGCGCTGGCTCAACCTCCGTTCCACGGTGGAGATGTACGCCGTGCGGGAATACGTCGCCTGGTACGTCCACACCGCCGTCAAGCCGGATGCCGTCCGACCGGACGCCGTGACGCCGGCCGCCGTCGAGCCCCCGAGGTGAACCGCGTGACGAACGCCGCCCCACTGCCGTACCCGAGCGGCTGGTTCTGCGTCGGCCTCGCCCGGGACGTCGTCGGCCCGCTGTTCACCGTCCACCAGCGGACCACCACCCGCTTCCCGGGCCTCGGCGCGGTCAGCCTGGAGCAGCCGGTCACGCCGGCCGGACTCGGTTCGATCCGGATCGCGGCCGAACTGCCGGAGGTGGGAGGCCGGTTGCGGGTGTGGGTGCTGCCGACCCCGGTCGCTCCCTGGCGGACACTGGTGCGGTTCGCGGTGGCGTGCAGCGTGCCGACGGGCGTCCCCGGGGTGCTCGGCGCGGCGGCGGACCGGGCCGCGTCGTGGGTGGCGCTGCGGACGGCCGTGCAGATCGTCAAGCAGGATCGCCCGGTGCTCGCCCACAAGCGCTACCTGGCCCAGCCGCGCCAGGTGCCCGGGAAACGCTCGATCGGGCTGTTCCGGCGCTGGGCGCGGCAGTTCTACGAAGCGGAGGCCTGCCGGGCGGACCCGCTCGCCGACGGGGCACCGGCGGACTGGGGACTCCTCCGGTCAGCTCCGCGCCGCCTTCCCGTCCGCCGCGAGCGCGACCAGGCCCTTGTCCGTCGGACCGTAGACCCTTCCGCCGCCCGCCCAGAACGGCACCAGGGCGGTCGACTCGGTGCTCGGCGTGAAGTCGAACCTCCACCGGGCGTCGCCGGTGTCCGGGTCGAGCGCCCACACCTGTCCACGCGTCCACACGTACACGTTGCCGTCCGCGCAGAACACCTCGATCCGGTTGATCGAGCCGATCGGCAGCGCCCCTGACCAGCGGACCGCGCCGCTCTTCGCGTCGAAGGCCTGCACGACCACCGTCTGTTCCTCGAACTGCGAAGCGGCCGCGTAGACGACGGTGCCGTCCGGATTCGCCGCCGCGGCCTGGAAGACCGGCCGGCCGGGCGACTGCCACGCCACCGCGCCGCCCTCCGGGTCGAGGGCGTAGAGGTGGTCGGTGAGGAACAGGAACCGGCCGCCGGCCGACGCGTGCGGGCCCTCGGAGAAGGCGGGGAGGGTGCTGAGGGAGGTGAGCGTGGCCCCGGCCCCGGGGGCGGGCTGCTCCCACACGGTCTTCCCGGCGGCGGCGGTGTCGAGCGCGGTCAGCTTGGAGATCGTGCGGTCGACGCTGGCGGTGTTGTACAGCACGCGAGTGCCGGAGGACGGCACCAGGAGCCGCCCGTACACCGCCTGGGTGTGGGGGTAGGTGGTCTCCCAGCGGACCGCCTGCGTCGCCGGGTCGATCGCCTGGACGAAGGAGGCCTGCTGGTACTGCGGCGGCGCCGGCGGGGCGACGTGGGTGACGGTCCCGTCCCCGTGGACGTAGAGGACGCCGTCGAGCAGGCCCGCGAGCGAGACGTTCATGAGGCCGACGGCCTTCCGGGGGATCGACCAGGCGACGGTTCCCGTGGCGAGGTCGACGGCCTTGATCGCGTAGGTGAGGTTGGTGGGGTCGGTCAGGCTCACGAACCCGCCGACGTACGCCTTGCCGCCGCCGACCGCCAGCGCGCCGGAGCCGAGCCCGGTCCACGACCGGGCCAGCTGGTTCGGCAGCGGGCCCCAGAGGGGGCGGCCGGACTGGTCGAAGGCGCGGACGCCGGTCATCCCGGCGACCAGGACGGTACTGCCCTCGCCGTCCAACTGGATGGCGGGCTCGTCGAGTTGGGCGGTCCAGAGGGGAGTGGCGGCGGTCTTGGTGTCGATCGGGCGGGTGAGGTCGGTGGGGGCGGGACGCCCGGGGGCGGCGTTCGAGGGCTTCGCTCCGTCGCCGGAGGCCCGGTCCGAGGAGGACGCGAGCGCGTAGTACAGCGCGGCGCCGCCCCCGGCCACGGCTCCCCCGGCCAGGCCCAGGAGGAGCTTGCGGCGGGAGGGCCCGGGCCGATCGGTCGGCCCGCCCGGCTCGTGGGCCGGTTGGGGCTGCGGGGTCGCGACGGGCGGCGCGGCGGGCGGTGGCACGGGCGGCGCAGTGGGGGGCGCCGCGGGCGGCGCAGTGGGCGGCGCGGCGGGCGGTGGCACGGGCGGCGCGGCGGGCGGTGGCGGGACGGACGGCGCGAGGACGGCCGCCGCCCGCTCGATCTGCGTCACCAACGACGGGTGCAGCCAAGGACCTCGGACCACCGCCCCCGCACCGCCCTGCGCGAGCGCGGCCACGACCTCCTGCGGCGTCGGACGGTCCGCCGGCTCCTTCGCCAGGCAGGCCGCGATTAGCAGTCGCAGCCCGCCGGGCACCGCCGACAGGTCGGGCTCCTCGCCCGCCACCTTCTGCAGCACCGCCAGCGGGTGCCCGCCGTCGAACGGCCCGCGCCCGCCGGAGGCGGCGTACACCAGCGTCGCGCCGAGCGAGAACACGTCGCTCGCCGGACCCACCGTCCGGCCGAGCGCCTGCTCCGGGGACATGTACGCGGGCGTGCCGAAGATCGCGCCCTCGGCGGTGAGCACGGTGCCGTCGGCCGCCCGTGCGATGCCGAAGTCGATGACGTGCGGGCCGTCCAGCGCCAGCAGGACGTTGCTCGGTTTGAGGTCGCGGTGGGTGAGCCGGGCCGCGTGGATGGCGCGCAGCTCCTCGGCGATCCCGGCGGCGACGATGCGCAGCACGTGCTCGGGGAACGGCCCGACCAGCATCACCGCCTCGTCCAGGCCGATGCCCGGTACGAAGGCGGTGGCCAGCCACGGGAGGGGCCCGTCCGGGTCGGCGTCCACGACCGGCGCGGTGAACGCCGACGACGCGGCACGCGCGGCGGCGACCTCCCGCCGGAACCGGGCGCGGAAGCCCTGGTCCCCGGCGAGTTCGGGTCGCACGACCTTCACGGCGACCGTCCGCCCGCCCGCCGACCGGCCCAGGTACACGACGCCCATGCCGCCCGCCCCGAGTCGGCCGAGCAGCGCGTACGGGCCGATCCTGGGCGGGTCGGCGGGGTCCAGCTGCCGCATCATCGGGCTCCGTTCGGTACGGGGGCGGGGTGGTCGCGCACGGTCGCGCTCACGCTCCGTTCGCGTGCAGGGCGGTCACCGTGGACGTGCTCGGGTCGGACACGCACAGCCTCCCGTCGCCGGCCGTCCAGGCCAGGGTGTTCGGGCCCTTGCCCTTCAACCCCGAGTACTTCCAGCGGGGCTTGCCGTCCGCCGGGTCGAGCGCCCACAGGACGGTGTCCGGGCCCATCCGGTAGAGGTTGCCGTCGGCGAGAAGGAGGCGGGCGCCCAGGTACGCGGCGTCCGGCGGGTCGGGCGGCAGCGGGGTGCGGTGGTGGGGGCGGCCGTTGCCGGTGTCGAGGGCGGCGACCGAGACGCCTCCGTCCGCGTCCTTCATCAGGCAGTGCACCGTGGCGCCGTCCGCCGAGGCCGCGAAGCCGTCGCCGTGCAGGGAGGCGCCGATGACGCCGTCCGTCGTCCACGTCGGGTTGCCGGTGGCCGGGTCGAGGGCGGTCAGGGTGCCCCGGACTGCGTCGGGCACGAGGTAGTGGCCGCCGGCGGCGGTCAGGCCGACGGAGGGCATCCTCCGCTCCCACGCGACCTCGCCCTTGGCGTCCAGCATCTTCAGGGTGTCCTGGGCGCACAGCGCCGCGTGGTCGTCGCCGGGCAGGAGCGCGAGTTCGAGGAGCTGCGTCTGGTCTCCGTGGAACCAGGCGGTGCGGCGGCCGGCCAGGTCCACCGCCCACACGTGGAAGCCGGTGTCCGCGATCCCCCGGTCCTCACCGTCGCCGAGGCCGATCAGGTAGGCCCGGCCGGCGCGGATCCCGGCGAACAGCAGCTCGCCCACGGCGTGCGGGCGGTCCTGCTGGAGCCGCCAGTCGACCGATCCGTCGGCCGGGTTCACGCTCACCAGCTCGCTCCTCGACGCGCCTTCGACGAACGCCGTGCCGACGGTGTAGAGGCGGTCGCCGCCCAGGGCCGAGAAGTTCCGGGGTGTGCCGCCCAACGCGTAGCCGGCGTCCGCCGTCCACTTGGTGTGGCCGGCGCCGTCCACGCCCCAGATGTGGTTGGGCCCGATGCAGGCCGTCACGCCGGGGGCGGAGAGGAGTTGGGGGCAGGCGGACGGCAGGTTCACCTTCCAGGCGAGGGTCGCCTCGGGAACGGAGGAGGAGGCCGGGCGGGTGATCGCCGCGTCCGTGGGGGCGGCGGCTCCGTCCCGGTGGCGGAGGAGAGCGACGGTGGTGGCCGCGCCCGCTGCGGTGAGCACGCCGCCACCGACGGCCAGCAGGAGGCGGCGGCGCGGGAGTTGGCGGGGCGGGGCGTCGGACGGGGGTGGGTATGCCGGTGGCTCCAGTGGCTCCGGTTGCTCCGGTGGCTCCAGTGACCCCGGTGACCCCGGTGGCTCCGGTGGCTCCGATGACTCCGGCGTCGCGGTGAGGACGCCCCGCACCGCGAGCACGTCCGTCGTGACGGCCCTCGGGAGCCAGCCGCCGGCCGTCTCGGGGCGGCCGATCCGTTCGACCAGCTCGACGAGCTGCCGCGGGGCCGGCCGGTGCACCGGGTTCTTCGCGAGGCAGGCGCCCACCAGGTGCCGGAGGCCGTCCGGCAGACCGCTCAGGTCCGGCTCGGTGTTGACCACGCGGAACAGTACGGCCGCCCCGGCACCTTCGCCGAACAGGTGCCGCCCGAGCGCCGCGTACGCGACCGTCGACCCGAGCGCGAACACGTCGCTCGCCGGGGTGAGCGGCTCGCCCAGCGCCTGCTCCGGCGACATGTACGGCGCCGAACCGATCACCGAACCGGTCGTCGTCAGCCCGGTGCCGTCGGCGGCGCGCGAGATGCCGAAGTCGATGACGTGCGGACCGTCCAACGCCAGCAGCACGTTGCCGGGCTTGAGGTCCCGGTGGATCAGCCCGGCACGGTGCACCTCGTGCAACGCCTCGGCGAGCCCGGCGGCCAGCGTGCGGACCGTCCCCTCGGGTAACGGGCCGTGCCGCACCACGGCCTCCTGCAGCGGGACGCCCACGACGAAGGCCGTGGCCATCCAGGGGGTGACGGCCTCCGGGTCGGCGTCGACGACGGGCGCGGTGAACGCCCCCGACACCCGGCGCGCCGCCGCGACCTCCTGCCGGAACCGCGCGCGGAAGCCCGGGTCCCCGGCCAGCTCCGGCCGCACGACCTTGACGGCCACGGTCCGTCCACCGGCCGACCGGCCCAGGTACACGGCGCCCATGCCCCCGGCCCCGAGCCGCCCGACCAACGCGTACGACCCGATCTGCCGCGGATCCGCGGGCCCGAGTTGCTCCACCGTCTCCCCCTCCCCGCGAGCCCTCAAAGGCTAGGCCCAACTGCGGTGCGGTGACAGTGGATCATCCAGGTTTTATCGCCCCGGCACTGCCTGGCGCCCACCCTGGCGGCGGAGCCGCCAAACTCTCCCACACCGGATCCGCCACCCCCGGCACCGCCCTCCCGGCCGCCCACCAGAGCCGGACCAGCTCGGCATAGATCGGTACCCCGGCGTCCAACTCCGGACCACCATGCAGAAACGTTTCCCCGCCAACCGACGAGACGCAATCACTCACGCCCCGCCCAACGGCCCCACCCCACCGGAGACACGCCCCCACCACCCCTTCACCCCGAATCCCCGGCCCAGTTCGCACGGAAAGTCGACCCAGCCGACTTCCTGTGCGCTCGCACCTCGGGTTCGACCCGCCCAACCTCCCCCGCGCGATGCCCTACGAGCCGCCCCTGCACAGAAGTCGACCACCCCGACTTCCCGTGTGCTCGCACCCTCGGATTCGACCCGCCCAACCTCCCCCGCGCGAGGGCCTGCCGGCCGTGCTCGCACAGGAAGTCGATCAGCTCGACTTCTCACGCGCTCGCTCACTCGGAGACCCCGACCCCGCACACCACCCACCAGCCGGCGCACGAAAAGTCGGCAGGCCCGACTTCTTCTGTAGTGGGGGGCGCTAGTTGATCAGCCGGTAGCGCGAGAAGTCGAGGAGACCGACTTCTCGCGCTGGCTGCACAAGAGTTGGGGCGCTGCTGGGCAACGCCTCGCAGGAGCGTGAGAAGTCGGTCTCCTCGACTTCTCCTGCGCGTTCGGTACGCCGCCTCTACAAGCCAGCGGGGGAAGAAGGCGCCAGCTGCGTACAGGAAGTCGGACGGGCCGACTTCCTGCGCGGGCGCTGGGGCGCGAACAGTAGCGCCGGCGGGCACCGCGCTTGAGCGAACGAAGGGAACACCGATGCTCGGGACATCGGGCGGCCCGAGGTGGGGTCAGGGCTTGGATCGGGCGGCGGCCAGGAGGGCCGGGACTGTGGCCAGCTTTACGCGCGGGCGGCCTTCGGCTTCGCCTCGGGTGCGTTCGGCTCGGTCCACGGCTCGTAGTTCCTTCAGGCCCACCGTGTCGGGGCGCCTGGAGCGGATGAGGTGGTCGAGGTCCTTGCGGGTGGCGGCCGGGGTGAGGAGGGTACGGGCGGTGGCGTCGTCGAGGAGGGCGTCGACGGTTTCTCGGGCGCAGGCGCGGTTGGCGCCGATGCCGCCGGACGGGCCGCGTTTGGCCCAGCCGACGACGTAGGTGCCGGGGAGGCCGTCGACGCGGCCGCCGCGGTGGGCGACGGTCTGCGTCGTCTCGTCGAACGGGAGGCCGGGTATCGGGACGCCCCGGTGGCCGATGGAGCGTACGACCAGGCCGGTCCGGATCACCTCCTCCTCTCCCGTACTCCGCCGGACGGACACCCCGGTCACTCCCCCGTCGTCCCCGATCAGGGCCTCGGGGGTGGAGAAGAAGCGGAGTACCAAGCGGCGAGCTCCCTCCGGCTCCGCCGAGCCGTCGAAGTGCACCAGCGGCAGCCCGTCGAGCAGGGACACACCGGATGCCGGCGAGTCCACCACGACCTCCACCCCCGGCAGTTGGCGCAGCGCGAGGAACTCCGACCGCGTCCACGCAGCCTCCGCCGGCCCGCGCCGCGCGAGCAGGACGACCTCCCGCACCCGGCTGCCGCGCAGGGCGGTGAGCGCGTGGTCGGCGATGTCGGTGGCGGCGAGCCGGTCGGGGTCGGTGAGCAGGATGCGCGCGATGTCGACGGCGACGTTCCCGTTGCCGATCACGACGACCCGCGAGCCGCCGTCGAGCGTCACCGCGTCGGCCGGCACGGTCGGTTCGGCGTTGTACCAGCGCACGAAGGTGGTGGCGGGGAGGCTGCCGGGCAGGTCTTCGCCGGGTATGCCGAGCCGCCGGTCGGCCGCAGCGCCGACGGCGTAGACCACCGCGTGGTGGTGGGCGGCGAGCTCACCGTGGGTGAGGTCCGTGCCGACCTCGACGTTGAGGTACATCCGCAGGCGCGGGTCGTGGAAGACGCCGGCGAAGCTCTCCGCGATGCGCTTGGTCGACTGGTGGTCGGGGGCGACGCCGTGCCGCAGGAGGCCACCGGCGACGGGCAGCCGGTCGATCATGGTGATCTCGGCGCCGGTGGTGCGCAGGAGTTCCTGCGCGGTGTACCCGGCGGAGGGCCCGGTGCCGACGACGGCGACCCGCAACGGCCCGAGCCCGTCGGGCAGGCTGCGGGGGAAGGTGGGCGTGCCCCACGCGTGGTCGTTGGGGTGGTCGCGGTACCAGTCCCGGTTGAGGTCGCCGTACACGGTGTCGGGCCCGCGCAGCCGGTCGACGGGGAAGACGGCGTCGACCGGGCAGGCGTCCGCACACGCGCCGCAGTCGATGCAGGCCGCCGGGTCGATGTACAGCATGTCGGTCGTGCCGAACTCCGGTTCGTCCGGGGTCGGGTGGATGCAGTTGACCGGGCAGACGGACACGCAGGAGGCGTCGTTGCAGCAGGTGCGGGTGATCGCGTAGGCCATGGCCGGGGGTGGGTCCTCACTGGGACGGGAGGGGTCTGCGGACGGGAGCGGCCGGACGAGAGGGGCCGGACGAGAGGGGGCGGACGAGAGGGGGCGTCAGAGCATGTCGATGCGCCGGTAGATGGCCGCGGAACGCTGCGTGAGGAGCCCGGTCTCGGCGAGGAAGGCCATCAGGTGCCGGGAGCTGGTGCGCATCATGGCCTTGCGGTGCTCGTTGCCCCGGACTTCGGCGAGGGCCCGCGCGACGTCGAGTCCGGTGGCCTTGTACACCCCGGGGTGCACCATGCTGGTGACGATGACGTACGCGCCCATGGCGATGCCGGTCGCGGAGGTGCGCCGCCGGGTGGGGCCGGCGTGCCGCATGCGTTCGCGGATCTCCTGACGGGCGAACTTCATGTGCCGGGATTCCTCGACGACGTGGATGCGGGAGGTGCCGCGGACGATGTCGAGGACGTTCTCGCCGCGCATCCAGTCGCGCTGCATGACGTCGAGCACCTCCTCGGCCACGAGGATGCCGCCGTAGGCGAGTTCGCCCTTCGCGAGGGACTTGAAGGCGCGGCCGGCGTGCGCGACCACCGAGTTCGGACGGTAGGCGGGCACGCCCATCTTCTTGCAGGCGCGCGCGAACATGATCGAGTGCCGGCACTCGTCGGCGATCTCGGTGAGTGCGAACTGGAACTCGGAGCTGGCCGGGTTCTTGAGGTACTGGTCGCGGAGCACCATCTGCTGGAGGATCATCTCGAACCAGATGCCGGTGTTCATGATCGAGCAGACCTCGTGCCGGGTGAGGGTCACGCGCTGCTGCTCGGTCATCTCGCCCCAGAGCCGGGTGCCGTAGAGCGTGCTCCACTCCGGGTTGAGGCCGTAGTGCTCGTCGGGGAGGGGGGCGTCCCAGTCGATCTCGGTCGACGGGTCGTACGAGAGCGTGGCGGCCGAGTCCAGCAGCCGTTTCGAAACGTCGTCGTCGGCGACGGTGTGCTGGTCGCTTCTCCGCCGCGCCGCCGGGTCGGTGAGGGCCATGGCTGCCTCCAGGTGCCTGCTCCTGCGGGTTCCCGCTGACCCGCTTATTAGACGGACAGTACAATAAGAGCCCGCCGCCGAGAACCCCCCGCGCGGCGGGCGGGGGCGCACAGCGAAAGGCCCGCGCCCCGGGAGCGATTCCCGGGGCGCGGGCCCGTCAAGGAGACCAGGGCCTGCCCGAGAACCAGGGCCTGCCCGAGAACCAGGACCTACCGCAGCGCCTTCCGCAGCGCCTCCGCCGCCTCCGCCGTCGCCTCGCGGAACCGGTGCCCGATCCCGATGTAGTTGGCGTACCCGTGGATCAGATCCGGCTGCCGGCTCAGCTCCACCTCGACTCCCGCCGCCCGCAGCGCCTCCGCGTACGCCTCGCCCTCGTCGCGCAGCGGGTCGTAGCCCGCCGTGCCGACGTACGCGGGCGGCAGGCCGGTGAGGTCGGCGGCGCGCAGCGGCGAGACGCCCGGGTCCGCGCGGTCGACCGGCTCGGGGGCGTAGCGGTCCGCGAACCAGTCCATGTCCGCGCTGGTCAGGAAGAAGCCGTCGGCGAAGAGGTCCCGGGACGGCCGCCGGACGGACGCGTCCGTCGCCGGGTACAGCAGCAGCTGGAAGACGGGCGCGGGCCCGCCCCGGCGCACGGCCCGCTGCGCGGCGACCGCGGCGAGGTTGCCGCCCGCGCTGTCGCCGCCGACGGCCACCCGTGCCGGGTCCGCGCCCAGGTCGCCCGCCTTGGCGAGGGCGAAGTCGACGGCGGCGAGGGCGTCGTCGGCCGCCGCCGGGTACGCGTGCTCGGGCGCCAGGCGGTACTCCACCGACAGCACCCGCACCCCGGCCCGCTGCGCCAGGAACCGCGAGACGTGGTCGTGGCTCGCCCGGGAGCCCACCACCCACCCGCCGCCGTGGAAGTACACGAGCAGCCCGGACCGCTCCCCCAGCCCGGCCGGGCTGTACAGCGTCGCCGCCAACTCGCCCCCGTCCGAGGGGATTCCGACCTCCCGGACGGCCACGGGACCGATCGTCGGGCCGCCCACCAGGTAGCGCGCGTACTCCATCGCCGTCCGCGAGGGCCCGACCCCGCCCGGGAGGACGAGGGCCGCCTTCGACAGCCGCTGCAGCTTGAGGATCAGCTGCGCGTCCAGGGCGAGCGTCTGCCCGTCCCGCACGACCGGCGCCCCCGCGATCGCCCGCCGCACCCCCTCCGGCAGCGCGTACGCGCCCCGGACGACGGCGGCCTGGATCCGGACGGGGAGTGGAATCGACATCGCTGCCTCCTGGCGGCTCTCCTGGGGCTCTCCCGGGGAGCCCATGATGGGGCCGCCCGCCGGTCGGGGGAACCCCGCCTCGACGCCCGCTCAAGGCGGTCACGAGCCTCCGGGCGCCCGGGCACGCCGACGCGGTCCGCGGCGGGGACGACTGCGGCGAGACATCCGAGCTGGTGTGGATGCCATGCCGGCAGCCCATGAGGACGTGCTTCAGCGACTGCTCCACCACCCGACGGCGACCGCCGGAGACCACCCGACGGCCACCGTCGGAGACCGCGCAGACGCGACGCCGGAGACCTCGCGCTGACCCGCGCCGACCACCCGGAGCAGGACTCCGCCGTGGTCGACGTCACCGCACACCCGCTCGCCGGGCTCATCCGCACCGAGAACACCGCCGCGCTGCGCGAGGTGCTGCCCGACGCCCTGCCGTGGTCGGTGTTCCTGCCGGAGGACCACGTCGAGACGATGCTCGCCGAGATCGGGGCCGTACTGGCGTACGCCCCCGGCGGCGCCGACTCGGCGCGCGGTGCCGCCGCCCTGGAGAACCCGGGTCCGGTGGCCCTGCTCCTGACCCCGTGGCGGCACAGCGCCGAAATCCACGCCGACCCCGCGCTGCACGCCGACCCCGCCCTGCACGCCGCCCTCACCCGCGAGCCCGAGGGCGATCTCGGCGCCGTCCCGGAGCCCGAGGCGAGGCCGACGAGTGAGCCCCGAGCGCGGGGAGCGCGCGGCCCCGCCACCAGTCGGCGACGAGTACGACCTCCGGTTCGCGCGCAGCTAGGTGACCGGCGTCGGCCGCACCCGGTACCTGGTCGACGACGCCAACCGCACGGCGTGGATCACCTACGCCGGCACCGGGCACCCAGGGCGACGGACCGACCGGCCCTGCGCCGACGCCCGGCCGAGCGGCCCGAGGTGTCGGACGGCGTGGCTACGATCCCGGCCATGGGCTACACCACGGAATTCACCGGCCGGATCGCCGTCGAGCCGCCGCTCAACGCGCACGAGATCGCCTACCTGCGGAAGTTCGCCGACACCCGGCGCATGGACCGCGACAACGGCCCCTACTTCGTCGACGGCACCGGCTTCGCGGGACAGGGCCCCGACCCGGACATCCGCGACGGCGGCAGGCCCCCCGCGGGCCAGCCCGGCCTGTGGTGCAAGTGGGAGCCCACGGACGACGGCGCCGCGATCCAGTGGAACCAGCACGAGAAGTTCTACGACTCGTCCGAGTGGATGGCCTACCTGGTCGCCCACTTCCTGAAGCCCGGCGCCCACGCCCAGGGCCTGCCCGGCTTCGAGGCCTTCACCTTCGACCACGTGCTCAACGGCGTGATGGACGCGCAGGGCGAGGAGGCGTGGGACACCTGGCAGCTGACGGTCCGGGACAACGAGGTGTCCGCATCGGGGCCCGTGGAGCCCGAGACGGTGTGGCTCTGCGGGGGCTGCATCACGGTGATCGCCGACGAGGACACCATCTGCTGCCCGGAGGCGGAGCCGTTCCCCGCGTACGCCGAAGACCCCGAGCAGGCGCGCGCCGACCGGGTGGAGCGGTTCTCCACCGTGGTCGACCCCACCGCACGCCTGCTCGCCGAGCTCGCCCGCGCCGAGGACGCCGCCGCGCTGCGCCGGGTGCTGCCCGACGCGCTGCCGTGGTCGGTGTTCCTGTCGGAGGGCGATGTCCGGACGATGCTCGCCGAGATCGGCGATGCGGCACGTGAAACCGACGCCCCGGTGGCCTTGTTGCTGGCCCGGTGGCGGCACCTCGCGGAGGTCCACGCCGACCCCGCACCGCACGCCACCCTCACCCGCGAGCCCGTGGGCGGGAGCGAGGACGCCGCGTGAGCCCCGAGCCCACCCTCGACGAGATCGAGGCCCGCTTCGTCGCCCTCCTCGACGGCCGTCTCACCCGGGAGGCGGCGGACGAGTGGGCCGTGCAGCAGATGCACCTGACCGAGGACGACACCGACGAGTTGGCCGCCTGGGCCCTCGATCTACTCGCCGGGATCGACCTCCGCCACGGCCCCGGAGCCCCCTACCTCCACGACGACGAGCAGGTCAGCGGCTGGCTCGACGAGTTCCGGGCCCGCCGGGCGACGTCATGACGCCACCCGGCGGGCCCTCTCCGCGAGGTACCGCCGCTCAGGCGCGCTGATCGTACGGGCCGCAGCCTCGCGGTAGGCGATGGCAGCCTCCGCCGACTCCCCTTGCAGCTCCAGCAGGTGCCCGCGCACCGCGAAGAGCCGGTGGTGGCGCGCCAGCCGCCGGTCGGCCTCCAGCTCCGTGAGCAGCGCGAGTCCGGCCGCCGGCCCGTGCACCATGGCCACCGCCACCGCCCGGTTGAGGGCGGCCACCGGGTTCGCGTCGTAGCTCAGCAACACGTCGTACAGCGCGAGGACCTGCGCCCAGTCGGTCTCCTCCACCCGTTCCGCCTCGCTGTGCACGGCCGCGATCGCCGCCTGCACCTGGTACGGCCCCGGCTGCCCTCCCGGCAGCGCCCCCTCCAGCAACGCGACGCCCTCGGCCACCGACGAACGGTCCCACGTCCTCCGGTCCTGCTCCCCGAGCGGCACGAGCTCCCCCGCCGGGCCCGTGCGGGCCGGGCGACGCGCGTCGGTGAGGAGCATGAGGGCGAGCAGTCCGGCCGTCTCGGCCTCGTCGGGGGCGAGCCGCAGGAGCAGCCGGGTGAGGCGGATCGCCTCGCCGGACAGCTGCGGCGCGGTCAGGTCCTCACCGGCGCTCGCGCTGTAGCCCTCGTTGAAGATCAGGTACAGCACGTGCCGGACATCGGCGAGACGTCCCGGACTTCCCTTCAGTGACACGCCCTTGAGCGTCTGCTTCGCCCGGCTGATCCGCTGCGCCATCGTGGCCTCCGGCGCGAGGAACGCGGCGGCGATCTGCGCGGTGCTCAGGCCGCCGACGGCCCGCAGGGTGAGCGCGGTGCGGCTCTGCGCGGAGAGCGCCGGGTGGCAGCAGAGGAAGAGGAGCGCGAGCGAGTCGTCCCGGTCGGGTACGGGCGCGGACGCGTCGGCGGCGTGCACGAGCAGCGCGGACTGCGGGGTGGCGAGCGCCAGCGCCTCCTCCCTGCGCCGCCGCGCCGAGTCGCTGCGCACCTGGTCGACGAGCCGCCGGGACGCGACGGTCATCAGCCAGCCGCCCGGGTTCGCCGGCAGGCCGCCGTCCGCCCACTGCACCGCCGCGGCGAGCAGCGCCTCCTGCACGGCGTCCTCGCACGCGTCGAACGCCGCCCCGCCGTGCCGCCGTACGAGCACGCCGAGGACCTGCGGCGCCAGCTCGCGCAGCAGGTCCTCGGTGTCCCGGCTCAGCGGGCTCACGCGTCCGGCGCGTTCGACGGCGACTCGTGCAGGATCGGCCACAGCTCGAGGGGGTCGACGTCCGCGAACGGGAAGTCGGCGGCGATCTGCTGGGCGCGCTCCTGGTCCTCGCAGTCGAGGAGGTAGAAGCTGGCCAGGTACTCCTTGGTCTCCAGGTACGGCCCGTCGGTGACGACCGCCGCGCCGTCGGTCCGCCGGACCAGTCGGGCGGCGGCAGCGTCGGCGAGGCCGTAGGCGCCGAGGAGTTCGCCGGTGGCACGGTACTTGGCGTTGAAGGCCTCGACCTTGGCGATGGCGGCCGGCCACTCCTCGGCGGGGAAGGCGTTCCACTTCTCCTGGTTGCCGTAGATCATCGCGATGTACTTCATGGTGCCGGGTGTCCTCTCGGTGCCTCGTGCGCCGTCCGTCGGCGCCCTGTCACCTGTCAGTCGGAGCGGCGCCCGGGTCCTCTACATCGGTCGGCGAGAATCTCGGGCCAGGCTTCCACACGCCCCGTCGACCGTCAGTGGGGGTTGGTAGGTTCCGCGCATGGCTGTCTTCACCAATCGCCGCCCGATCACGTCGGCGGATTCCCTCACCCCGGTCCAGGCGGAGCAGGTCGCACTGAGCGGCAGGCTCTACGACGGCGAGGACCTGCCGGCCGACCGGCGGCTGTCGGCCGACGGCGACGACGAGGCGGTGCTGGACTTCTGCGAGCTCTGGGACGTGGTGGCCGACGGCGCGCCGCGCTACGAGGCCTGGTTCTACCAGGTGGACAGCGGTTCGATCTTCCTGGCCGGGACGACGGAGGTGGTCGCGGAGGTCGTCCAGTGCGGGCTGGAGTGCCCCGACCCCGAGCGGCGGCTGGAGCTCGGCACGGCGATGGTCCGGGCCGGCCTGCTGCCCGCGTCGGACTCGGCCCACCGGGAGTTCGGCGAGGCAGCCGAGAACGTCCGATGAGAGAAGGCCGGTGGGCCCGACGTCCGGGACGTCGGGCCCACCGGCCTTCCTGCCGAGCGGTTCAGGACGAGAAGTACCCGACCAGGTCGGCGACCACGTCGGTGCTCCCCCACTGGTTGACGAACGACACCCGGCCGTCCACCACGGGGGCCACCACCAGCGTGGAGACGACCTGCCCCGGCCGGTAGTTGATGCTCGACGCGTCCGGACGGGCCGTCCCGTGCGGGAAGACCGTCAGGAAGCTGGTGTTCGTCGGCCAGACCGCCGTCACGTTCATGACGACGGCGGTGACCCCGGTCGCGGGCATGCCCTCGACGCCGGCCACCCGAAGGCTCACCATGTCGCCAGAGCCGCCCAGGGAGCCCACGCGGACGCCCTCGCCGTCACGGGTGTCCATCAGCCGCACCAGCGAGGACGGCGTGTAGGTGGAGCCCGAGTCGGTGTAGTAGCCGGTGATGTCGACGCCGAGGTCGACGTCGCCCCAGGCGTTGCGGATGTCCACCACGCCGTTGACGACCGGGACGGTCACCAGGTTGGTCACGTTCTGCCCGGCGGCGAAGTTGACCGCCGAGGCGTCGGGCACCGGCTGGCCGTCCGGGTAGACCGTGAGGTAGCTGGTCCGCGACGGGTTGACGGCCGTCACGCTCATCACGACCGCGGTGACGCCGGTCTCCGGGACGCCGCCCACTCCCGTGACCTTGAGCGGGACGACGCCACCGGCACCGACCCGCCCGGCCGGGGCACCGACGCCCCACACGGTGTTCAGGATGCGCGACGGGGCGACCGGGCGCAGCAGGGAGCCGGCGCCGCCGTCGGTGTAGTAGCCGAGGATGTCGACCCCGAGGTCGACGTCGCCCCAGGCGTTGCGGATGTCCACCTTGCCGTTGGAGAGCGGCACCGTCACCAGGTTGGTGACGATCTGCCCGGCGGCGAAGCTGACGGTCGGCAGGTCGGGCACCTTCTGTCCGCTCGGGTACACCGAGACGGCGCTGGTGCTGGAGGGGTTGACGGCCGTCACGTTCATGACGACGGACGTGACGCCGGTCGTCGGGACGCCGCCGACCCCCGCCACCTGGAGCGAGAGCACGCCGCCCTGGCCGAGGCGCCCGGCGGGCGCGCCGACACCGGAGACGGTGTTGAGGATGCGGTTGGGGGTGAGCGGGACGAGCTTGCCCTTGGTGGCCGGCGCGGCCGGGGTCACCGTGTAGGCCTTGGGGAAGTAGCCGTAGGAGGGCGTGCCGGAGGTGTAGCCGATCCCGTCGAGCACCAGGTCGTAGCTGCCCGGCGTCAGGGCCGTCGTGTCGACCAGGACATGGAGCGAGGTGCCGTCGGGGCTGACCGACAGCGGCCGCAGGTACGGGCGCGCGGTGCCGGTCGAGTCGCTGCGGATCAGCCTCAGCTTGGTGCCCAGAGAGAGACCGGTGCCCCGGATCTCGGCCTGGGTCAGCGTCCCGGCCGCGCCGGTCGCGGAGTTGATCGAGCCGATGACCAGGCCCGGTCCCGGGTGAGTGTTGCAGCCCGGCCGGTTGCAGGAGCCCTGGAAGCTGTACTCGACCGGGGTCGTCGTCTTCCCCGGGCTGAGCATCAGCAGGCCCTGGCCGGGTGCGGCGCTGTTGGGGCTCTGGCACTGGGCGTCGAGCCCTCCGAACTCGCCCATGATGCCGGCGCACAGGTAGTCCGAGTCGTTGACGTCCCACCGGGTCGGCCCCGCCAGGTCGACGCGTGGCTGCTCGCTCCCGGTGACGCTGGTGACCCCGAAGACCTCGAAGTACTGTGCCGACCGCAGGTCGATCACCGCGCAGTAGGCCGCCGAGTCGTCGGTGAGCACACCGCTCTGCAACGGGATGCTCTCGGACGAGAGCTGGTGCTGGGTGCACTCCGGCACCCAGCCGCCTGCCGTACCGACCTTCCAGGTGTCCACGTTGGCGTGGATGTTCTTGCCCTGGTACCCGGAGGCGAGCACCAGCATGGTGTACGAGGTCGAACCGGTGACCTTGCAGGAGTTGCCCCACTGCACGCAGACGGTCTTACCGGTCGCGTCGACGACCTGTGCCAGCACGCCGGGCTCGTACCGGTTGCCGGTCGTCCGTGCACTCAGCCAGAACTTGTCCGTGGCTGCGGCATCGACGCGGACGCAGCGGGCGTCCAGGGCCGAGGTCAGGTCCATGGACACGGCCCGGCCGCCGACCGCAGTCGAGTTGGGGGCGAGGCAGGTCGCGGTGGGCGAGATGTCCCGCCGGACCAGCTTGTAGTTGTCGCCCCAGGTCGAGCTGGTCAGCAGGGCGGTGTACGGGACACCGGCCGTCAGGGCGCAGGTGATGACCGAGCTGAGGGCGGTCGAGCACGCCACGTTGCCCTGCGGGTCGACGATCTGAAGCGAGGCGTTGACCTGGTTCGCCGTGTTGGTGTAATCGGCCATCTCGGCGGTCGAGTGCTGATCGGCGGGCAGGCCGAGACAGGCCTGCTTCACGTCGGCGGACAGGGCGACCTCCGCACCCCACGTGCCGTCGAACCCGCTCCGCGGCCAGGCGGCACAGCCAGCCGTCTCACCGGTCCGGTGGATCACCAGCCCGTACGGCTTGTTCGGTGCGCCGCCCATGGTGGCGCGGAACGGAGCCGTCCCGGTCAGCTTGCAGACGGCGGACGGGGAGCCGCCGTTGTCGCACTGCTTCGCACCGGCCGCATCGTAGACGGTGACGCCGACGTCGGCGCCGTCCTTGGGCGCCCGGTTGAGCAGGTAGACACCGTTGCCCGGGGCAGTGGGCAGGGTCAGGCAGAGCACCTGCCCCGACGGGCCGAACGTTCCGGTGACCGGGCCCGACACCAGGCCGTTGTCAACGGTCGCGGAGCAGCCCCGGGTCTCCTTGGTCGACCGGAAGGCCATGCCGAAGGCACCGGCCGACGTGGTCTCGGCTCCGACCGCCCAGGTGTAGTTGCCGGGCGCCAGATCACAGCTCTGGTTGGCCGGAGGACAGTTGGCCACGTCGCTGCCGTCTGCGTTGAACAGCTGACCACTGACCCGGGTGTAGTCGGCCCTGACCGCGGCCATCGTGTACGGGCCGGCATCGGTCACCCGGAGGACGCGACAACGTGCCGTCACGGTCAGGTCCGGGGCGGTGCCGAAGGCCTGCGGCTCGACGGTCGGACAACCCTCCGGCGAGGAGAGCCGTTCCAGTGTGAGGTCGGCGGTCTGAGTTCCGCCGTTGTACTGCGCCACGACACGGAACGGCGCCGTCCCGGTGAGGCGGCAGAGCAGCGGGATCCACTCGCGGTCCTTCGAGCTGCACAGCTCCTTGCCGGTGGCATCGAAGACGTACTGGGTGAAGTAGGTGGAATAGCCGCGCAGCATCTCCCCGGCGGCCAGGTCAAGCGTGTAGCAGTCGCCCGCCCAGCCCGCAGACGAAGAGACGCGGATCGGCTTCGGAGCAGCGAGGGTGCGGTCACCCGGGTCCACCGTCTTGCAGGCGGCGCCGGAGAGCACCGGCAGGTACGACACCGCGATGCCGGTCGAGGAGGAGTTGTTGCGGACCTCCAGCTTGTACGTCCCCGCCTGGCTGGTGACGCATCGGAGCGTCGGGAGGGAAGTATCGCAGGCCACCGCAGAGCCGTCCGGCGCGGTCAGCTTCGGATAGACCCAGGAGTTTGCCCCGACCACCCGGACGAAGGCCAGGTCGTTCTGTTGCGGCAGGGTGAGCGAGAAGGTGGCCGACTTGTTCGAGTCGACCGTGCAGGTGGTCACCACGCCCGGGTCCAGGGTGGCCGGACAGGGGCCGGTCGGATCGGCCTGCTGGACTTCGCGGGCCGCCTTCTCCTGCTCGGCCTTCGGGTCCGGGGTCGGCGCGGTCGTCGGCCCGGCGGTGGGCGCGGCGGCCGGGGCCGGGGTGGTGGTCGGCGCGGCGGTCGGGCTCGCGGACGACGTGGCTGCGGGCGGCGCGGCGGCGGCAGCCGGGTTGGCCTGGCCCACGAACGTGGCCAGGACGGCGAGCAACAGGGCGCCGGGAGCCGCGAGTGAGGCTCTCCTCCCCCTGTGTCGCGTTCGTCTGTCGGTGGACAGGAACGTCACACTTTCCCCCCATGTCGGAAACGCCTGATTCCCGTGACTTTCACGGAAGTTCGCAGGCGGGCGGAGTCTAGCGAGCGCAAAGGACAAGTTGAGAAGCACCCTCGACCCCGCGAGAGGTTCCCACGGCGGGGCCTTCGAGCGCGATGAGTTTTTTGGGGAGCCCTTGACCATGCGGGTACAGGCGCAGACCCGGGAACGACAAAACGGCCGGTGGATCCGAAGATCGACCGGCCGTTCGCTGTGCGCGAGGGGGGAGTTGAACCCCCACGCCCTTTCGGGCACTGGAACCTGAATCCAGCGCGTCTGCCTATTCCGCCACCCGCGCATCTGGGTGATGAGGAATATCGTAGCCCATCCGCGCGGGTGCTCCGGACCAGGCCGGACGGGGCGGAGGGTCAGTCGGCGAGCTGCGCGACGATCCAGTCGACCAGTACGCGGGAGACATGGCTGTGCTCGGTGTTGGCGTCGTCGAACTCGACGGCGTCCAGGTGGCCGCGGTCCAGGTCGTCGTCGGTGATCGCGGCGGCCGGGTCGACGTCCCACTGCACCGGGTCGAAGTCCAGCGCCGCCGCGCTGACGGCCGGCACGAAGGTGCCGCTGCGGTAGTCCTCGGTGATCTTCGCCTTGAGCGCGTCCGCGACCTTGCCGAAGGAGTCCAGGGTGCCGCCGGGCACGGCGTCCAGCGCCGGGACCTCGGTGGCGGTGCTGCGGCGCACGGCGAGGCCGAGGTGCATGCCGCCGATCCGCTGCTTCTCGCCCTTGTCCGGCTGGAACCGGGCCGTGGCACTGGCGATCAGCGCCTGCCAGTCGAACGCCACCTCGCCCACCGGCAGCGGGAGGCCGACCCCGTCACGCCGGCCGTTGGAGACGCCGAGCTTGCGCGGGATCACCGGGAAGTTGCCGACCCGCGCGAGGTCGTCGAGGAACTCCTTGCGCAGCGGGCTGGCGGTGGCCACCGGGCCGGAGTACTTGGCGTTCTCGACCCACGCCCACAGCAGCTGCTGGGCGGCGGGGCTGCGGACCAGATCGGCCTGCTTGGCGCCGTCCGGACCGGCCGGGGTGTAGTCCTCGAAGAAGTACGCCATCTGCTGGAGGACCAGCGGGATCCAGGCGCCGTTGTGCGGCGAGTCGAAGGAGAGGTACGTCGCCGTCTGGTGGTCCATCCGCTGGGTCTCCAGCTTGGCGAGCGCGTAGCGGGTGATGATGCCGCCCATGCTCACCCCACCGACGGTCAGCCGCTCGTCGCCCACGCGCTCCGCGATGGCGCGGAGGACGGCGTTGATCACGACCTCGGCGTTGGCCTGGATGTGGGTGTGCCGCTCGGTGAAGCCGATCAGGACGATGTCGTAGCCCTTGCTCAGCAGCTCGTCGAAGAGGCCCGGCCGGCCGTCGGCGACGGTGTTGAAGTACGCGAACAGGCCGGGCAGGTCGCTCGGGCCGTAGTTGAAGCCGTCCGCGAAGAGGAAGGGCTTCCGCAGGCCGATCTTCGGGTTGGCGTAGTAGACGGCCGCCTGCCCGGTAGCCGTCTGCCCCTTGTACGGCGCGCCGGTCAGCTCCCACACCACGTCGGCGTCGCGGCCGCGCTCGCCCGACAGCTCGCCGGCAAACCAGACGCCGGGCTTGAGCGAGTCGGCGATCTCCGCCAACTCGGCCTTGGTGGGCTCCGCCTGGCCCTCTTTGAGGGCCGTCAGCGCTACGTCGATACGGGGGTCTTGTGCCATGGGTACCGCCTCGGTCGATGCGAGCAGGTCATGTGCGCACAGTGATCGACCGTAACGGTTCGACTACTCACCGCACCAGGACCACGCCGGAACCGATCGAAATCGTTCGGGTGCGACCGAGGCTGGCCGTTTAGAGCGGGAAGTCGCCGGCGCGAACGGCGGCGAGGAAGGACTCCCAGGCGGGGACGGGGAAGACGAGGGCCGGGCCCTGCGGGTCCTTGGAGTCACGCACCGGGACGGCGCCGGGAAGGGATTCGAGGGCCACCTCGATGCAGTTGCCGCCGGCACCGCCGCTGTAGCTGCTCTTGCGCCAGACGATCACGTCGAGCTCGTTCTTCGTCATCTCTGAACCCTTCCAGCGCGTCGGCGATCAGCGCGAGCGAATCGGCCTCTGACAGAGAGTCTCCGCGCAGCCGATCATAGCTTCGGCGATGCCTCGCCACGAACTCCGGCGCATCGCTGGAATGCCCGCGATCAAGAGCCTCCGAGTACACCCAGGTCTGGCCATCCGGCATGTCCAGCAACACCATTGACGTGTCGATGATGGTCTGCCGACGTGCGAACGGCACCACATAGATGGTCACGTTCGGGAGCTTCGCAACAGTCAGCAGGTGCTCCATCTGGCGCCTCATTACTCCAGGTCCGCCGAAGACGGTTCGGATGGCACTCTCGTCCAGGAGTGCCACCAGCAACGGCCCACCCGGTTCGAGGAACCGCTTCTGCCTGGCCAGTCGAGCCGCAGTTCGTTCCTCGATGACATCGGGCTGGCCCTCAGCATCACTGGCCGCGAACACCGCCTCCGCGTATTCACGGCACTGAAGTAGGCCATTCATCACCCCCAGCTCGAAGGCCCTGGCAGCCACAGCCTCGGACTCCATGTCGACATGGCTCTGGAACCAGTCCGGATGCTCGACCCCCACGCTCCAGTCCACCCGGGCCCAGAGCCGCATCAGCGCGCCGCCAGTGTTGAGCAGCACATCGGCCTGCTCGACCATTTCAGGCTGCATGCGGCGCTGGCCGGACTCGAACCGCGTGATATTCGTCCGGGTGCAGTGCAGGAGCTTCCCCAACTTTTCCTGCGTGAAGCCGGCCATCTCTCGATAGAACCGCAGCTCTTCGCCGAACATCACGGCCGAACTGGCCGTCGGCTCCTGCTTGAGTCTCCGATGTGCCACGCCGGCCCCCTCATGTAACACGTGTGCCCGGTACCAGATTTCGGCCATCACGGTACCTCCGCACCCCGGATCATTGAGACCGGAACGCAATCATCTGCATGCACAGCGTGATTGCACGCTCCTCCCTCACTCCCATCCGCCCCCGAGGTGCCTCGCCATGCTCAGAACCGCCCGCCGCCCCCGCACCTTCGCCGCGCGCCTCGACTCCCGCCCCTCCTCCACCCCCATCGCACGCCACCTGCTCCGCGCATACCTCTCCGCCCTCCCCTTCGGCGACCGGTACTCCGACATCGCCGAACTGCTCCTCTCCGAGCTGTTCTGCAACGCCGTCCAGCACTCCGACGCGCCCGCCGACCGCCTGATCGAGGTCCGCTTCGCCCTCATCGGCAACCGTCTCCGCCTCGAAGTCCACGACGCCGGCACCGGCCGCCCTTCCCTCCTCGCCACCACCGCCGCCGACGAGCACGGCCGTGGCCTGCACCTCGTCAACGAGTTGGCCGAGAAGTGGGGTTGCTGCCCCCGGGCGGGCGGGATCGGCAAGTTCGTCTGGGTCCTCGTCGCGCCCGCCCCCTCTCCCGTCCTCCTCACCGCCTGAAGGCCGCCCGATGCAGCTCTCCACCCTCGCCCGGCATCTGCTCGACACCGGCGCCACCCCCGCCGACGCCTACGCCGCCCTCGCCCGCCGCACCCGTGAGCCCGCCACCGCGGCCCGCGCCGTCTGCCACGCCCTCGGCATCGCCGCCGACGAGACCACCCGCCGCATCGGTGAGTGCTACGACGCCCTCCTCGCCGACCCCCACCCCAGGTCCGAGGCCGACACCGGTGAACTCCTCGAAGCACTCGGCGTGTTCGACGTCCCCAAGCCGCTCGACGCCCGCGACCTCGCCGTCGTCGACCAGTTCCTCCTCGCCGTCAACGCCCTCGGCACCCTCCGCGCCGGCCACCAGCACGGCCTCACCCGCTGGTTCGTCACCGGCAACCTCACCGCCGCCTACCTCTCGCTCGCGGCCACCCAGCCCCGTCCGGGCATCGGCGACGCGGCCCACTACTGGTCCGCCCTCGTCACCGCCGGTGAACTCCTCGCCTCCCAGACCCCACCCGACCCCCGCATCAAACCCGCCCTCGCCCGCTGCCGCGCCCACGCGGAGGCCGTCGCCCGGTGATGCACTGAACCCCGACGACCGGTCACCAAGGGCCCGTTGGAGGAAGAGCGTTCCGCAATGTCGTCGCCGAACGGGAGCCCCGATCGCCGACCGCCGAGATCGGCCGCCCGGCGCAGCAGCGCCCGCTCCCCCTCGCCCTCCTCGACGGCGGCCACGTGATCGTCGCCGCCGTCGACGAGCACGGGGCCACCGCCACCGACCTCGTCCTCCGTCACCCGGCGGCCCGCTGAGTCCACCCCAAGGTGGGGTTTGGCTCAACGAACCCCGAGCCGGGTGCCGAAAGGCCAACGGGGGCGGCGGAGCTGAAGGCCGCCGCCCCGCCCTCCACCCGCCACACCGTGTCGAGGAACTCCCGGACCACACGCTGGAATTCGGCGGCGGCGCCGGTGACCACCATGTGGTCCGCGTCCAGCTCCGCCAAAACCGTCCCCGGACGGCGGGCGATCATCCGCGCGACCTGCTCGGCCGGGATGACGCCCCGCGTACCGCTCACCACCAGGGCCGGGCAGGTGGTGGCCGTCCAGTCCGCCCAGTGGTCTCCGTGGACGTCCGCCTCGGAGGCGTACATGTCCTGCGGGTGGAAGGGCAGGCGCCAGCTGCCGTCGGCGTTCTCGCGCAGCCGGTCCTCGAAGTACGGCGCGGCGGGGCCGAGGGCGGTGACGAGGGCGTCCCGACTGGAGGCGTCGTAGGGCAGGTGGAGCAGGAAGGCCATCGGGTGGCTCCCGTCCAGCCCGAGCGCGGCCGGGCCCTCGGCGTTGACGATCGCCGTCACGCGCCCGGGGTGCCGGGCCGCGAACTGGTAGGCGTTGACGGCGCCGAGCGAGTGGCCGAGCAGCACGACGCTCTCCAGTCCGAGGTGGTCGAGCAGGGCCTCGACGTCGGCGAGGTAGCCCTCCCGCGAGTAGTCGGCGGCGCGGTCCGACTCGCCCTGCCCGCGCTGGTCGGGCGCGATGACCCGCCACTCCGGGCCCAGTGCGGCGGCGAGCGGCCCGAAGACGGCGCCCTCCGCGAGGTGGCCGTGCAGGGCGAGCAGCGGGCGCCCGGCGCCGCCGAAGTCGAGGTAGGAGAGCCGGCGGCCGTCGATGAGGAGCTCGGAGCGGATCGCGTCGTTCATGGTGGTTCGTTCCCCCTGTGGAGCGGTTGATGGGATGACCATACCCAGGAGTCAGACACTTGTGCAACACATTTGTCTGACACGCTCGTACAGGATCTTGAACGATTCCGCCCCCTCCCCGAAGATCGGACCACCGCACCATCCGGGGAGTGGCCATGGCGGAACGACCGCCGCGCAACTGGACGGACACCGAACAACTCCTCCGACACGCCTACCGCCGGGGCGAACGCCTCGACCTGCGCACCGGCGACACCCGGGCCGACGACCCGGCCCGCTCCGCCGCCTGGCCGCGCCGACGCACCGTCCGCGCCGAGGTGCTGACCCGATTACTCCTCCAGGGCCCCGCCCCCGAACCCGGCCGCCTCCCCCGGCTCGACCTGATGGGCGCCCGCATCAGCGGCCGGCTCGACCTCACCGGCGCGCAGATCGGCGTGCCGGCCAAGTTCCACTCCTGCGGCTTCGCCGAACGCGTCCTGCTCGACTACGCGCAGATCACCTGGTGGAACCTCAACGGCTCCCACGTCCCCGGCATCGACGGCGAAGGGCTGCGCGTCGGCCTCTGGTTCGGACTGCGCGACGCCACCGTCGACGACGAACTCTGGCTCCTCGACGCCCGCTTCGACGGTGGCCTCGACCTCGCGGCCACCACCTTCACCGGCCTCGAACCCACCGCCGACTGCCCCGCCCCGGTCCGCCTCGGCTGGCTCGCCGGGCACGTCACCGCCGTCTCCCCGGCCGTCCACGCCCAGGTCGCCGCCGCCTACCGGGCAGCCGGACAGGAACAGGCCGCCCGGGACGTCCTCATCCGCAAGGAACGCGCCCGCTACCAGTCCCTCGGACGGCCCGGCCGGATCTGGGGCCGCCTCCTCGACGCCGCCGTCGGCTACGGCTACCGGCCCGCCCGCGCCCTCGCCTGGCTCCTCGGCCTCATCGCCGCCGGCACCACCTACTTCACCCTCACCGGCCCGCCCCGCCCCGTCAGCCCCGGCGGCGGTCCGGCGTGGGACCCGCTCGTGGGACCCGCTCCTCTACACCACCGACCTCGTCGTCCCCTTCCTCAACCTGGGCCAACGCGGCGCCTGGGACCCGGCCCACACCACGAAGGCCCTCGCGCTCGCCCTGACGGTAGCGGGCTGGACCCTCGCCACCACCGTCGCGGGCGGCGCGGCCCGCGCGCTGAACCGCGGCAGCTGAGACGGGGGATCACCGCTCAGCCCTTCCTGGCCACGGTGAAGTAGCCCGTCGCGTTCACCGAGAGCGCGAGCACGGTGCCGAACCGAGCCCGCGCCTCCGCCACGAGCACCAGCCCGCCCACCCGACGCCACCCGAACACGCCGCCTCCCCCATCGGTCCCGTCCGCCCCGACTCTCGCGACATGAAGGGCTCGACGCATGAGCACGGGTACTCGGATCGGCGCCGAGCGGGAAGTCGGCGGGCTCGACTTCCCGCTCCGCCCTCCCCGCCCCGGTGGGGGAGTTCGCCACCGAGCCGGCCGACCGCGCCAGACGGTGGCTCAGAGCAGCGGCTCGTAGGCGCAGCCCTCCACGGCGTTGAGGAGGACGTAGGCGCGGCCGGGGCCGGTGGCCGTCTCGCGGAGGCGGGTGAGGGCTTCGAGTTCGGTGGGGAGGGTGAGGCCGAGGGCTCGGGCGGCGGCGGCGCGGTCGGCGGGGAGGTCGGGGTCGTCCTCCAGGTAGTCCTCGGCGGCCTCCGCGCTCTCCTCCGCCGTGAACGCGCGGCAGTCCTGCCACCAGGGGACGGTGATCAGCAGCTCGACCAGTTCGCGGAGGTTCAGCGCCATGAGGGCCGCGCCGCCCTCGGAGTCGGCGAACAGGACCGGGCGGTCCTCGCCCAGCTCGCTCGGCCCGCAGAAGAAGTACGTGCCGCCGCCGCCCTCCTTGGCGAGGAGTTCGAGCGGTTCGCCGGAGGCCAGCACGACGTCCTCGACGTGCGGGTAGGCGTCGAGGCTGAAGTCGCCCGGCCACGCGAGGAAGTCCTCGGCGGCGGGGTTGGCGCGGATGGCGGCGATCAGGGAGGTCCCTGCGGTCACGGCGGTCACGGCGGTCATGGCGGTCACCCTAGACCCGGGGGCCGACGTTCCCGTGGGAGCGGCTAGGTTGCCAGTGCTGCAGCTTCAACCAGCGGGCCAACGGGGACGAGGGAAATCACGGTGAATCAGAAGACCGCACCAGCCGACCAGTTCGAGGAGCACCGGCCCCACCTGCGCGCCGTCGCGTACCGGATGCTCGGCTCGATCGCGGAGGCCGACGACGCCGTCCAGGAGACGTGGCTGCGCTACGACCGCACCGAGACCGCCGAGGTCACGAACCTCGGCGCCTGGCTGACCACGGTGATCTCCCGCGTGTGCCTGAACATGCTGCGCTCGCGCGCGCAGCGGCGGGAGGAACCGCTGGAGACGGGCGAGGACGGCACGGCGGGCGCACCGCGCATCCCGGATCCGATCCTCGGGCGGGCGGGCGTGGTCGACCCGGAGCAGGAGGTGATGCTCGCGGACTCCGTCGGCCTGGCGCTGATGGTGGTGATGGAGTCGCTGGCACCCGCCGAGCGGGTCGCGTTCGTGCTGCACGACATGTTCGCGGTGCCGTTCGAGGAGATCGCGCCGCTGATCGAGAGGACCGCCGCCGCGACCCGCCAGCTGGCCAGCCGGGCGCGCCGGAAGGTGCAGGGGCAGGCGCCCGCGCCGGACAAGGACATGAGCCGGCAGCGGGCGGCGGTGGACGCGTTCTTCGCGGCCGCGCGCGAGGGCGACCTCGAAGCGCTGGTGGCCGTGCTCGACCCGGACGTCGTGCTGCGCTCGGACGGCGGCGCGGTGCGGGCCCGGCACTCGGTGGTGTTCGCGGGGGCGTCGACGGTGGCCGGGCAGGCGGTGCTGTGGGGCAAGCTGGCGCCGTTCGCACGGCCGGCGCTGGTCAACGGCACGGCGGGCGCGGTGGTCATCGGCCCCAACGGCAAGCCGATGTCCGTCATGGCGTTCACGGTGGTCGCGGGCGCGATCGTCGCGATCGACGTGCTGAACGACCCGGAGCGGCTGGCCGCGCTGGACCTGTCGCTCTTCGACTGAGACGGGCGCGGGCGGGTGGGCTCCGGTTCACGGGAGCCCACCCGGCCTCAACGCCCGATCGCGCCGTCCAGCTGCTCGCGGATGATGTCCGCGTGCCCGGCGTGCCGACCGGTCTCCTCGATCATGTGGACGAGCACCCAGCGCAGCGACGGCGCCTCGCCGTCCGGCCGCAGGGTGCGCGCGCCCGGCCGGTCGAGGTCGGCGCCGACCTGCGCGGCGACGGCGTTCGACCGGGCGATCGCGGCCCGGTAGGCGGCGATCGCGTCGGCCACCGTCGCGTCGCCGAGCGGGACTTCGTCCGTTTCCAGCGGCTGCTCGCCGACGCCCCGGTACGCCCACTCGAACCAGTTGTGCTCGACCACCGCGAGGTGCCGGAGCAGCCAGAGCAGGCTCGTCCCGGAGGCGACCCCGGGGCGGCGGGCGTCGTCGTCCGAGAGCCCGGCGAGCTTGGCGATCACCGCCTCGCGCAGGTAGTCGAGGAAGGTGAGCAGCGTGGTCGGCTCGTCGGCGTTGACAGCGGGCGGGCGGACGTCGGGGCGCGGGGAGGGCGCGGCGTTCTCGGTCACCGCGCCACCCTAGTGCAGCGCCGCGTTGCTCCCTCGGGGGTTGCCGGTCGGCTGGCGGGGTCGCCGAGGTGGAGGCCGACGGCTGGGCCTTCGGCCGCTTCCACGCCCGCGAGTCAGCCCGCCGCAAAGCCCTGCCGGCCTGGCTCCATCACGACAATCACCACCGGCCCCACACCGCAGTCGGCAGCAAACCGCCCATCACCAGGTTGACCGACGTCCCCGGGCAGTACGCCTAGGGCTGGAAGAGTACTTCCGGATCGTTCGGCGAGGGGCCGTCCAGCAGCGGACGGTGGATCCTCTTCAGCGTCTGGTCGAAGAACGCTGTCACGTACTCGCGGGTGATCTCCACCCCGCGTTCCGGCGAGAGGGGCGGCGTCGGGAACCCGGCCTGCTCGTGAAGCAGGTCCAGGTCGCTGAAGCTGAAGTGGTCGGCGCCGGCGACCGTCAGCCACTTCTTGTAGCCGCCGAGGGCGGCCCAGGCCTGCCCCCAGTCGCCGCCACCGAACGGGTGGTTGTCGGCCGTACCCAGCATGAGGAACGGCCGGTCGATCTGGCCGGGCATCGGGACCGGGTGGAAGCTGCCGTCCATGTTCACTCCGGCCCGTACTCGCGGGTCGGCGATCATCGTGTCGGCGGCCGCCGCTCCGCCGAGGGAGTGTCCGGCCATGCCGATCTCGTGCTTGTCGATGAGGTGGGCCAGGCGCCACGCGGTATCGCCGTGCGTCAACTGGTCGATCAAGAAGGACACGTCCAGCGCGCGGCTGGCGGGGATGGAGTCGATCCGCGCCGGGTCACCGCAGATCGCGCACGGCGGCGTCTGGCCGTTCGCCAGCGTCTCGCCGCTGTCCGCGTAGGTGTCGCCGACGAGCGCGACGACGTAGCCGTGACTGGCCAGGTCGGTCGCGAGCGAGGTGAGCGTGATGCGCGGGTCCTCGTACGCGGGTGAGAGGACCACCAGCGGATACTTGCCGCGCTGCGGCCGCGCGCCGTCGAAGGCGTGAGTGGTGACGCCGGAAAGGGTCTGTGGGGTGACGCCGGAGCTCGCCGGAAGATTCTGCCGCTGGACGATTCCGGCTGCCTCGGCGAGCGTCATGTAAGGGGCCGGAGTCCCGGTCCCGGGGACGGCCGGGTAGACCATCGTGACGGCCAGTTGGCGGGGGCCGGATGACGGCACCCACGGGTCAAGACGGCTCGCGTCGGTGAGGTGGATGACGTCCTCGCCGGCGGCGTAGGGGCCGGTCGGCGCGGGGAGCGCGCCGTGGAAGGACCGGGTGGGCGCGGTGGCCGTGGCCGTGGCCGGCGCGGCGTCGAACGCGTGCGTGGCCACCGGCGTGGCCGACGGTGTGGTCGTGGCGGCGAACCCGGCGCCGGTTCCGGTGACGAGGGCGGCGAGCGCCAGCGCCGCGACAGCGCTGATACGGCGATTGCGTTTCATGGGATCGACGCTAGGTTCCGCAGCTCCGTATCGAATCACCCCGCAGGGGTAAACGTTCCGGTGTCGTCGGTAGCCCCGGCGATGTACGGAGTCATACGCCGGGACTATGTCGTGCGGCCCGGGGTTCCCTTCGCCGGCATCGTCGAGCGCCACCTTCGTCTCGGCCTACGACGAACACCACGCCAAGCCCTACCGCTGGACCTACGACGGCAGCCCACCCAAAGCCGCACGAACCCCCGCAGGATCAACGCGGCGCTGCACTGGTCACGGCGGAACCGGACCGGGACCGGACCGGGACCGGACCCGAAACGCCGTCACCAGCCCTGCGCCGCGACCCACTGCGCGAGGTGCCGGGCGCAGTCGTCGACCGACTCGCGCCACGAGCGGGCGGCGCCCTCGCCGGCCTCGTCGCTCACGTGCTTGACCAGGCGCACCGGCAGGCCGGCCCGGTGGGCGACGGTGGCGACGGCGTAACCCTCCATGTCGACGAGGTCGGCGTGCTCGGCGAGGCGGTCGCGGGCGCCCGGGTCGGAGACGAAGAGGTCACCGGTGGCGAGGATCGGGCCCTCGCCCTTGCCGACCACGAGCGGGGGGCCGTAGGTGCGGCCGGTGAGGGCCAGCAGGGCGGGCGAGTCGAGGTCGTGCTGGATCACCTGGGTGACGTGGTGGGTGCCCTCCCAGCCGGGGCGCAGCGCGCCGGCCGTGCCGAGGTTGATCACCTCGGAGGGCTTCTCGCCCCGGGCGAGGACGGTGGCGAGCGCGGCGGCGGCGTTGACCTTCCCTATCCCGGTGAGCAGCACGGGCAGCCGGTCGTCCAGGTGGGCGGCCTCCTCGCGGACGGCGACGACGAGCAGCGGGCGGTCGGGGGCGATCGATCCAAGCAGGCGCATGGCCCCATCGTACGGAGCACGGGCACGGGAGCCCCGGCGGCGACGGCCGGACGACGTACGGGCCGGGGCCCGGCTCCCGGGCCGGACGCCCGGGAACCGCGCGGGCCCCGATCCGCGTCGCAGCGGTCGCCGCCCGCCTCCGCCCGAGGGGTCGGTACGGGAATGCGTATGAAGAATTCGCGGAGGCAGCGGGCCCCAAGCGTGCACGGCGAAGCTCAAGATCGGCGCAACTCGGGTGTGGCCGGGGGGAGTCGCGGCCATACTGCTGGCATCGGCCGGGCACCGGAGGACGGGCCGGGCCCCAGGGGAGGATGAGGCGGGTGGCGACACCAAGAGGTAGCGGCGCGGCGGGCGCCGTGGTTCCGGCACGGCCGAACCGTCCGCCGGCGGCGCCGGGCCGGACCGGCGCCCCGGCGCCACGGCCGGGCGGGGCGCCGGCGGGGCGGCTGCCGTCGGCGCTGTCGCCGTCCGGTGTGAAGGCCCGGCTGGCGCGCGCCGCGCGGACCGCGCCGGGCCGGCTGCGGCTGGCCGGGGCGGTGCTGGCGGTGCTGACCGTGGCGTTCGGGGGGCTGAGCGCGTGGCAGCTGGAGAGCCGGGCGCAGGCAGCCGAGCGGGTGGTGTCGTACAGCCAGCCGCTGAGCCAGGCGGCGGCGGACATCCACCGCTCGCTCGCGGACGCGGACACCACCGCGGCCACCGGCTTCCTGCTCGCGGGCAGCGAGCCGAAGGCCGTCCGGGACCGCTACGAGCAGGACCTCTCGACGGCCGCCCGGCTGATCGCCGAGGCCGCCGCCCGGACGACGTCCTCCTCCCCCGCACAGGGATCGCTGGCCCGGCTGAACCAGCAACTGCCCGTCTACGCCGGCCTGGTGGAGAGCGCGCGGGCGGACAACCGGCAGGGCTTCCCGCTCGGCGGCGCCTACCTGCGCTACGCCTCGGACCAGATGCGCAACGTGCTGCTGCCGGCCGCCGGCGAGCTGACGGCGTTCGAGAACAAGGAGCTCTCGGACGACTACGCGGAGGCGAAGTCCGCCCCCTGGGCCGGGTACGCGCTCGGGGTGGTCACCCTCGGCGCGCTGGTCTGGGTGCAGGTGGTGCTGTTCCGCCGCACCAACCGGGTGTTCAACGTCGGCCTGCTGGGCGCCACCGCCGCCGTCCTCGCGGGCGCGCTCTGGCTGGCCGTCACCGGCGCCACCACGAGCTCCGCGCTGGACGACAGCGACCGCCTCGGCGCCACCCCGCTGCGCGCCCTCAACACCGCGCGGGTGGACGTGCTGACGGCCCGCCTGGCGGAGAACCTGCACTACGTCGCCCGCGGTTCGACCACCAAGTACGCGGAGCTGTGGTCCGCGACGACGACGCACCTGTCGCAGGCCGTGCCCGCGGGCACCCCGGAGGAGTCCCGCCCCGGCTCGCTGCCGGAGGCGTTCCGGCTCGCGCCGGCCTCCGCCCGGGACACCGTCGGCGAGGCGGCGAAGCAGTTCGACACGTGGGCCTCCCGGCACGACGCGGCGAAGAACCTGGAGACGGGCGACGCCGACTACCAGGGCGCCCTGGACCTGACGGTGACCGCCGACCCGGCCAAGGCGCCGCAGACCGCCGACGCCGCGTTCAACGCGACCGACCAGCAGCTCGCGAAGGCCGCCGACACCGAGCAGCGGGAGTTCCACAAGGCCGCCGACGGCACCGACGGCGACCTGCGCACCACCGCCGCGGCAGTCGCCGTCCTCGGCCTGCTGGCCGCGGTGGCGGCGCTGCGCGGCCTCGGCCGCCGACTGGCCGAGTACCGGTAGAGGGGGGACGGACACATGCGCAAGGGGACCGTACGGACCCGCACGGTGACGGCGCTGGCGCTGCTGGCGTCCTGCGCGGCCGTGCTCGGCGGGGGCGGCCCGTCCGGCGCCGCGCCGCTGGCGGCGGAGGCGGCACCGCTGTCACCACGGGCCGCGCAGGCCGGACCCTGCGACATCTACAGCAGCGTCCCGCCGAGCACCGAGGACGGCCCGGCGGTGAAGGCCGTCAAGGCCAGGCACAGCCTGGTGATCGGCGTGGACCAGAACAGCTTCCGCTGGGGCGCCCGCAACCCGAACACCGGCCAGATCGAGGGCTTCGACATCGACCTCGCCCGCGCGATCGGCGCGGCGATCATGGGCGACCCGAACAAGGTCGTGCTCAAGCCCGTGGCGACGGCGGACCGGGTCGACGCCATCCAGAAGGGCCGGGTCGACCTGATCGTCCGCACCATGACGGTCAACTGCCAGCGGATGGAGCAGGTGGCCTTCTCCAAGCCGTACTTCAACATCACCCAGCGGGTGCTGGTGCCCCGGTCGTCCCCGGCGAAGAACCTCGACGACGCGATCACCGACAAGACCGTGTGCGCCGCCAACGGCTCCACGGCCGCGACGGTGCTGAAGGACGTCAAGAAGGTCGCCAAGCAGGTCGTCCCGGTGGAGAACCAGCTGGACTGCCTGGTCCTCATGCAGCTCGGCAAGGTCGACGCCACGATGACCGACGACGGCCTCGCGGCCGGCCAGGCCGCCCAGGACCAGACGGTGCGGATCGTGGACGGCGAGGCGCAGCCCGAGGTCATCGGCGTCGCGATGCTCAAGACCAGCCCCGATCTCACCGCGCGGGTCAACCAGGTACTGGCCGACTACTACGCGAGCGGCGCCTGGCGCAGCTCGTACGAGCGGTGGCTCAAGCCGTACATGCTCAACGACGCCGACCACTACTGGCCGGGCGCGACGGCCCACTAGGAACGGCCGTCGGCGGCCCGCCGACGGGGCGCCGGAGGGCCGCCGGGCGCCCACGGCGCGCACGCGGGCCGTTGACGCCGTCTTGACGCCCCGCGCCCGCTCCGCCCGAAGGAGCACCGGCTAGGGTTCGGGACGATCACCACGGGGAGACCCGTCGTGCACGGGGAGATCCGCAGCCCGTCAGGGCCGGGTCGGTGAAGGAAGGATGGACGGCGGTGGCATCTGCTGGCCCGGTACTGAGCCGGGAGGAGGTGGACCGCGCGCTCGCGCGCCTCGGCGCGGAGCGCGACGCGGTCGAGTCGGCGCTGCTGGCCCTGCAGGACCACCCGGGCCTGCGGCTGCTGGACGGCGCCGAGCTGTCCGGGCGGACTCAGGAGCGCTGGGCCGTCGCCGGGAAGGGCCTGCCGCTGCTGTGGGCGCTGTTCGACCGGTACTCGGAGGCACTCGCCTCGGCGCGTGCCGTGCGGGCCCGCAGGGCCAAGCCGGGCTCGGCCGAACTCGCCGAGCTGAGCGAGCTGTTGACCGGCGACGCGGTGACCGTCCCGGGCGGCGCGCTGCCGGACGGCCCGCAGCTGCTCGGCGCGCCCGCCAAGCTGGTCGAGCGGGTCAGCCTGGACGCGCTGATGGCCAGGATGAACTCCTGGTACGCCACCGTCCTGGAGGTGGTCAGCGCCGCCGACGCGGTGTGGTCCGCGCTGCCGGCCCGGATCGACCTCCTGCTCGCCGAACTGCAGCGGGTGCGGACGCTCGCCGCCTCGCTCGGCGTCCACGCCGCCACCCACCCGCTGGGCGACGACCTGGCCGGGCTGGACGCCGACCTGACGGCCCTGCGCACCGAGGTGCGCGGCGACCCGCTGGCGCTGTGGCGCCCGGCCCGGGTGCCCGCCCAGCGCGGCACCGTGCCGGAGGGCGGCGCGTTCGCCTCCCCGTCCGGGGTGGTGGACACCGAGCGCTTCGACCGGGCCGGGCGGGCGCTGGACGGCGTCCGGCTGGAGCTGGAGAACCTGCTGCGGCTGCGCGACGACGCCGAGGAGCGCCTCCAGGGCGTGGGCGACCTGCTCCAGCGGGCCGACGCGACGCTCGGCGAGGCCCGCCGGGCGCGCGGCGAGGTGCTGGCGAAGATAGCCGCCAGCGACGTCCCCGCGGTGCCGGGCCCGGCCTCGGCGCTGCGCGAACGGATCGTCGTGGCACTGGAGTTGCGGCAGGCCGGGCAGTGGGGCCGGCTGGCACCGCTGCTGGACGCGCTGGAGGACGCGGCCGCCAAGGAGCTGGCCCGCGCCCGCCAGTCGCTGACCGAGGTCACCCAGCCGCTCGCCGTGCGGGCGGAACTGCGCGGCCGGCTGGACGCCTACAAGGCGATGGCCGCCCGGCTGCGGGTCTCCGAGGACCCGGAAGTGATCGAGCGGTACGAGAAGGCGCGCTGGCTGCTGTGGAGCGCGCCCTGCGACCTGCGGGCGGCGGCCGCCGCGGTGGCCCGCTTCCAGCAGTCGCTGCGGCCGGCGCACGCCGAGTCCGCACACGAGGAGGCCGGCCAGACGCCGGTCGACGGACAGGTACAGGGGGGCTGAGGTTGATGGGCGAGGCGTGCACACGGCCGGATTGCACCGGCAACGGGACGATCGACGCCGACGGCTACTGCGACGAGTGCGGGCTGGCCCCGGTGGGCGGCACCACCTCCGCGAAGGCCGCCGCGCCCCCGAAGGCGGCGGCGGGCCCCGGCTCCCCCTGCCCGCGCGACTGCTCCGGCACGATCGACGCGGACGGCTACTGCGACGAGTGCGGCCTCACCGCGCCCGGCGGCGACACCGGCACCACCCAGCCGTACGTGCCCTCGGCCCGGGTCGCCCCGGACACCGGCAACTCCGTCCGCTCGGCCCGCACCGGCTCCTCCCGCTCGATGTCCGGCCGCTCCCGCTCGCACCGCTCGACCCGCACCGGCAGCAGCCGCTCGGTCTCGGTGCGCAGCACCCGCGGCAGCGTCAGCGCGGGCACCCGCAGCCGGCTCGGCGCCGGCCTGGTGACCGTCCCGACCGTGGAGACGGCCGACCCGTCCCTCGCGGTGCTGGAGAACCCCGAGGTGCCCGAGCGCAAGCGCTTCTGCGCCAAGTGCGAGGCCCCGGTGGGCCGGGAGAAGGACGGCCGCCCGGGCCGCCCGGACGGGTTCTGCACCAAGTGCGGCACCCCGTACTCGTTCACGCCCAAGCTGCGCCGCGGGGACCTCGTCGGCGGGCAGTACGAGGTCGTGGGCTGCCTCGCGCACGGCGGCCTCGGCTGGATCTACCTCGCGGTGGACCGCCGGGTCAACGACAAGTGGGTCGTCCTCAAGGGCCTGCTGAACACCGGCGACGAGGACGCGCTGGCCGCGGCCGTCGCCGAGCGGCGCTTCCTCGCCGAGGTGGACCACCCGAACATCGTCCGGATCATCAACTTCGCCGAGCACCTGGACATCGGCTCGGGCTCCACCGACGGCTACATCGTCATGGAGTACGTCGGCGGCAAGTCGCTCAAGGACATCGCCAACGACCGCCGCGCCGCGGACGGCCGGCGCCAGCCGCTGCCCGTCGAGGTGGCGATCGCGTACGCGCTGGAGGCGCTGCCGGCGCTCGGGTACCTGCACGCCCGGGGCCTGATCTACTGCGACTTCAAGATCGACAACGTGATCCAGAGCGGCGACGCGCTCAAGATCATCGACATGGGCGCGGTCTGCCGCCTCGACCACGACGGCCCGATCTACGGCACCGTCGGCTACCAGGCCCCCGAGATCGCGAACCTCGGCCCCTCCCCCGCCTCCGACCTCTACACCGTCGCCCGCACCCTCGCGGTGCTCACCTTCGACTTCCAGGGCTACAGCACCACCTACCGCGACACGCTGCCCGGCCCCGAGGACGTCGAGGTCTTCGCCACGTACGAGTCGTACTACCGCTTCCTGGTGCGCGCCACCGACCCCGACCCGGCCCGCCGCTTCGCCTCCGCCGAGGAGATGGCCGACCAGCTCACCGGCGTGCTGCGGGAGATCCTGGCCCTCCAGGACGGCCGGGCCAGGCCCGCACTCTCCACCCTGTTCGGACCCGAACTGCGGGTCGTCGACACCGAGTTGGTACTGCCCACCGAGCAGACCGGACAGCTCAGGGTGGCCGAGCTCGACCCGGCCGCCGCCGCCCTCGCGCTGCCCGTCCCCCGGGTCGACCCCGGCGACCCCAACGCGGGCTTCCTCGCGACGCTGCTCGCCACCGACCCCCAGGAGGCGCTCGCCGCGCTGGCCGGCGCCCCCGCCGACTCCGCCGAACGCCGCCTGCGCGAACTGCGCGCCCTGCTCGAACTCGGCCGCCACAGCGAGGCCCTGGCCGCGCTCGCGGCCCTGGAGCAGGACCACTCCGACGACTGGCGGGTCGTCTGGTACCGCGGCCTCACCGCCCTCGTCGGCTCCACCGCAGGTGCCGGCGCGACCACGGGCACGCCGGACGAGGCCTCCCTGCGGGCCGCCGCCGAGGCCTTCGACGCGGTCTACGACGCCTTCCCCGGCGAGAGCGCCCCCAAGCTGGCCCTCGCCATCTGCGCCGAACTGCTCGGCGACGGCGGCGACGCGGCCGAGTTCTACCGGCTCGTCTGGACCACCGACCAGTCCTACCTCAGCGCCGCCTTCGGCCTCGCCCGGGTCCGCCTCGACGACGGCATGCGGCCGGACGCCGTCAGCGTCCTGGAGTCCGTCCCGGCCACCTCCAGCCAGTACACCGCCGCCCGCATCGCCGCCGTCCGCGCCCGGCTGCGCGAGCGCGCCGCGACCGAGCCGATCGGCGCCGACCTCGCGGCCGGCTCCGACCAGCTGACGGCCCTTCGGCTGGACGACCGGCGGCGCGAGGAACTGTCCGTCGAGGTCCTCCAGGCCGCCCTCGGCTGGGTCACCGCCGGCTCCGCCGGGGCCGGCCAGGACGGACGGCCGACGGTGCTGGGACGACCCGCCGACGAGCGGGAACTGCGCTTCGCCCTGGAACAGTCCTACCGGGTACTCGCCCGGTTGGCCGACCGGGCCGAGACCAGGATCGAGATGGTGGAACGGGCCAACCGCGCCCGCCCCAGGACGTGGGTGTAGCCGATGCCGCAGCAGACCGTGTGCCCGAGCTGTTCAGAACCGCTGGCCCCGGAGGACGCCTTCTGCGGCGCCTGCGGCACCGGCCGGGACAGCCGGCCCGCCCCGGGCGCGATGCCCGCGGGCTGGGCCTCCCCCCGCGCCGAGTCCGTCCCCGCGCAGCAGCACGGGCCGGTCTGCGTCCACTGCGGCCTGCCGCAGGTCGGCGCCGACGGCTACTGCGAGGCCTGCGGCGGCGCCCAGCCGCGCCCGCGCGACCACATGGAGAAGGCCCTCGCGGGCGTCGCCGGGGTCAGCGACCGCGGCGTGCGCCACCACCGCAACGAGGACTCCTTCACCGTCGCCGCGACCTCGCTGCCCGGCGGCGAGCCCGTCGTCGTCGCCGTCGTGTGCGACGGCGTCTCCTCCTCGGACCGCCCGGACCAGGCCTCCGAGACCGCCGTCGACGCCGCCTCCGAGTCGCTGCTCAGCGCCCTGGAGGCCGGCACCGACCCGGACGCCGCGATGCGCCGGGCCATCGCCGACGCCGCCAAGGCCGTCGCCGACCTCGCCGGGGCCGCCGCCGGGCCCGCCCGGCCCGACCTCAACGCGCCCGCCTGCACCTACGTCAGCGCCATCGCGGCCGGCGGCCGGGTCACCATCGGCTGGGTCGGCGACACCCGCGCCTACTGGATCCCGGACGACCGGGCCGCCGCCGAGCCCTTCCGGCTCACCCAGGACGACTCCTGGGCGGCCCGGATGGTCGAGGCCGGTCTCATGGGCGAGGCCGAGGCCTACGCCGACCCGCGCGCCCACGCGATCACCGGCTGGCTCGGCGCCGACGCCGAGGAGGTCGTCCCGCACACGCTGGACTTCACCCCGCACGTCCCCGGGGTGCTGCTGGTCTGCACCGACGGCCTCTGGAACTACGCCGAGGCCGCCACCGACCTCGCCTACTACGTCCGGCCGGACGCCCGGACCGAACCGCTCGCGGCGGCGCAGGCCCTGGTCAGGTTCGCGGTCGCGGCCGGCGGCCACGACAACATCACCGTCGCCGTCCTGCCCATCGACCCGCCCGCCCGGCCGGACCCCGAGGCGGTCGAGCAGACCCCGACCGCCCTCGACCTGCCGGTGATCACCCCGGCCGGTGCGCGGCCGGACCCGGAGGACGACCCGGACTACGAGCCGACCCTGCCGGACCTCCCGGTGATCGGCTCCCCGGCCGCCCCGCTGCCGCCGCAGGTCCCGCCGGCGCCGTCCGCCCCGCCCGCACCGCCCGCGCCGCCGGCCGGGCCGCCGGGCGCCCCCGGGGTGCCGCCCGTCCCGCCGCAGCCGCCGCACCCGCCGACCGCCTGACGGCCCGACGGTCCGTCCCCACCCGCCCCGCCCGGCCCGCGCGCCGGGCGGGTGCACCGACCGATCCCGCATCAACCCTTCATCCCGACGGGAGCCACCGGCCCATGGCAACACTGGCTAAGCCGAACCTGCCCAGGTTCGACGTGGACATCTTCCAGAACGAGTTCCTCGCCGACGGCGCCCGCGAGGTCAACGCCATCGTCACCGTCACCGCGACCGGCGGCGGCACCACCGGCGGGCGCCCGCTCGGCGTCGCCGACGCCGGGACGCAGGGGGCCGCCGGCACCGCCGCCGTGGTCATCCTGGTCGACTGCTCCGGCTCGATGGACTACCCCAAGAGCAAGATCAACGGCGCCCGCGAGGCCACCGCCGCCGCCATCGACGCCCTGCGCGACGGCACCGCCTTCGCGGTCGTCGCCGGCACCCACGAGGCCCGCGACATCTACCCCGGCGACGGCACCCTCGCGATCGCCTCCGCCGCCACCCGCGACCACGCCAAGGAGTCCCTGCGCCGCCTCACCGCGGCCGGCGGCACCGCCATGGGCACCTGGCTCGCCAAGGCCGACAAGCTCTTCCTGACCCGCCGCGACATCTCCATCCGGCACGCCATCCTGCTCACCGACGGCAACAACGAGCACGAGTCGGCGCAGGACCTCGCCCGCAACATCGAGCGCGTCACCGGTCACTTCACCGCCGACTGCCGCGGCGTCGGCACCGACTGGCGGATCGACGAGCTGCGCACGATCTCCTCCGCGCTGCTCGGCACCGTCGACATCGTCGCCGAACCGGCCGGCCTCGCCGACGACTTCCGCTCGATGATGGCCGGCGCCATGGGCAAGCAGGTCGCCGACGTCGCACTGCGGATCTGGACCCCGGCCAACGCCTCGGTCAAGTTCGTCAAGCAGGTCGCCCCGAGCGTCGAGGACCTCACCGCCCGGCGCGCCGAGGCCGGGCCGCGGGCCGGCGACTACCCGACCGGCTCCTGGGGCGACGAGAGCCGCGACTACCACGTGTGCGTCGAGGTCCCGGCCGCCTCCATCGGCAACGAGATGCTCGCCGCCCGGGTCAGCCTGGTGCTGCCCCCGCAGGCCGCCGGCGGCACCCCCGAGGTGCTCTCCCAGGGCCTGGTCAAGGCCGTCTGGACGGACGACCTCGCCTCCTCCACCCGGATCAGCCCGCAGGTCGCCCACTACACCGGCCAGGCCGAGCTCGCCTCCTCCATCCAGGAGGGCCTGGAGGCGCACCGCGCCGGGGACGTCGACACCGCGACCGCCAAGCTCGGCGCCGCCGTCCGGATCGCCCACGCGACCGGGAACGAGGGCACCTACAAGCTGCTCCAGAAGGTGGTGGACGTCGTGGACGCGAAGGAGGGTACGGTTCGGTTCCGTAAGAACGTGAGCGAGGCCGACTCGATGACCCTCGAGACCCGGTCGACGAAGACCGTACGTGTGAAGAAGTGACCGTTACCGCTGAAGACGTGACCGGGCCGCCGCCCGGCGCGACCGCCGCCCCAAGCCGGCACGAACTGAGGGGGACCTGATGCCGATCTGCCCGAGGGGCCATGAGTCGCAGGCCGAGGACTGGTGCGACTTCTGCGGCTTTCCGATGACACCGCCGCCCCCGGCCCCGCCCGGGGCCCACCCGGGGGCGTACGGAGCCGCGCCCGCGCCCGGCGCACCCGCCGGGCACACGGAGCACGGGGGTGCACCGTACGGGGCGCCGATGCCGCCGGGCGCGGTGCCGCCGCCCCCGCCCGCGTCGGCGCCGCAGGGCATGACCGAGGGCCTGGCGGTCTGCCCGATCTGCCGGAGCCCGCAGACCGGCCGGTTCTGCGAGGAGTGCGGGTACGACTACGACCTGTCCACCCCCTCGCGCCGGCAGAGCCCGGCCGGCCACGCCCCGGTGCCCCCGCCCGTGCAGGCGCCCGCGCCGCTGAACATCCCGGCGGCGTACGGCGGCCCGGCGCCGGCACCGGTGCAGCCGCCCGTCCAGCAGCACGCGCCGGCCCAGCAGCACGCCCCGGCCCAGCCGCAGCCGCCGGTGCAGCCGCACACCTACGGCTACCCGCCCGCCAACGGGCAGGAAGGGCCCACGCCTGCGAACGGCTTCCCCGAGGCCGCCTTCCCGGAGGCCCCGGTGCGCGAGGACTCCGGCCCGGTCTACGCCGACCCGGGCAACCGCGACTTCGGCACGTCGTTCAACCTGGCCCCGCCGATGCCACCGCAGCCGGATCCGCAGCAGCACGCGGCCGCCCCGCCGCAGCCGGTGCGGACCAACTGGATCGCCGTGGTCGCGGCCGACCGCGAGTACTTCACCGAGATGATGGCCCGCAGCGGCCCCGAGGCGGCCGGCCTGTTCTTCCCGCCGTACTGCCCCGAGCGCCGCGTCCCGCTGACCGGCCGCGGCCAGCTGCGGATCGGCCGGCGCAGCCAGCACCGCGGCACCGTCCCGGAGATCGACCTGTCGGTGCCGCCGGAGGACCCGGGCGCCTCGCACCAGCACGCGCTGCTCGCCGAGCAGGCGGACGGCAGCTGGGTGCTGGTCGACCAGGACTCGACCAACGGCACGACGGTGAACGGCGGCACCGAGCCGATCGCGCCGCACGTCGCCGTGCCGCTGAACGACGGCGACCGGATCCACATCGGCGCCTGGACGACGATCACCGTGCACCGCGCCTGACCGACGGTCAACAGGGCCGGGCGGATTGGAACATCCGCCCGGCCCTGCGTGTTCCCGCTTCCTCAAACAATGCACAAATCCCTGGTCGCCGATATGCATATCGTCGGAGAAAAGCCCTACGCTCTGGGCTCATGACTGCAGCTATATCCGCTGACGGCATCCGCCAGCGGTACGGGGACGTGCAGGCTGTCGACGGGGTGTCACTCACGGTCGAAGCCGGCGAATTCTACGGAATCCTCGGGCCCAACGGCGCCGGGAAGACCACCACACTGGAGATCCTGGAAGGGATCCGCAAGCCCGACGAGGGCCGGATCGAGCTGCTGGGGATGGCCCCCTGGCCGCGCAACCCGCAGCTGCTGCCGCGCATCGGCGTGCAGTTCCAGGCCTCCGCCTTCTTCCGCAAGCTCACCGCCCGGGAGACCATCCGCACCTTCGCGTCGTTCTACGGGGTCGGTCCCAAGCGGGCCGACGCGATGCTGGAGCGGGTCGGCCTGGCCGACAAGGCCGGGGTGATGACCGAGCAGATGTCCGGCGGCCAGGCCCAGCGCCTGTCCATCGCCTGCGCGCTCGCCCACGACCCGGAGCTCGTCTTCCTCGACGAGCCCACCACCGGCCTCGACCCGCAGGCCCGGCGCAACCTCTGGGACCTCCTGCGGGACATCAACCGCGAGGGCCGCACCGTCGTCCTGACCACCCACTACCTGGACGAGGCCGAGATCCTCTGCGACCGGGTCTCGATCATGGACCACGGCAAGATCCTGCACACCGGAGCCCCCGCGGCGCTGATCCGCGAGATCGACGACACCGTCCGGATCAGCGTCGAATCCGGCCAGCTCGCCCTCGACCGGGCGCGCGACCTGCTCGCCGCGGCCGGCGCCGAGATCGCCTCCCTGGAGGACGACGGCACCACGCTGTCCCTCTCCACCCGCCTCCCGGCCCCGATCCTGGCCGTCCTCGCCGAGCACAACGCCCTGCGCGGTCTCGAAGTGCGCGGCGCCACCCTGGAGGACGTCTTCCTCCAGCTGACCGGACGGGAGTACCGGGCATGACCCCCACCACGTCCACCGAACCGAAGGTGCCCGCCCAGCGCGGCGGTGCGGCCGGCGCCGCCGCGGACGACGAGCGGGTCAGCGCCTTCTGGAGCCTGTCGCGCTCGATGCTGCTGTCGTTCAAGCGCGACCGCAGCGCCGTCTTCTTCGTCATGCTGTTCCCGCTGATGTTCCTGCTGCTGTTCGGCACCCTGCTCAAGGGCGCCACCAGCCCGCACGCCAAGGTCGCCCAGATCGGCGCCGTGCAGGTGCTGGACTCGGTGCAGGGCGACGGCCGCGCGGAGCTCGGCAAGGTCCTGGAGATCAGCAGGACCGACGACGAGGCGGCCGCGCTCACCAAGGTGCGCAAGGGCGACCTCGACGCGCTGATCAAGCAGGGCCCGGACGGCAGGATCGAGCTGCACTTCAGCGCGGCCGACCAGGTCCGCGCCGGCTCCGTCCAGGGCATCCTCAACGCGATCGTCCAGCAGGCCAACCAGGCCGCCTACCAGCAGGCCACCGGCAAGCCGCCGGCGTTCTCGCTGGACGCGACCCAGGTCGAGGACCAGTCGCTCAAGCCGATCCAGTTCCTCACCCCCGGCCTGCTCGGCTGGGCCGTCGCCACCGGCGCCGTGTTCGGCGCCTCGCTGACCCTGGTCGGCTGGCGCAAGCAGAAGGTGCTCCGCCGGCTGCGGCTGGCCCCGGTCAGCGCCTTCTCGGTCATCGCCTCCCGGGTCGTCGTGTCGGTGATCACCGCCCTCGCCCAGACGGCGATCTTCCTGGTCGTCGCCACCACGCCGTTCTTCGGGCTCAAGCTCAGCGGTGACTGGTGGCTGATCATCCCGCTGGTGATCTGCGCGACGATCGCCTTCATGTCGATCGGCCTGCTGGCCGGCTCGATCGCCAAGACCGAGGAGGCGGCCAACGGCATCTCGCAGATCATCGTGCTGCCGATGTCGTTCCTCTCCGGCTCCTTCTTCAAGATGGACGACGCCCCGGGCTGGCTGAAGACCATCTCCGAGGTGCTGCCGCTGCGGCACCTGGTCGACGCCGCCGGGTCCGTGCTCAGCCGCGGCGGCGGCGTCATGGACGCGCTGCCCGCCATGGGCATCCTGCTGGGATTCGCCGTCGTGCTGACGCTCGTCTCGGCGAAGCTGTTCAAGTGGGACGACGTCTGATCGTCGCTCCCCGGTAGTGCCACGGCACTGACCCGACCCCGCGGGGTCGTACGCCTCTGGTCCCGGTGTACGGCCCCGTCGGCGTCTGCGACCATGGTCGGGTGAATGAGATCCGGCGTGGCACGCTCAGCGAGGAGAGCTTCTTCGACAAGGTCGGCGGCGAGCCGACCTTCCGGCGGTTGGTCCACCGGTTCTACCAGGGCGTCGCCGAGGACGAGTTGCTGCGCCCGATGTACCCCGAGGAGGACCTCGGGCCGGCCGAGGAGCGCCTGGTCCTCTTCCTCATGCAGTACTGGGGCGGCCCGCGCACCTACAGCGAGCACCGCGGCCACCCGCGGCTGCGCATGCGGCACGTGCCGTTCAAGGTGGACCGCGCGGCCCACGACGCCTGGCTCAAGCACATGCGCGCGGCCGTCGACGAGCTCGCCCTGCCCGCCGAGGACGAGCAGCAGCTGTGGGACTACCTCACCTACGCCGCCGCCTCGATGATCAACACCGAGGGCTGAGCGGCCTCGACGGCCTACCTGAGCGGGCTGAGCCCCAGCCCCGCGCCGGGCGCGGCCGCCGTGCGGACCGCCACCGACCCGGTCGGGGCGCTCAGCCGCAGCCAGCCGCCGGCCCGGTGCACGGTCAGCGGAGCGTCCGGCTTCAGGAAGCCGATCACGTACGCCGCGTGAACCGCCCGCAGCGGCAGCTCCGGCAGCGCCGCCACCGGGCGGGACCAGATCTCGTCGGCCAGTTCGTCCAGCACCGCGCGACTGCGGTGGTGCGCCGGGACGGCCTCGCTGCGCTCGCGGAACTCCCGCACGCCGGCCATCAGTTCCGGGTACACCCGGGCCACCGCCGGCTCCCCGACCGGCCGCCAGCCGGTGCGCGGCGGCAGCAGCCCGGCCCAGGCCGGGCCGGTCACCGGCGCGGGCAGCGCGACCGCGCCCGTCTCCGCGTCGACGGCGTCCAGCAGTTGGCCCGCCGAGACGGTCCGGTCGACCGGCTCGCCGAGGCCGGTCAGCCGCGCGGTGCGGATCGCCAGCGCGCCCGAACCGCCCAGCGGCAGCCGGCCGAAGACCGCCAGCACCCCCTCGCCCCCGGCCGGGGCCACCGCCTGCAACCGCACCGACGCCGCCTTGTCGAAGCGCAGCAGGCGCAGCAGGAAGGCGGACAGGTCGGCGGCCTCGCCGGCGTCGGTCAGCGCGAGGCGGTCGGTGGTGGTCAACGCGGTTCGGCTCTCATCGGTAGAAGGTTTCTGCGCTCAGGCGACGGCGACGGCCGCTTCGGCCTTCCGCACGCCCTTCTTCGCCGGGGCGGACTCGTCCAGGAAGCGGGACAGGAACTGCCGCTCCACCTCGGAGATCCGGCGCGGGCGCTGCTCGGCCAGGTCGTAGGGCACGACCACGGTGGAGGCGCGGACGTACACGATGTCGCTGCCGTCCTCGGCCGTGTCCTTGATCTCGTACGCCACGGTCAGCGAGGCGACACCGATCTTGGTCACCCAGGTCTCGATGGTCACCGGCTCCGGGCGGTGCACCAACGGCCGCTTGTAGTCGATCTCGTGGCGCGCCACGACCGACCCGCCCGCGAACTCCCCGGCGCCGGCCGCGGCGGCCTGGGTGAACATGAAGTCGATCCGGGCCTCCTCCAGGTAGCGCAGGAAGACCACGTTGTTGACGTGCCCGAAGGCGTCCATGTCGGACCAGCGCAGTGGGCAGGCGTAGATGTGGCGGGCCACAGGTGTTCTCCTCGGTGTCCGGTCGCCCGCCGCCGTTCGGCGGCGGCGGGCCGCGGCCCGGCAGGCCCCCCGGGAGGGCGGTCTGCCGGGCCGTCGTGACAGCTGGGTGTCAGCCGCGGGTCAGCTTCTTGTAGGTGGCCCGGTGCGGACGGGCGGCGTCGGCGCCCAGTCGCTCGATCTTGTTCTTCTCGTACGACTCGAAGTTGCCCTCGAACCAGAACCACTTGCTCTCGCCCTCGTAGGCGAGGATGTGGGTGGCCACCCGGTCCAGGAACCAGCGGTCGTGGGAGATGACCACGGCGCAGCCGGGGAACTCCAGCAGGGCGTTCTCCAGCGAGGAGAGCGTCTCGACGTCGAGGTCGTTGGTGGGCTCGTCGAGGAGCAGCAGGTTGCCGCCCTGCTTGAGGGTGAGCGCCAGGTTCAGGCGGTTGCGCTCACCGCCGGAGAGCACGCCGGCCGGCTTCTGCTGGTCCGGGCCCTTGAAGCCGAAGGCCGACACGTAGGCGCGGGACGGCATCTCGACCTGGCCGACGTTGATCCAGTCCAGACCGTCGGAGACGACCTCCCAGAGGGTCTTCTTCGGGTCGATGTTGGAGCGGGTCTGGTCGACGTAGCTGATCTTGACGGTGTCGCCGACCTTGACCGTGCCGCTGTCCGGGGTCTCCAGGTCCTGGAGCATCTTGAACAGGGTGGTCTTGCCGGCGCCGTTCGGGCCGATGATGCCGACGATGCCGTTGCGCGGCAGCGTGAAGCTGAGGTCGTCGATCAGGACCTTCTCGCCGAAGGCCTTGTTGAGGTTCTCGACCTCGATGACGACGTTGCCCAGGCGCGGGCCCGGCGGGATCTGGATCTCCTCGAAGTCCAGCTTCCGCATCTTGTCCGCCTCGGCCGCCATCTCCTCGTAGCGGGCCAGACGGGCCTTGGACTTCGCCTGGCGACCCTTGGCGTTCGAGCGGACCCACTCGAGCTCTTCCTTGAGGCGCTTGGCGCGCTTGGCGTCCTTCTGCCCCTCGACCTTGAGACGGGACTGCTTGGTCTCCAGGTAGGTGGAGTAGTTGCCCTCGTACGGGTAGGCGCGGCCGCGGTCGAGCTCCAGGATCCACTGGGCGACGTTGTCCAGGAAGTACCGGTCGTGGGTGACGGCGACGACGGTGCCCTTGTACTTCTCCAGGTGCTGCTCCAGCCAGTTCACCGACTCGGCGTCCAGGTGGTTGGTGGGCTCGTCGAGGAGCAGCAGGTCGGGCGCCTCCAGCAGCAGCTTGCAGAGCGCGACGCGGCGCTTCTCGCCACCGGAGAGCTTGGTGACGGCCCAGTCGCCGGGCGGGCAGCCCAGGGCGTCCATGGCCTGCTCCAGCTGGGCGTCCAGGTCCCAGGCCTCGGCGTGGTCCAGCTCCTCCTGGAGCTTGCCCATCTCGTCGAGCAGCGCGTCCGAGTAGTCGGTCGCCATCAGCTCGGCGATCTCGTTGAAACGGTCGAGCTTGCCCTTGATCTCCTTGACGCCGTCCTGGACGTTCTCCAGGACCGTCTTGGACTCGTCGAGCGGCGGCTCCTGGAGGAGCATGCCGACGGTGAAGCCGGGCGAGAGGAAGGCGTCGCCGTTGGAGGGCTGCTCCAGGCCGGCCATCATCTTCAGCACGGTGGACTTACCGGCACCGTTGGGGCCCACGACGCCGATCTTCGCCCCGGGGAGGAAGCTGAGCGTCACGTCGTCAAGGATGACCTTGTCTCCGTGCGCCTTGCGCACCTTGCGCATCGTGTAGATGTATTCCGCCACGTGAGATCGCTCCGGCGTCGTCGGGAGTAATTCGGCTTGCAGCCTTCCATTGTGCCGCACCGGCCGGGAGCCCCGAACCGCCCGGGTGACCCCACCGGGGTATCCCGGACGGGCCGGCGGGCTCGCGCGGGGCCCACCTGCGGCCCGCGTGCTCCGGCCCGCCTGCTCCGGCCCGCCCGCAACACCTCCGGAACGCCTCCCGGAACGCCGACGGCCCGGCTCCCCGCAGCTGGTGCGGGGAGCCGGGCCGTCGCGCTACTGAGCCGTGCGACTAGTGCGTGCTACCGGTTCAGGCGGCGCTGCCACCGTGGCGGCCGCGGCGACGCAGGAAGAAGACCGCGGCACCACCGGCGACGACCAGGGCGCCGGCGACGCCGGCCAGGATCGGGGTGTTGCTGCTGGCACCGGTCTGGGCCAGACCACCGGTGCCCGGGGCCGAGCTGGTGGCAGCCGGGGCCGGGTGGGCGGCGGTGCTCACCGAGGCGGACGGGGTGCCGGCCGGGGTGGACGGCTTGCCGGTGGCGGCCGGGGTGGACGGGCCGGAGCTCGGGGTCACCGGGGTGGTGCCGGTGCCCTTGCAGTCCAGGATGCCCTTGAAGTTGTTGGTGTAGCCGTTCGGGCCGGTGACGGTGATGTCGTAGGCGGCCTTGTTGTTGACCGGGACGACCAGGCTCTCGGTCTTGCCGGGCTGGACGGTCAGGTCCTTGCCCACCGGCTTCACGTTGACGGTGCCGGCCTCGTCACCGCCGTTGGCGACGGTGACCCGCACGCCGTTGCTGTCGCACTCGACCTGGGCGATGCTGTCGAGCAGCGCACCCTTGCCCTGCTTCCAGCTGGCCTTGGCGGTGGCGCTGACGCTCAGCTTGCTGGAGCCGGCCAGGATCATGGTCTGGCTGTGCTTCTCGGGGGTGTAGCCCTCGCTGAGGAAGACGCGGCCGCTCGGAACGACGGTCTCGGCCGAAGCGGTGAGGGTGGCCCCACCGTCCGGGGTGCCGGCCGGGACGTCGAGGAAGAGCTGGGTGTCCTTGGCGATCGGGCCGTTCAGGGCGCCGTTGACCTGCTTGCCGTCCTTGTCGAGGACCTTGATCTTGTCGGCGGCCGAACCGGCCACCGCCAGCTTCACCTGGGCGGCGCTGGAGTTGAGCGTGAACGGGCCGAGCTTGCCGCCCGACTTCCCGGAGACGGAGTCCGGGGCGAGGGTGAGCGAGGGCTTCGGCTCGGCCGCGATGCCCTTGTTCGTGTCGCCGATCAGGTAGTCGCGCAGCTGCTTGGCCTTGGAGTTCTGCGGGGTGGCGTTCTTGCCGTCCGAGAACTTCCAGATCGCGGCCTGGGTGCCGGCCGCGGCGTCCTGCGGGGAGAGCTGGCCGGTGACGCCGGCGTCCTTGGACAGCTTGGCGAGGTCGGTGACCTGCGGGTAGGAGTTCTCCAGGATCCAGCGGATCTTGGCGGCGTCCTGCGCCTTGTCCTTGCGGCCGAGCGAGCTCGACTTCCAGTCCGACTCCTGGTACTGCGCCCCGCTGTCGAGGTACACGGGGTTGCCGAAGTCGATGCAGTAGGTCTGGAGCTCGCCACTGTCCGTCTTGAGCGTGAACAGACCGCCGTTGACGGTCTCGCCGCCCTCGATGTCGATCCGCTCGCCGAGCATCGTGTCCTGGACGATGGCGGTCACGCCCGAGCCAGGTGCGGCCGCAGCCGCCGCACCGGCCGCGAACAGACCTCCGCCCAGCGCGATACTGGTCGTGAGCATGACACTAGCTATGCGGGGAAGACTCCGCCCCTGCACCTGAACCATCTGGTTTCCCTCCGGGCCGGGCCGTGCCGATGGGCAGCCCGCCGACTTGCCTTGCCGCGCGCGCCCCCTGTGGCGCCGCTGCGGGGTATGAACCAGATGAATCCTATTGACCCCCAGAGGTCCGCAAACCGCCATGCGAAATCAGGACGATTCCGTATCTGTATCGTTATCAACCCTCCCAGTTTCCACACAAGCTGACGATCGGCCAGAAACTCTCGGCCACTTTCTGTTATCGGGCGGAGATTGCGCGTGCGGGCGCAACAACCGCCTCGATCTACGTATTTGTCGACACTTCTGATCGACCCGGCGTCAGATCAACAGCCCCTGGACGTCACCTTCACTTCCCTTTCCGGACACCTCGCCATCGTCACCGGACGCCCCCTCGGACGCCACACCCGCCCCATCCGCCCCACCATCGGACGGCGCCACGACCGCCGCGGAGACCGCCGCCGAGGCCTTCCGCGCGGCCAGGGCGTGCGCGATCCACCCCGGCACCGCCTCACCCGCGGGCGACCCCCCGGGCTCGCCGCCCGCCGCCCCGACCACCGCCGGCGGATGCCCCCGCGCACCCGACGCCCAACGGAACGCCGAGGTACCGCGGTTGAGATCGTGCCCGACCGACCTGGCGTCGATCTCCACCCGGCTGCGCCTGCCCTCGCCCCCGTCCCACTCCCGCACCCGGAGCCGCCCGCTCACCACCACCGGATCCCCCTTGGAGAGCGAGCCGATCAGGTTCACCGCCAGCGCCCGCCAGGCCGTCACCGTCACCCACTGCGTCTCGCCGTCCACCCAGCACTGGCGCTCACGGTCGTACCGCCGCTCGGTGGACGCGAGCCGGAAGTTGGCCATCGGCACGCCGCTGCCCGTTTCGCCGTAGCTCACCTCCGTCGCGACATTGCCGATCACCGTCACCTGAGTCTCGTTCACAACGCACTCTCCGTTCTCGCCGATGCACCGTACGGAATCGACCGGTGCGGGACGAGAGTGCGCTTCACGGGAAATCCACGCCAGGAAGTTCCGAAATCCTGTGGACAACTCGGCCTTGTGGAAAACTCTTGTCACCCGCAGGGGTGAATTTCGCCCGTCCACTCCCCCGCGGAGCCCGACTCTTCGCGAGCATGACAACAATCGGAGCCCTTCCCCGCCCTGCCCCTCCGCCGGGGAACGCGGGCCGGTCGCCGTCCGCCCACGTCATCCGACCGAAGGAAGCCGAATAGGGTCCCCCACCCGCGCCGCACGCGGTAGTTTCTCCGTGCCGAATCCATAACGGGTGAGGCGGCAGCCCCGTAACGACTGCACAACGTCCGGCGCGGAACACTGCCAGAACGCTGCACACACGGCGTTCACCTGCGATTATCGGACCGCTCCACCGGAGCCGACACACCAACGGCGGTGCCGTCGAACCCGGCCGAGGAACTGGACACCCTTATCCTGTCCCCGACAGGGCGAGGGCTTGCCAACCCCCACCCCCAACCCTCAGGTACGGGGACGGACCCGGGCGCCCCACGCGCCCGCCGCCCGATCCCGGCAACGGTCACGCCCACCCGGGCGCCGCCCGTCCCGCCCCCATAGCTCAGCGGATAGAGCACCCGCCTTCTAAGCGGTAGGTCGCAGGTTCGAATCCTGCTGGGGGCACCACCTGCCAATTCGCGGGCCGCCGTCGCGGCCGCCGGGAAATCCCCCGCACACGCACCGCTCATAACCCGTGACAATGCGTGTCATGGGCATCGCGAGAAACTCACTCCGGCATTCGGCGCCACTGAGGACCAAACGCACGACGCCCGCCTAACGACGGAAATCCGGCGATTCCGCCCTCTCGGTGCGGATTCGGCCGTTCCGGCGCACGACCGGCGCCGGAGTTCAGTCCGCGTCCGGCCCGGCGGGCCCCGGAGGCCCTGAAGGCCCCGCCAGCCCCGCCAGGTGGGCGTCCAGGAGCGCGACCTGCCGCTCCGGCGGGAACTCCCCCGGCGAGAACAGCGCCTGCACCACCAGCCCCAGCACGAAGGCCTGCACGCCCGCCGCGAGCTCCCCGGCGTCCGTCCCGGCCGGGAGCTCCCCGAGGCGCTGCGCGTCCGCCACGTGCCCCGCCAGGGCCTCGCGCGAGCGCCCGTAGCGGCCCGCGTGGGCGGCCGTGAGCTCGGCGTCGGCCAGGGCGACGTCCCAGGAGCCGACCCAGATCCGGTTGCCGGCCACGGCCGCTTCGTCCAGCGGCAGGACGTCGAGCAGCGCGGCCCGAAGCCGGGCCAGCCCGGCGGGCGGCGGCGGGGTGCCGTCGGCCGGGGCGGTGCGCCGGGGCCGGGAGAGCGAGCGCCGGTCCAGCTCCTCCAGCGCGTGGCCGAGCAGGGCCCGCTTGTTGGGGAAGTAGTGCGTCAGCAGACCGGTGGAGGCACCCAGTTCGGCGGCCACCGCACGCAGTGTCAGCCCTTCGAAGCCGCGGGTCGAGAGCACCCGCCAGACCCCCTCGGAGACTTCGAGGCGGCGGGCGTCATGGTCTCCACGGGCCGGTGTCATGGGGGCTATCGTACATACCAAACGTTTGTTATGAATGATGCTCCAGGCGGAACGCCCGTCCCGCGCACTCCCCGGAAAGGCCCCACCCTTGTTTGCCGTACCGCTCGCCGAGAACGCCGAACTGCGCCCGCTGGAGCCGTGGCAGGCCCCGGAGTTCCTGGCCCACATCGACCGCGCCCGGGCCCACACCGACCCGTGGATCCCGTGGGCCACCTTCTCCACCGACCTCGACTCGGCCCGCGCCACCCTGCAGCGCTACGCCGACAAGCAGGCCGCCGACGCCGGCCGGATCTTCGGCATCTGGCGCGACGGCACGCTCGTCGGCGGCGTGATGTTCGTGAGCTTCAGCACGCAGAACGGCGTCTGCGAGATCGGCGCCTGGACCGAGCCGGCCGGCGAGGGCGGCGGGCTGATCACCGCCGCCGTCCGGCACCTGCTCGACTACGCGTTCGCCACCCGGGGCCTGCACCGCGCCGAGTGGTGGTGCTCCGCCGGGAACGCCCGCAGCCGCGCCGTCGCCGAGCGGGTCGGCATGACGCTGGACGGCACCCTGCGCGAGTGGTACCCGCACAACGGCGTCCGCCACGACAAGCAGATCTGGGCGGTCCTGGCGACCGAGTGGAAGCCCCAGGCCTGACGGGCCCGGCCGCGCGAAGAGCGGGGCCCGGTGGATTCCCCTGCGATCCACCGGGCCCCGCTCCGCAGCGAGACGGACCCCGCTCAGGCCGCCAGCACCGGCCGGTCCGCCGCGTCGGCCGCCACCTCCGCGGCCGGCGTCCGCAGCCGCAGCGCGAGCAGCATCACCAGCCCCATCACCCCGGACGCCGACAGGAAGACGACGTCGACCGCGTCCGTGAAGCCGTGCACCGCGTGGTCCCGGGCCGCCCCGGTCAGCGTCCGGAGCGCGCCCATCGACCGGCCGGGCTCGCCCGCCGCGAAGACCCGGGCCAGCAGCGTGCCGAAGAGCGCCGCGCCCAGCGCGTTGCCGAGGGTCTGGAAGAACCTGATGCCGGTGGTCGCCACGCCGAGCTGGTGCCGCGGGGCGGCGTCCTGCACCAGCGGGATCAGCTGCCCGATCAGCTGACCGAACCCCGCGCCGAGGAGGGCGAGTTCGAGGCCGACCGCCCACAGACCGGTGTCCGGGCCGCTGAGCCCCAGCAGGGCGAGGGCGAGCGCGCCGAAGGCGGCCCCGGCCACCAGGAAGGTGCGCGGCGCGCGGCCCCGGGCGGTCAGCCGGCCGACCAGCACGCCGGCCGCGGTCATCCCGGCGGCCATCGGGATCAGGTAGAGGCTGGCCGAGGTCGGGGCGACCCCCCGGGCGATCTGCAGGTAGATCATCACGTACACGATCGCGCCCATCATCCCCATCCCGGCGAGGCCCTGGAGGGCGAAGCCGATCCGCACGACCGGGATCCGGAACAGCGAGAGCGGCAGCACCGGTTCGGCGGCCGTGCCCTGGCGCCACAGGAAGAGGCCGAGCGCGGCGAGGGTGGCGGCGGCGGTCCCGAGGATCACCGGGGAGGTCCACGCGTAGTCCTTGCCGCCCCACTCGGTGACCAGCAGCAGGCCGGTGGCGAAGGCGGCCGCGAGGGCGGCGCCGAGGAAGTCCAGACCGCGGCGGCCGGTCGTCCGCGGCAGCTTGATCACCAGGGCGGTGCCGACCAGGACGAGCAGGCCGAGCGGCAGGTTCACGTAGAAGATCCAGCGCCAGCCGACGTGGTCGGTGAACAGCGCGCCCACCAGCGGGCCGACGGCCATGCCCACGCCCGCGAAGATGCCGCCCATCGCGCCGCCCTTGCCGGCGCCGCGCTCCTCCGGGTCCTTGAGGTGGGCGATGACGACCATGGTGACGCTCATCAACCCGCCGCCGCCGACGCCCTGGACGGCCCGGAAGGCGATCAGCTGACCCATCGTCTGCGCCGCGCCGCAGGCCGCCGAGCCGAGCAGGAAGGTGCCGACCGCCCCGAGCAGCACGCGCTTGGCGCCGTACACGTCGCAGAGCTTGCCGTAGAGCGGCAGGAGGGCGGTGGCCGCCAGCGAGAACGCACTGATCAGCCAGGGCAGCCGGTCCACGCCGTGGACCGGGTCGAGATCGCGGACGATCGGCACGGTGGCCGCGGACACGATGTTCGAGTCGAGGATGGCCAGCACGATCGTGACCATGCAGAGCAGCATGCCCAGATTGCGCTGGGCGGGTGTCATCGGGCTTTCGGATGCCATCGGTGAGTCCCCCCGGAGACGGTGGAGTTCGGAGCCGGACCGGTGCGGCCCGGCGGCACGTCCATCACGATGGCAGTCAACTTGTACCGAGTCAATTCTTTAGCTGGATCGATTCTTCAGCCAAGGCAAATATTCATCCCGGACCATCTTTGAGCCTGGTATAGTCTGGCCATGGCGACGAACCACGGCTTGGACCTCGGCCCCGACCGCGACCTCGACGCGCTCCCGCTGCGCGAGCGCAAGAAGATCCAGACCGGCATCCGGATCTTCCGCGCGGCCGTCGGCCTGTTCGCCGAACGCGGCTTCGACCAGGTGTCGGTGGCCGAGATCGCGGCCGCCGCCGAGGTGTCCAAGATGACCGTCTTCAACTACTTCCCCACCAAGGAAGACCTGGTCATGGGCCCGATGGAGCAGCACCTCGACGAGCCGGCCCGGGTGGTGCGCGACCGCGCCCCGGGCGCCTCGGCGGTGACGGCCCTGCGCGACCACTTCCTGGCCGCACTGGAACGGCTCGACCCGGCCACCGGCCTCAACGACGACCAGGTCGTGCTCGACGTGGTCCGGCTGGTGCACGGCACCCCGGCCCTCGCGACGCGCGCCACCGCCGGCTTCGGCCGCGAGGCCCAGGCGCTGCTCACCGCCGAGCTGCTCGCCCAGGACCCGGCCCACGACGAGCTCACCGCCCGGGTCGCCGGGGCCCAACTGCTGGCCGTCCGACTGACCCTGACCACCGAGAACCAGCTCCGCATGCTGGCCGGCGAGCGCGCCGCCGAGGCCCTGCCCGCCGCCCTCGACCGCGCCCGCCGCGCGTTCGCCCTCGTCGAGCGGGGCCTCGGCGACTACTGCGCCGGCGCCGCCTGAGACAGTGGGCGCACCACGAGACCCCGGAGGTGCCGCCCGCATGAACCCCACGGACCACAGGGACCGCGCGGACCAGTCGCTGCTGACGCGGGGGCGCACCACCCTGCCCGCCCGTGCCGACGGGCTGCACGCCCACCTCGGCGAGGACGGCGTCGCGGTGCTGGAGTTCGCCCGCCCGCACCGGCGCAACGCGGTCACCCTGGCGATCTGGCGGGCGCTGCCCGAGGTGCTGCGGGAGCTCGCCGAGCACGCGGGCGTCCGCGCCCTGCTGCTGACCGGCGCCGGCGGCACCTTCAGCGCGGGCGCGGACATCGCCGAACTCGCCGAGGTGTACGGCGATCCGGAGCGCGCGGACGCCTACCACGCGGTCAACGTCGCCGCCGAGGAGGCGCTGGCCGCCTTCCCGCACCCGACGATCGCCGCCGTCCGGGGCGCCTGCGTCGGCGGCGGCTGCCAGCTGGCCGTCGCGTGCGACCTGCGGTTCGTCGCCGAGGACGCCCGGCTCGGGATCACCCCGGCCAAGCTCGGCGTGGTCTACCCGGCGGTGCCGACCCTGCGGCTGGCCCGGCTGGTCGGCCCGGCGCGTGCCAAGTACCTGTTGTTCTCCGGCGAGTTGGTGCGGGGCCGGGACGCGTTCGTGCTCGGCCTCGCCGAGCGGGTCCTGCCGGACGCCGAACTGGACGCCGCCGCGCTGGAGTTCGCCCGGCTGCTGACCCGGCGCTCGCCGCAGACGATCGGCGCGGTGAAGGCCGCCCTGGCCGTCCCGGAGGAGCGGGCGGCGGAGGCGCTGGAGCCGTGGGAGCGGCGCTCACGGGAGGCCTCGGACGTGCACGAGGGGCTGGCCGCGTTCCTGGAGGGCCGCCCGGCCCGGTTCTGACCGGCCCGGTCCGACCCGCCCGTTTCCGAGCACCCGGTCCGACCCGCCCGACCGCGGGCCGGCGGCCGCGCGCACGTACGATCGTCCGGCCCGACCGCCCCAGGCCGCCCAGGCCGCCCAGACCGATCCCGGAGCAGCGACCCCGATGACCGAAGCCTCGACCGCCCCCGCCCCCGCCCCCCGCACGCTCTGGGCCCGGCGGATCACCGACGGCGTCGAGCCGAAGAACGTGATCATCGTGCTGCTGCCGCTGCTCGGCGGCCTGCGCTACGGCTGGCGGGGCATCGCCTGGGCGGCCTTCGCCGCGCTGTTCGCGGCCGTGATCCCGACCCTGTTCATCCGGCGCGCCATGCGCCGGGGCACCGTCGGGGACCGGCACGTGGGCCACCGGCAGAGCCGGCTGACGGTCCTGCCGTTCATCATGGGCTCGGTCGCGATCGCCTTCGCGGTGATGCTGTGGCTCGACGCCCCGGCCGACCTGACCGCCCTGGTGGCCGCGATGTTCGCGTCGCTGATCCCGATCCTGGTGATCACCGTGTGGTGGAAGGTCTCCGTGCACACCGCCGTCACCAGCGGCGCGGTGGTCTGCCTGGCGATCGCGCTCGGCCCGTGGTGGCTCGCGCTCTCCCCGCTGGTCGCCGTCGTCGGCTGGTCCCGGACGGTGCTGCGGGACCACACCACCGCGCAGACCGTCGTCGGCACGGTGGTGGGCGCCCTCAGCGCCGGGCTCGTGTTCTGGCTGGCCCGTTGAGGCCCGTCTAGCGGATCGGCATCCCCGAGATCGCGCGGGCGATCACCAGCCGCTGGATCTCGCTGGTCCCCTCGAAGATCGAGTAGATCGCGCTGTCCCGGTGCATCCGCTCCACCGGGTACTCCCGGGTGAAGCCGTTGCCGCCGAGGATCTGCATCGCCTGCGCGGTGACCCACTTGGCCGTCTCGCCCGCGTACAGCTTGGACATCGAGCCCTCGGCCGCGGTGAACGGCCGGTTGTTGGCGGCCATCCAGGAGGCCCGCCACACGAGGAGCCGTGCGGCGTCGATCCGGGTCCGCATGTCGGCCAGCTGGAAGGCGACGCCCTGGTTGTCGATGATCGGGCGGCCGAACTGCTCGCGCGTCTTCGCGTAGTCCAGCGCGACCTCGTACGCGGCCCGCGCGATGCCGATCGCCTGAGCGCCGACGGCCGGGCGGGAGGCCTCGAAGGTGGCCATGGCCGCGTTGCCCCGGCCGCTCCTGCGCACGCCCTCGCGGGCCCGGGCCAACCGCTCGTCCAGCTTCTCCTTGCCGCCGAGCAGGCAGCTGCCGGGCACCCGCACGCCGTCCAGGACGACCTCGGCGGTGTGCGAGGCGCGGATGCCGTGCTTCTTGAACTTCTGACCCTGGCTCAGCCCGGGGGTGCCCGGCGGGACGACGAAGGAGGCCTGGCCGCGGGCACCGAGCTCCGCGTCGACGGTGGCGACGACCACGTGGACGGCGGCGATCCCGCCGTTGGTGGCCCAGGTCTTGGTGCCGTTGAGCACCCACTCGTCCTTGGCCTCGTCGTAGACGGCCCGGGTGCGCAGCGCGGAGACGTCGGAGCCGGCGTCCGGCTCGGAGGAGCAGAACGCGGCCACCTTGACGTCGTCGGGGGTACCGAACATCTGCGGCGTCCAGGTGCCGATCTGCTCGTCGGTGCCGTTGGCCAGCACGGCGACGGCGGCCAGCGTGGTGCCGACGATGGACAGGCCGATGCCCGCGTCGCCCCAGAACAGCTCCTCCATGACGATCGGGATGCCGACGCCGGAGGGGTCGAAGTACTGCTGGGCGTAGAAGTCGAGCGAGTAGATGCCGAGCTTGGCGGCCTCCTGGATGACCGGCCAGGGAGTCTCCTCGCGCTCGTCCCACTCGGCCGCGGCGGGCCGCACGACATCGGCGGCGAAGCCGTGCAGCCAGTCGCGCACGGCGAGCTGGTCCGCACCCGGATCCATCGAGAACGTGCTGCTCATGGTGCTTGCCTCCGAAGAAGGGGTACGGCCGACCGGGGTGTTACCTCGGGTAACATCGTCGGAGTCTGCTACTGATTGGTAACCGGTGTCAACGCCCCGCACCGCCCGGCGCCCCCGCGCCGGCCCACCCGACCCGAGGAGCAGCGCATGTCCCGAGAGCCCCGCCGCGAGCAGCTGCTCAACGCCGCCGACCGGGTCATCCAGCGCGAGGGCCCGGCCGCGAGCATGAACGCCATCGCCGCCGAGGCCGGCATCACCAAGCCGATCCTCTACCGGCACTTCGGCGACCGGAACGGCCTCATCCGGGCCCTGACCGAGCGCCACACCGGCGGTCTCCTGGCCGCCGTGCGGGCCGCACTCGCCGAGCCGCTGGAGCGCCGCGACCGGGTCGAGCACGTCCTGGACACCTATCTGGCCGGCATCGAGGCCCGCCCGCAGGTCTACCGGCTGCTCACCCACCCCGAGCCCGGCGACCCGACCGGCGCGGGCAACGCGCTCGCCCCCGCGCTGCGGCAGATCGCCGAGGAGATCACCCGGGCCGTGCAGAGCCAGGTCGACCTCGGCGCCGACCGCGACCTGCTCGCCGAGGCCTGGGGCCGGGGCATCACCGGCATGGTGCTGGCGGCCGGCGACTGGTGGCTGGAGTCCAAGCCCTGCTCGCGCACCCGCATGGTCCAGGCCCTCGCCGACCTGCTCTGGGGCCGCCTCGCCGCCGCCGCGGACCTGCCGACCGCCGTCCTGCCGGCCGCGCCCGCCGAACCCACCGAGGCGAACGGCGCCGTCTGAACCCTTGTGCCGGCCCCGGCACCGCGGGCATCATCGGGCCCCACCCACCGCCGTGCGAGGTCCGAATGCGCCTGCGCCGCACCGCCGTTGCCCTGCTGCTCGCCGGCGCCGCCGTCCTGGCCGACGCCCCCGGCGCGTCCGCCGGTGGGGCCGCCGCGGCCACGGCTGCCACGACAACCCGCTTCCCGACCGGCACCGCCACCGGCCCGGACGGCCGCACCGCGCTCACCGACGCCCAGGGCCGCCGGATCCAGCTGCGGGGCTTCAACCTCGACAAGTACGCCGAGGCCACCGAGGCGGACGTCAGGTCGATCGCGGCCCAGGGCTTCACGCTGGTCCGCGTGGCGGTCTCCTGGAACCGGCTGGAGCCCGAGCGCGGCCACCTGGACCCGGCCGAGCTGGACCGCCTCCAGCGGCTCCTCGGCTGGGCCGACCGGTACGGCGTGCTCGCCCTCGTCGACTTCCACCAGGACGTCTACGGGCCGGCGTTCGGCGGCGGCGACCGCGGGATCCCGCGCTGGGCCACCCGGGACGACGGCCTGCCGTTCACCCCCGATCCGAACGACTGGTTCGCCGGCTACTTCCAGCCCGCCGTCCAGGCCGCCTTCCGCCACCTCTACGACGACCGCGACCTGCGCGCCTGGCAGGCCGACTTCTACGCCCGGCTCGCCCGCGAACTGCGCGGCCACCGCTCGCTGCTGGGCTACGACCTGTTCAACGAGCCCTTCGGCCCGGTGGACGGCGACCCCACCGACCCGGCCGTCCTCGCCGCCGCCTCCGCCGCCCTCGAACAGGGCCGCCTCGCCGACATGTACCGCCGCCTGATCGCCGCCGTCCGCCGGGCCGACCGCCGGGCCTGGCTGTTCGTCGAACCGACCGTCCTGGTCGGCCAGGGCGTGCCCACCCGACTGCCCGGCTTCGACGACCCCCGGCCCGGCGCGCCCCGGCTCGGCTACGCGCCGCACTTCTACGACACCGCCGTCGAGAACGGCGCCGACTGGGACCCGTCCGACGGCTTCGTCGAGCACTACACCGCCGCGATCACCGCCTACCCGGCCGCCCACCGGCTGCCCGTCCTGGTCGGCGAGTGGGGCCCGCCCGACTCCCGCACGCCGGGCAACACCCGGCTGGTCCGGGAGCAGGTCGCGGCGATGGACGGCTTCGCCGGGGGCTGGACGATGTGGTACTGGTGCCGCGGCACCGGCGGCTACTGCGCGCTCGACCCGGCCGGGCGGCCCGCCCCCGGCGACGGGCCCGCGTTCGGCCCGTACCCGGCGGCCGTCGCCGGGACGGACGTGCGCACCGGCCCGGACACCGTCCGCTGGGCCGCCGACGGCACCGGGCGCGGCAGCGAACTCGTCCTGCCGCCCGCCGCGTTCCCACGCGGCGCGCAGGTCACCGTCTCGCCCGCCGGCGCGCGGGTCGAAGTCCGCCAGCCCTCGGACGGGCACGCGGGCACCGTCCGGATCCGGCTCCCGCACGCACGCCCGGGCACCCCGGTGACGGTCACGCTCACCCCGAAGTGACCGGGGCGACCGGGGCGACCGGGGCGACCGGGGCGACCGGGGTGATCAGGCCAGCCCCCGGCGCGCCAGCAGCGGCCCGGTCTCCGGCGCCCGCCCGACCACCGCGCGGAACGACTCCAGCGGGTCGCGGCTGAACCCGCGCGACAGCAGCTCGCGCCGGAACACCTCGCCGCTCTCCCGCACCGAGCGGCCGTTCTCGCCGAACCACCGCACGGTGTCCGCGTCCAGCACCTCGGACCAGATGTACGCGTAGTAGCCGGCGCTGTAACCGCCCGAGAAGACGTGCTGGAAGTAGGCCGACCGGTAGCGCGGCGGGATCGCCGGCACCGCGATCCCGGCCTCCTCCAGCGCCCGCGCCTCGAACTCCTCGGCGTCGGCGACCTCCCGGCCCCGCGGCAGGGTGTGCCAGGCCCAGTCCAGCAGCGTCGCCGCCAGGTACTCCACCGTCCGGAAGCCCTGGCCGAAGCCCTCGGCCGCGGCCATCCGCTCGACCAGCTCGGCCGGCAGCGGCTCCCCCGTCACGTGGTGGCGGGCGTAGTTGGCCAGCACCTCAGGCCGGACCATCCACATCTCGTTGACCTGCGACGGGAACTCGACGAAGTCCCGGGGCACCGCCGTGCCCGCGAACAGCGGGTAGCGCACGTCCGAGAACAGCCCGTGCAGCGCGTGCCCGAACTCGTGGAAGAGGACGCGCACCTCGTCCCAGGTCAGCAGCACCGGCTCGCCCGGTGCCGGCTTCGGGACGTTCAGGTTGTTCATCACCACGGCCCGCCGGCCGGTCAGCGCGGACTGCGACACCAGCTCGTCCATCCACGCGCCGCCGCGCTTGGACGCGCGCGCGTGGAAGTCGCCGACGAACAGGCCCAGCCGGGTGCCGTCCTCCTCCGCGACCTCGAAGACCCGGGCGTCCGGGTGGTAGGCCGTCAGGTCCGGCCGCTCGGTGAAGCTCAGCCCGTACGCGAGCCCGGCGGCGAAGAACACGCCGTCGTGCAGCACCCGCTCCAGCTCGAAGTACGGGCGCAGCGCGGCCGCGTCGACGTGGTACGAGTCCTGCCTGACCTTCTCCGAGTAGTACGCCCAGTCGTGCGCGGCGAGCTCCTCGATCCCGTCCGCCGCGGCCGCCTGCGCCAGTTCGGCGGCCTCCCGGCGGGCGATCGCCACCGCCGGCTCCACCAGGCGCGACAACAGGCCGGCCACCGCCTCGACCGAACCCGCGGTCTCGTCGGCCACGACGTACGCGGCGTGGGTCGAGTGGCCGAGCAGTCCGGCCCGCTCGGCGCGCAGCCCGGCCATCCGGATCGCGATCGGGCCGTTGACGTCCGCGGCCCGGCCGAGCGAGGCGGCGAGCAGGCGCTCGCGCACCGACCGGTCGGTCAGCAGCGCCAGTTCGGGCTGGCCCGAGGTGCTGCGCAGGCTCAGCACGTACTTCCCGTCGTGGCCGAGCACCCGGGCGTTCTCGGCGGCCGCGGCGACGGCGTCGGCGGACAGGCCGTCGAGCTCGTCGGCGGAGTCCAGGACCAGCGCGGCGGCCTTGGTGGCGGCGTTCACGTTCTGCTGGAAGGTCGTTGCGAGGGCGGCGAGTTCGGCGTTCAGCTCGCGCAGCCGCTCCTGCTCGGCCGCGCCGAGCCGGGCGCCGGAGCGGACGAACGCGGTGTGCCGGCGCTCCAGCAGCCGCAGCGACTCCGGGTCCAGGCCGAGCTCGGCCCGGCGCCCGTACAGGTCCTCGATCCGGGCGAACAGGGCCCGGTCCAGGTGGATCGCGTCGTGGTGCGCGGCCAGCAGCGGGCTCACCTTCGCGTCCACCTCGTCGACGACATCGCTGGTGTCCACCGACACCTGGTTGCGGAAGACCGCCTCCACCCGGCGCAGCACCTCGCCGGAACGCTCCAGGGCCACCAGCGTGTTGGCGAAGGTCGGCGGCTGCGGATCGGCCGTGATCGCGGCGATCTCGGCCAGCTGCTCGGCCATCCCGCGCTCGTAGGCCGGCAGGTAGTGCTCCGCACGGATCTCGGCGAAGGGCGGCAGTTCGAAGACCAGGGTGCTGGGCTTGAAGAACGGGTTCTCGGTCATTGCACGGACCATACGCCGTGTCCCGCGCGCTGCCTACGCGCGCCTGCCCGCGTTGTCGTACCCACCGGCTACCGTCGTCCTCGGACCCCCGCAGGTCCGCACACACGTACCCGGACCTGTACACCAGCACCGCTCCCGACACCGAGAGCCGCCCGCGCGCCCCGAGAGGAGGAGCCCCCGTGGCCCCCAGAACCGCCCTGGTCCCCGACCCGCACGGCCCCGGCGGCCGTCTCCAGCCGCTCGACGACGCCGGCACCCCGCTCGGGCCGCCCGAGACCGTCCCCGACCTCGCCGCCGCGGTCGCCGCCCGGGAGGCCGCCGGAGGCGATCGTCAGCCGGGGCCCCGCTGGGTCTGGGCCGCCGCCGACAGCGCCTACGCCCCGCTGCTGCCCCGGCTGCCCGACCGGCTCGGCCGCTGCCACGACCTGCGGCTCGTCGAGGCCCTCCTGCTCGCCCACGAGGGCCGCTTCGGCGCGCCCCGCTCGCTCGGCGCCGCCTGGTCCCGGCTGCGCGGCCTGCCCGTCCCGGACGACCTGCCCGAGCCGGGCTCCGCCGAGACGGACGACGGCCAGGACACCCTCTTCGCCCCCGACCGGCTCCAACTGCCGCCCGGCGCCGACCCGCTGGCCGCCGTCGTCGCCGTCCACGCCGAACAGCAGCGCCGGATCGCCGCGATCACCGACCCGGCCGCCCGGCACCGCTTCCGCGTGCTGGTCGCCGCCGAGTCCGCCGGTTCCCTGGTCGCCGCCGAGATGGCCCACGACGGACTGCCCTGGCGCGCCGACGTCCACGACGCCCTGCTCACCGAACTCCTCGGCCCCCGTCCCACCGTGCCCGGGGCCCAGCCCAAACTGCTCGCCGACCTCGCCGCCGAACTCCAGCGGTCCCTCGGCGGGCGCCCGTTCAACCCCGACTCGCACACCCAGGTGCTGCGCGCCTTCGCCGACCGGGGCATCCAGCTGAGTTCCACCCGCTCCTGGGAGCTCAAGCGCGTCGACCACCCGGCCGCGCAGTTGCTCATCCGCTACAAGGAGCTCGCCCGGATCCACGCCGCCCACGGCTGGGCCTGGCAGGACGCCTGGGCCCGCGGCGGCCGGTTCCGGCCCGAGTACGTCGTCGGCGGCGTCGTCTCCGGCCGCTGGGCCAGCCGCGGCGGCGGCGCCCTGCAGATCCCGCGCATCCTGCGCCGCGCCGTCGTCGCCGACCCCGGCTGGCTGCTCGTCGTCGCCGACGCCGCCCAACTGGAGCCGCGGGTGCTCGCCGCGCTCTCCCAGGACGCCGGCCTCGCCCGCACCGCGGCCGGCGGCGACCTCTACGAGGCCCTCGCCGCCAGCGCCTTCCGCGGCGACCGCGACAAGGCCAAACTCGGCCTGCTCGGCGCCATGTACGGGCAGACCAGCGGCGACATCGGCCCGCTCCTCAACACCCTGCGCCACCGCTACCCCGCCGCGATGGGCTACGTCGAGGCCGCCGCCCGCACCGGCGAGGACGGCGGCGTGGTCGTCTCCCGGCTCGGCCGGGCCTGCCCGCCCGCCTCCGCCGACTTCCTCGACCTCACCGAGGCGCCCGACACCGCCGCCGAGGCCGGCGGCCGCTGGGCCCGCGCCCGCGGCCGCTTCACCCGCAACTTCGTCATCCAGGCCAGCGCCGCCGACTGGGCCCTCGCCCTGCTCGCGGCGCTGCGCCGGCGGCTGCACGCCCTGCCCGCGGCCGTCCCGGAGGACCGCCCGCACCTGGTGTTCTTCCAGCACGACGAGGTCATCGTGCACACCCCGGCCAACCTCGCCGACGAGGTCGCCGCCGCCGTCGCCGAGGCCGCCGACGAGGCCCGGCTGCTGGTCTTCGGCGACACCCCGGTCCGCTTCCCGCTCACCACCGCCGTCGTCGACTGCTACGCGGACGCGAAGTAGCGGCCGGCCGTCACAGCTTGCGGAAGGCGCGCGCCTCCTCGGCCGCCGCGACCACCTCGGCCAGCCCCGCCCCGGTCGAGGCGGTCACCGCGGCGGCCACCGCGCCCTCCACGAACGGCGCGTCCACCAGCCGCACGCCCGGCCGCGGCGCGTCCTCCAGCACGGTCACCGCGGTCAGCACCGAGCTGCCGAGGTCGGGGAGCACGACCACGCCCGCCCCGCCGTCCGCCTCGCCGACGGCCCGGGCGATCAGGTCGTAGCTGGTGCCGAGCCCGCCGTCCTCCGTCCCGGCGGCGACCACCACCCGCACCCCGTCCGGGGCCAGTTCGCCGAGCAGCTCCCGCAGCCCGGCGGCGAGTTGGGCGCTGTGCGAGACGAGGACGATACCCACGTGTTCGGTCATGCCCCGACCCTACGACCCGCCGCGCCGCGCCGGAAGCCGCGCCGGAAGCCGCGCCGCAGGCCGCTCCAGGAGCCGCTCCGGAAGCGCTCCGGGTGGGCGACGGGGACCGCCCGTGTCGTATCCCGTGCCGCCGCGCCCCCGGCTGGCATAGCGTCGGGGGCGACAGCAATCACGGCAGCAGCGTCCTGACCGAGGGAGCGAAGAGCGTTGAAGAAGCTGATCAACACCCCGGAGAGCGTCCTGGAGGACGCACTGACCGGATTCGCCGCCGCCCACCCCGAATTGACGGTGGACGTCGCCAACCGCGTGGTCACCCGGGCCGCCCGCCCCGGCGCGCCGAAGGTCGCGCTGGTCTCCGGCGGCGGCTCCGGGCACGAGCCGCTGCACGCCGGCTACGTCGGCCCCGGCATGCTCGACGCCGCCTGCCCCGGCGAGGTGTTCACCTCCCCCGTGCCCGACCAGGTGCTGGCCGCGGTCAAGGCCGTCGACTCCGGCGCGGGCGTCGTCCTCGTCGTCAAGAACTACACCGGCGACGTCATGAACTTCGAGCTCGCCGCCGAACTCGCCGCCGAGGAGGGCGTCGAGGTCCGCACCGTCCTGGTCGACGACGACGTCGCGGTCGAGGACTCCACCTGGACGGCCGGGCGCCGCGGCACCGGCGCGACCGTCATCGTCGAGAAGATCGCCGGCGCCCTCGCCGAACGCGGCGCCCCGCTCGACGACGTCGCCGCCCTCGGCGAGCGCGTCAACGCCGCCTCCCGCTCCTTCGCGATCGCGCTCACCGCGGCCACCGTCCCCGCCGCCGGCAAACCCGGCTTCGACCTGCCGGAGGACGAGATCGAGGTCGGCGTCGGCATCCACGGCGAACCCGGCCGCCGACGCGAGAAGCTGCGCCCGGCCCGCGACCTGGCCGCCGAGGTCGTCGAGACGATCCTCGCCGACCACCACCTCGCCCCCGGCGACGAGGTCATCGCCCTCCTCAACGGCCTGGGCGGCACCCCGCTGCTGGAGCTGTACGTCGTCTACGGCGAAGTCGCCACCCGGCTCGCCGAGCGCGGCATCACGGTGGCCCGCAGCCTCGTCGGCAACTACGTCACCAGCCTCGACATGGCGGGCTTCTCGCTCACCCTCACCAAGGCGGACGAACAGCTGCTGGACCTCTGGGACGCCCCCGTCGACACCCCCGCCCTCAAGCGGGCCTGAGCCCTGAGCGAGGAGACGCACGTGGACTTCGACACCCCGCTGGCCGAGACCTGGATCCGCGCGATCGCCGCCGCCGTCGAGAAGGAGCAGGGCCGGCTCACCGAGCTGGACTCCGCGATCGGCGACGGCGACCACGGCAGCAACCTCCAGCGCGGATTCGCCGCCGCCCTGGCCGCCCTGGCCGCACCCGACGGCCTCCAGCCGGCCGGCCCCGGCGCGGTGCTCGCCAGGACCGGCACCACGCTGATCTCCAAGGTCGGCGGCGCCTCCGGCCCGCTGTACGGCAAGGCCTTCCGCGCGATCGGCGCCGCCCTGCCCGCACCGGCGGGCCCGGCCGCCCTCGCCGAGGCCCTCTCGGCCGGCCTCGACGCCGTCCGTGCCCTCGGCAAGGCCGAACCCGGCGACAAGACCATCGTCGACGCGTACACCCCGGCCGTGGCCGCCTTCCGCACCGCCGCCGCTGCGGGCGCCGGCCTCCCCGAGGCCGCCGCGGCGGCGGCCGACGCCGCCGAACAGGGCGCCCGCGACACGACCCCCCTGCAAGCCCGCAAGGGCCGCGCCTCCTACCTGGGCGAACGCAGCAAGGGCCACCAGGACCCGGGCGCCACCTCGACGGCCCTGATCTTCCGCACCCTGGCCGACGTCACGGCGGGCTAGCCGGGCGGGGGCGTGACGGCGGGTCCCCGGCCGTCACGCCCCTGCCCGTCACGTCCCCTCCGCCGCCTGGTCATCCGTCCGAGTGATCAACAACAGCAGGGCGTCGTCGCCGAGCTTGCCGCCCGTGTGCGCCAGCAGATCCCCGTACACCCGCTCCACCGCCGCCTCCAGCTCCCCCGCCGAGCGAGCGGCCCCCCGCACCAGCTCCCCGACCCGCTCCGCCAGTGGATAGAACTCCCCGCTCGTGCGGTGCCGGGCTTCGATCACCCCGTCCGTGTAGAGCACGAGGACGTCGTCCACCCCGAAGTCCTGCTCCCAGCTGACCGGCTCCCCCGCCGCGAGCCGCCCGAGCCCGAGCGGCACCCACGGGTCCGGCGAGTCCAGCACCTGCGCCTTGCCCTCCCCGTCGACCCGGATCGGCGGCACGTGCCCGTACTGCAGCAGTTCGATCACCCCCGCCGTGCGGAACTCCACGAACAGCGCCGTCGTGAACTCCCCGTCCGGCACGTGCCGCTCGACGCTCGCCTCGACCCGCGCCGCGACGCCCCGCAGCCCGGTCTCGTCGTACGCGGCCTCGCGGAACGCACCGAGCACGACCGCCGCCGTCTGCACGGCCCCGAGCCCCTTGCCCCGAACGTCCCCGACCGCGACCCGGGTGCCGTGCGGGGTCTCCAGCACCGAGTAGAGGTCCCCGCCGATGCGCGAGGCGTCCGCCGCCGACACGTACCGCACGGCGAGCCGCAGCGGTCCGACGACCGGCCCCGGCAGCCGCAGGATCGCCCGCTGGGCGGCCTCCGCCACGGAGCTGACGGCCGCGAACGCCGCCGCGCGCCGCATCCTGATCCTGGCGACCCAGGCGGAGAAGAGGGTCAGCACGATGTAGGTGAGCATCGCCCCGTAGACGAACCGCGCGTCGTTGATGTTGACGACCTCGTCGTAGCGGCTGAGCCCGAACACCGCGAGCAGCCCGACCGCGCAGACCGCGAACAGCTCGCCGGGCCTGAGCGTCAGCGCGGCGATCACCGGGACGACGGTCATCAGCGGCGCGAGGTAGCGGTCCTTGCCGGAGAGCAGGTCGGCCAGCCCGACCACGACGATCGCGGCGAGCGCCGGGGTGGCCCGCCGCCAGAACGGGACGTCCTGGAGGTCCGTGGCCAGCAGGGCGTCGCGCTGCCGGTCCGGTGGCAGCCCGGCGGCCGTGGGGGCCGCGGGCGACTGGGCGCGGCGGATCGGGAACACATATCGAACATATCGGACGATCCAGGCGTCCACCCTCCCCCGGCTTCGGCCGGGGACACCCTCGGTCCGCGACGGCCCGGCCGACCACCCCGCACGGGTCCTCCGCGGACCCTTCCGAACCCCTTCCACGCCCTTCCAGACCCTTCCGGACAAGGGCGAACCGTACCGAAACACCCCATTTGTCATACAGTGCGACCACGGCAGCCGAGCGAGCGGCTGCGCGAGCAACCGACCAGACCAGCCACGCAGATGGAGGCCATGACCGGTGTCCGGGTACCGCAACACCTCGCGCATCTACGACCGCCGGACCGGCCCGGCGGCGCAGCCGGTCCAGTGGCCACGGGTCCTCCTCGCCGGTTCGGCCCTGTGGGTCGCGACGGTCGTCGTCACGTTCTTCACGGCCGACAGCAACCTCGTCCCGACGATCGTGCTGCTCGGCAGCTTCCTCGTGCCGGCCACCGTGGTCGTCCGGGCCTACGAGCGCCACGCGGCCGACCTCGGCCCGGACCGGATCCTGGCCTGCTTCGGCGTCGGCGGCATCATCGGCGTCCTCGGCGCCTCCGTCCTGGAGACGTACCTGCTCTCGCCGTCGGTGTGGATGTACGTGGGCGTCGGGCTGATCGAGGAGGCGGTCAAGCTCGGCGCGCTGGTCCTGGTCTGCCGGCGACTGCGGGTGAGCGGCCTGCGGTACGGGCTGGTGCTGGGCGCGACGGTCGGCGCGGGCTTCGCGGCCTTCGAGAGCGCCGGCTACGCGTTCAACGCCGTACTGAGCGTCCAGGGGCTCTCCCTCAGGGACCTCGTCGAGACGGAGATCCTGCGCGGACTGGTGGCACCGGTCGGCCACATCCTGTGGACGGCGATCGCCGGCGGGGTGCTGTTCCGCGAGCGGCGCGCCGGCCGCTTCCGCGTCACCACCCCCGTCGTCGCCACCTACCTGGGCGTATCGCTGCTGCACGCGCTCTGGGACAGCATGGGCGGGATCGCCGTCTGGCTGGTCGCGAGGAGCACCACGAGCGACTGGCAGCGCGCCCTGTTCGACCTCGGCCACATGCCGGACCCGACCACCGAACAGGTCCACCTCTACACCTTCTACGACACGGCCGGCCTGGTCGTGGTCTCCTTGGGTGGACTGCTGTGGCTGAGGGTGCTGGCCCGCCGGGACCGGACGGCGCCGATCCCGGCCCAGTTCCCGTCCGCCCCGGCGTGAGCGCCCCGCCGTGAACCGCCCGGACGACGGTGCGATCCGCATCACCGCACCCCTCCACGGAATACCCCGCAGGGGTATGGTGTGATGAGCATGAGAACCCGGGCGCCGCCCGGGGCCGCACAGACCTCCCGGAGGCCCGGATGTCCAGCACCATCACCTACACCGTCACCGGCATGAGCTGCGGCCACTGCGAGAACGCGATCAGCGAGGAGCTGTCCGCCCTGGCCGGTGTCACCGAGGTGGCCGCCGACGCCAAGGCCGGCACCGTGACCGTCTCCTCCGCCACCCCGTTGGACGACGAGCAGGTCCGCGCGGCCGTCGACGAGGCCGGCTACGAGCTGGTCGGCCGCACCGCCTGAGCCCCGTCCGGCGGGCCCCGGAAAGCGGGCCCGCCGGACGCCCCACGCCACACCGTCCCTAGGAGCAGCATGAGTACGACGGCACCCGGGATCGAGGGCGCCACCGGCACGGGGGGCCGGGAGCACGCCCCGGACCGGGTCGAGCTGTCGATCGGCGGGATGACCTGCGCCGCGTGCGCGGCCCGGGTCGAGAAGAAGCTCAACCGGATGGACGGCGTCGAGGCCACCGTCAACTTCGCCACCGAGAAGGCCCGGATCGACTACGGCCCCGGCGTCTCGGTCGAGGACCTGATCGCCACGGTGGAGCGCACCGGCTACACCGCCGAACTCCCGGCGCCCCCGGCGGTCGCCGCGCCCGAGCCGGCCGGGGCCGCCACGCCGGAGCCGCCCGCCGACCCGCTGCTCGACCGGCTGCGGATCAGCACCGTCCTCAGCATCCCCGTGGTGCTGCTGTCGATGGTCCCGGCCCTGCAGTTCGCCAACTGGCAGTGGCTGGCCTTCGCCCTCACCGGCCCGGTCGTCGTGTACGGCGGCCTCCCGTTCCACCGCGCCGCCTGGACGAACCTCAAGCACGGCGCCGCGACGATGGACACCCTCGTGTCGCTCGGCACCCTGGCCGCCTTCGGCTGGTCGTTCTGGGCGCTGTTCTGGGGCCACGCCGGGGCACCGGGGATGCGCCACCCGTTCGCGCTGACGGTCGGCGACACCGACGCCTCGTCCACGCTCTACCTGGAGACGGCCGCCGCCGTCACCGTGCTGATCCTGCTCGGCCGCCACCTGGAGGCCCGCTCCAGGCGCCGGGCCGGCGCCGCCCTGCACGCCCTGCTGGACCTGGGCGCCCGGGACGTGGCGGTGCTCCAGGCAGGACGCGAGGTGCGCCTCCCGGTGGACCGGCTGACCGTCGGCACCCGGTTCGTGGTCCGCCCGGGCGAGAAGATCGCCACCGACGGCGTCGTGGTCGAGGGCACCTCCGCCGTGGACGCCTCGATGCTCACCGGCGAGTCCGTCCCGGTGGAGGTCGCCGCCGGCGACGCCGTCACCGGTGCCACCGTCAACGCGGGCGGCCGCCTCGTCGTCGAGGCCACCCGGGTCGGCGCGGACACCCGCCTCGCCCGCATGGCCAGGCTCGTCGAGGACGCCCAGAACGGCAAGGCCGCCGCCCAGCGCCTCGCCGACCGGATCTCCGCCGTCTTCGTCCCGGTCGTCGTGCTGATCGCGCTCGCCGCCCTGGTCGGCCGGCTCCTGGCCACCGACAGCCCGACCGCGGCGTTCACCTCCGCCGTCGCCGTGCTGATCATCGCCTGCCCGTGCGCCCTCGGCCTCGCCACCCCGACCGCCCTCATGGTCGGCACCGGACGCGGCGCCCAGCTCGGCATCCTGATCAAGGGCCCGGAGGTGCTGGAAACGACCCGCAAGGTCGACACCATCGTCCTCGACAAGACCGGCACCGTCACCACCGGCCGGATGACCCTGCTCGCCGTCCACACCGCCGACGGCGTCACCGAGGCCGAGGCCCTGCGCCTCGCCGGCGCCGTGGAGCACGCCTCCGAGCACCCGGTCGCCGCCGCCATCGCCACCGCCGCGGCCGAGCGGACCGGCGGGCTGCCGCCCGTCGACGGGTTCGAGAGCGTCCCCGGGCTCGGCGTCCGGGGCGTCGTCGACGGCCACGCCGTGGTCGCCGGCCGGGAGGAACTCCTCGCGGAGCACGCCCAGCCCCTGCCCGAACGCCTGGCCGCGGCCAAGCGGACCGCCGAGGCGGCCGGCCGGACGGCGATCGCGGTCGGCTGGGACGGCGAGGCCCGGGCCGTCCTGGAGGTCGCCGACGCCGTCCGGCCGACCAGCGCCCGGGCCGTCGCCGAACTGCGCGCGCTCGGCCTGCGCCCGGTCCTGCTGACCGGTGACCACCGGGCCGTGGCCGAGGCCGTCGCCGCCGAGGTCGGCATCGCGCCCGAGGACGTGATCGCCGGCGTCCTGCCCGAGGAGAAGGTCGCCGTCGTCGAACGCCTCCAGGCCGAGGGCCGCTCGGTCGCCATGGTCGGCGACGGCGTCAACGACGCCGCCGCGCTCGCCCGGGCCGACCTCGGCCTCGCCATGGGCACCGGCACCGACGCCGCCATCGAGGCGAGCGACCTCACCCTGGTCCGCGCCGACCTGCGCTCCGCCGCCGACGCCATCCGGCTCTCCCGCCGGACGCTCGGCACCATCCGGGGCAACCTCTGCTGGGCCTTCGGCTACAACGTCGCCGCGATCCCGCTGGCCGCCGCCGGGCTGCTCAACCCGATGATCGCCGGGGCGACGATGGCCTTCTCCTCGGTCTTCGTCGTCACCAACAGCCTCCGGCTGCGCCGCTTCGAGGCCGCCTCCTGACGGCCGCCTCCTGACGGCCGTCCCGCAACGATCGCGGGCCCGGACCGGTCGAAACCGGTCCGGGCCCGCCGCCGTCCGGACTCAACGCCCGAGCAGCTCGCCGCCGTTGCAGTGCAGGATCTCGCCGGTGATGAACCCGGCCTCGGGCGAGGCGAGGAAGTACACGGCCCCCGCGACCTCCCCCGTCTCCCCGATCCGGCCGAGCAGCGTGCGCGCCGCACGGCGGGCCACCTCGGCCTCGTCCAGCCGCGGCCCGAAGAACTCGGTGCCCGCCACCGTGCCCGGGGCGACGATGTTCGCGGTGATGCCCGAGGTGCCCAACTGGGCGGCCAGGAAGTGGTTCCAGGCGTGCAGCGAGGCCTTCGCCGCGCCGTAGGAGCCGGCCCCGCGCAGGGCGGCGATCGAGCTGATCGTGACGACCCGGCCGGAGCCCGGGGTGAGCCGGTCGCGGATCGACTCGGTGAGCAGCACCACCGTCAGCACGTTGCGCTCGAAGTCGCCGCGCCAGCGGGCCAGCAGCGCGTGCGGGCCGCCGCCGATCACCGTCTCGCGGCTGCCCGCGTTGTTCACCAGCACATCGACGCGCTCGGGCAGTTCGGCGAGCGCGGCCTCGACCGCGTCCGGGTCGGCGAGGTCGCAGACCAGCGGGGTGACGTTCGGCCCGAGCTCGGCCGCGGCCTTCTCCAGCACCGCCCGGCGGCGGCCGACGATCACGACCCGTTCGCCCGCCTCGGCGAACCGCCGCGCCACTTCGAACCCGATTCCCGTGCCACCGCCGGTGACTACGACGTTCCTGGCCATCTGCGCGCTCCCTCCCCAGTTCCGCCGCCACGCTGCGAGGGTGCGGGACGGTCCGTACCGGAATGCCACGATTCCTATCACGCTCGGTTGCCGTGACTGCGGGGAGGGTGACGTCGCCCGCGCCGGAACGTGTGGTATGGGCCCGGGACGACGCGCACACGGAGCGTGGCGAGAGGCAGCTCACACCCCCCGGGCGTAACTTCTCGCACCCTGATACGTCTTAGGTTGGTAGTGCGGCAGTTTTCCGAGGGACGGAGACGCGACGAACGGCAACGCGTCCCCGTGCCTCCGCTGCCGCCGACGGGGCTCCGGCGGGCCCCGGGTCGGCCGTCGAATCGACGGCCTTCGCGCACGGCGCCGGGGTTGTGGCGGGCCAGGGACGCTTTGAGCGGCCGTCCCGGGCTGCGGCCGGCCCCGGAGTCGTGCGCCGTACGATCCCGTCCCCGCGGGAACGATCCGCACGGCTCCACCGCGCGGGGACGCACGAGGGCCCGGCCGCACGCGTGCGGCCGGGCCCTTCGGGGTTCTGCGTCAGCGCTCGCCGAGGGCGACGTAGTCGCGGATGGCGGTGCCGGTGTAGATCTGACGCGGACGGCCGATGCGGCTCGTCGGGTCGTTGATCATCTCGTGCCAGTGGGCGATCCAGCCGGGCAGCCGGCCCAGGGCGAACAGCACGGTGAACATGCTGGTCGGGAAGCCCATGGCGCGGTAGATCAGGCCCGTGTAGAAGTCCACGTTCGGGTAGAGCTTGCGCGAGACGAAGAAGTCGTCCTTGAGCGCGTGCTCCTCCAGCTTGAGCGCGATCTCCAGCAGCTGGTCCTGCTTGCCCAGCTGGCCGAGGACCTCGTGCGCCAGCAGCTTGACCTGCGCGGCGCGCGGGTCGAAGGCCTTGTAGACGCGGTGGCCGAAGCCCATCAGCTTGACGCCGGCCTCGCGGTTCTTGACCTTCGTGATGAAGGCGTCGACGTCGCCGCCGTCCTTCTGGATGCTCTCCAGCATCTCCAGCACGGCCTGGTTGGCGCCGCCGTGCAGCGGGCCCCAGAGCGCCGAGATGCCGGCCGAGATCGACGCGAACAGGTTGGCGTGGCTGGAGCCGACCAGGCGCACGGTGGAGGTGGAGCAGTTCTGCTCGTGGTCCGCGTGCAGGATGAGCAGCTTGTCCAGCGCGTTCACGATGACCGGGTTGAGCTCGTAGTCCTCGGCCGGGACCGCGAAGGTCATCCGGAGGAAGTTCTCGACGTAGCTCAGGTCGTTGCGCGGGTAGACGAAGGGCTGGCCCATCGACTTCTTGTAGGCGTAGGCCGCGATGGTGGGCAGCTTGGCCAGCAGGCGCACGGTCGACAGGTGGCGCTGGCCCGCGTCGAACGGGTTGTGGCTCTCCGGGTAGAACGTGGAGAGCGCACCGACCACCGAGGACAGCATGGCCATCGGGTGGGCGTCGCGCGGGAAGCCCTGGAAGAACCGCTTGACGTCCTCGTGCAGGAGCGTGTGCTGGGTGATCTCGCGGTTGAACTCGGAGAGCTGGTCCGCGTTCGGCAGCTCGCCGTTGATCAGGAGGTACGCGGTCTCGACGAAGCCGCCCTGCGCTGCGAGCTGCTCGATCGGGTAGCCGCGGTACCGCAGGATGCCGTTGTCGCCGTCCACGAAGGTGATCGCGGACTTGTAGGCGGCGGTGTTGCCGAAGCCGTTGTCCAGGGTGACCAGGCCGGTCTGCGGGAGCAGCTTCGAGATGTCGAAGCCGGCGTTGCCCGCAGTGCTCTCGACGACGGGGTACTCGTACTCGCCGTCCTGGTACCGCAGTACTACCGAGTTGTCGCTCACGTCTTCCTCACCGACGAAATGAATCCTCTTCCAAGGTGCCCTGACTGTCTCTACCATCCCCCATCCGGAGGACAGCCGCGCACCCGGGGTGGCCCGAAAGGGCCCTCCCCTACAAAACCTGCCGCCGCAGCCGGTACGAACCGGACAAGATCGGCGCCATCCTAGGCTCTGCCGTAAATCTCTTCACGTCAAGAGAACATTAGAGGCAACCATCCTGTTGGATAATCATCCAGTGGCAAGTCGATGATCGAGCGCGGCATGCCTCCGACCTGCGCTGACGGCCCTGACGGCCTGCGCGATCGCCTTCCGTGACCCCACCAGCACGACGAGTTTCCGTGCCCTGGTCACGGCGGTGTACAAGAGGTTTCGCTGGAGCATCGTCCAGGCGGACATGGTGACCGGAATCACCACCACCGGATACTCGCTGCCCTGCGAACGGTGGATCGTCACCGCGTACGCGTGGGCCAGCTCGTCCAGCTCGTCGAAGTCGTAGGGCACCTCCTCGTCCTCGTCGGTGAGCACCGTCAGCCGCTGGTCGTCCACGCTGAGGGCGGTCACCACTCCCACTGTGCCGTTGAAGACCCCGTTCCGCCCCTTGTCGTAGTTGTTGCGCACCTGCGTGACCTTGTCCCCCACCCGGAACGTCCGCCCGCCGAACCGCCGCTCCGCCGCCCCCTCCCTGGCCGGTGTCACCGCCGCCTGCAACAGCGTGTTCAGGTTCCCCGCGCCGGCCGGCCCCCGGTGCATCGGCGCCAGCACCTGGACGTCCCGCCGCGGATCGAACCCGAACCTCTGCGGGATCCGCCGCGCCACCACGTCCACCGTCAGACCCGCCGCCCGCTCCGCGTCGTCCTCCGCGAACAGGAAGAAGTCCGGCAGACCGTCCGTCAACGGCGGCCTGCCCTCGTTGATCCGGTGCGCGTTCGTCACCACGCCCGACTGCTGCGCCTGCCGGAAGATCCGGGTGAGCCGCACCGACGGGACCGGGCCGCCCTCCGCCAAAAGGTCCCGCAGCACCTCGCCCGCGCCGACCGACGGCAGCTGGTCCACGTCGCCGACGAACAGCAGGTGCGCCCCCGGCGGCACCGCTTTGACCAGCTTGTTCGCCAGGATCAGGTCCAGCATGGAGGCCTCGTCGACCACCACCAGGTCCGCCTCCAGCGGCCGGTCCCGGTCGTACGCGGCGTCCCCTCCCGGCTTCAGCTCCAGCAGCCGGTGCACCGTCGACGCCTCCGCCCCGGTCAGCTCCGCGAGCCGCTTCGCCGCCCGGCCGGTCGGCGCCGCCAGCACCACCTTCGCCCGCTTCGCCAGCGCCAGCGTCACGATCGACTTCACGGTGAACGACTTGCCGCAGCCCGGACCGCCCGTCAGCACCGCGACCTTCTCCGTCAGCGCCAGCCGCACCGCCTGCTCCTGCTCCGGCGCCAGCTCCGCCCCCGTCCGCTTGGCCAGCCACTCCAGCGCCACCGGCCAGTCCACCCCCGCGAACCAGGGCATCCGGTCCGCGTCCGAACGCAGCAGCCGCAGCACCTGGTTGGCCAGCGAGATCTCCGCCCGGTGGAACGGCACCAGGTACACCGCGGTGATCGGCTCGCCGCCCTCCCCCGGCACCGACTCGCGCACCACGCCCTCCAGCGCCACCAGCTCCGCGAGGCAGTCGATCACCAGCCCCACGTCCACCTGGAGCAGCTTCACGCCGTCCGCGATCAGCCGCTCCTCCGGCAGGTAGCAGTGCCCCTGGTCGGTGCTCTGCGACAGCGCGTACTGCAGCCCCGCCTTCACCCGCTCCGGGCTGTCGTGCGGGATCCCCACCGCCTGCGCGATCCGGTCCGCCGTCAGGAAACCGATGCCCCACACGTCCGAGGCCAGCCGGTACGGCTCGTTGCGCACCACCCCGATCGAGCCGTCGCCGTACTGCTTGTAGATGCGCACGGCCAGCGAGGTCGACACCCCCACCCCCTGGAGGAAGACCATCACCTCCTTGATGGCCTTCTGCTCCTCCCACGCCGCCGCGATCTTCTTCGTCCGCTTCGGGCCCAGGCCCGGCACCTCGATCAGCCGGCCCGGCTCGTTCTCGATCACCTCCAGGGTGTCCACCCCGAACCGCTCCACGATCCGCTCGGCGAACCGCGGACCGATCCCCTTGATCAGCCCCGACCCCAGGTACCGCTGGATCCCCTGGATCGTGGCCGGCAGCACCGTCGTGTAGTTCTCCACCGTGAACTGCCGCCCGTACTGCGGGTGCGAGCCCCACCGTCCGTGCAGCCGCAGCGACTCCCCGACCTGCGCGCCCAGCAGCGCCCCCACGACGGTCAGCAGGTCGTTCGCGCCGCGACCGGTGTCCACCCGGGCCACCGTGTACCCGGTCTCCTCGTTGGCGTACGTGATCCGCTCCAGCACCCCCTCCACCTGGGCGAGCTGGCGCTGCGCGGGTTCCTGTCCCGCCTGCGACTGCCTGGCCACCGGGACCCCCTTCGACCGGTACGGGCGGACCATTGCGCTACGCACCGTACCGCCCCGGTCGGACACCTCCGGACCGCTCCCGGACCGCGCCCCTCCGGCCTCCGACCGCCCTCCACCCGCCCCGGTCACGGCCCGTCACGGCAGCGACCGCCTGCCGTGCGGCCCACCGGTGCAGGTGCCAGGCTGGGAGGGGCGGGGGGCCACCGACCGCACCCGTGCCCGCACGGACCCCGTCCGAGGAGCAGTGCCGCCATGCTCACCACCGACTACCGGCCCGGCGCCCCGATCTGGCTCGACCTCGGCAGCCCCGACATCCGGGCCTCCGCGGACTTCTACACCGCCCTGTTCGGCTGGTCCGGCGACTCCGCCGGACCCGAGTCCGGCGGCTACGGCTTCTTCCGGCTCGACGGCCGGACGGTCGCCGCCTTCGGCCCGCTCGTCGAGGAGGGCTCGCTGCCCACGTGGACGGTGTACTTCGCGACCCCAGACGCCGACCGCACCACCGAACTCGTCCGACAGGCCGGCGGACGCGTCCGGTTCGCGCCCTTCGACGTCTTCACCGCGGGCCGGATGGCCGGCTACACCGACCCGACCGGTGCCGACTTCGCCGTCTGGCAGCCGCACGACACCCGCGGCCTCGACGTGGTCACCGAGGAGGGCAGCCTCTGCTGGACGGAGTGCTACAGCGTCGACGCCGAACGCGCGAAGTCCTTCTACCGCGCGGTCTTCGACTGGCAGGAGCAGGACGTCCCGTTCGGCGAGGCGCTCTACACCGTCCTCACCCCGGCAGGCGGCGGCACCGACGACGCCCACGGCGGCATCATGCAGCTCGGCCCCGAGCACACCGCCCGGGGCACCTCGTCCCACTGGCTCCCCTACTTCGAGGTCCCCAACGTCGACGCCGGCCTCGCGATCGCGACCGCCCTCGGCGCGACGGTCCGGATCCCCGCCATGGACGTGCACGGCGTCGGCAGGCTCGCACAGCTGCAGGACCCGCACGGCGCCGTGTTCGCCGTCATCACCAGCGCCAAGCCCGGCGAGTGACGCGGAATCACCCCGAGAAGGGCCGTGAAGGGGTGCTACGGGCGTAGATGGGGGTGGTGCGGGAGATCTGGGCCCCTATTCTCTGATCATGACCGAGACGACCGTTCTGACGATCCGCCGGGTGACGGAGGCCGACCTGCCGTCGATCGTGGCGATGCTCGCCGACGACCCGCTGGGTGCGACGCGCGAGAGCCCCGACGACCTGACCCCGTACCGCACCGCCCTCGCCCGCATCGCCGAGGACCCGAACCAGCACTTGGTCGTCGCCGAACGCGCCGGCCGAGCCGTCGGCACGCTGCAGCTGACGCTCATCCCGGGCCTCTCCCGGAAGGGCTCCACCCGCGCGATCGTCGAGGGCGTCCGCATCCACGCCGACGAGCGCGGCAGCGGGCTCGGCACCGAACTGATCGAGTGGGCGATCCAGCGCTCCCGCGAGCTCGGCGCCGACCTCGTCCAGCTCACCTCGGACGCCACCCGCGCCGACGCCCACCGGTTCTACGAGCGGCTCGGCTTCGTACGGTCGCACTACGGCTTCAAATACCAGCTCTGACGTCCGAGGTCCGAAATCCGAGAACAGCCCGGAAACGCGAAGAACCCCCATCCGGAAACCGGATGGGGGTTCATTCAGAAGAATTGTTCGGCGGCGTCCTACTCTCCCACAGGGTCCCCCCTG
>NZ_JBEZGX010000025.1:0-120978 GCF_040650235.1 Kitasatospora sp. NPDC048722
CCCGGCCCCCCCGCCGCCGCGCCCCGCGGCCCCGCCCGGGCCCCCCCGCGCCCCCCCCCCCCCCCCGGGGCCCGCCCCCCCCCCCGCCCCCCCGCCCCCCCCCGACTCGGGTCCGGCCGGTCTCATCGGCCGTGCTCGCCGCCGGACGGCCCGTCAGCGGGTGAGGCGGATGACGAGGGTGCAGTCCAGCGCGGTCTCTCCGATCACGGTGCCGCAGCCGACACCGACGCCGGTGCCGACCGCCTTGAGCGCATCCCGGGCGAACCGCGCGCTGTCACCGGTGACGCTGCCGGTGGTGACCAGGGACGCGGTTCCGGCGGCCTTGACGACGTCGATCTGGTCGAACCCGAACGTGGAGACGGTGCCGTCGGCCCACGTGACGCGCGTCGTCGAGGTGTCGCGGCTCTCGTCGCCGGTGCGTTCGGTCCCTGGCATGGTGACGGTCTGGTCGACGGTCCCGGTGGCCACCGGCGAGCCGCCGGGGTCCACGCACGTCACGGTTCCGGTCAGCTTCATGGATCCGCCCTCCCCGAGCCTCAGCGCGTCGGGAGCGTCTCGGAGGCCGGTCGGCCGGCGCCGTACACGTCGGCCATGGCCGAGACGCCCGTCGTGAGGAAGTCCCTGATCCCCACCAGGTAGTCCTCGCGGTCGACGGCGCCGTCGCGGTCGGTGTCGAGGGCGTCGAACGCCGAGTCGATGGCGAGTTCCGCGTTGCCCATCGCCGCGCGCAGGCGGGCGAACTCGTCCCGGTCCAGCCGCCCGTCGCCGTCCGCGTCGGCGAGGTCGAACAGCGATCGCAGTGCGGGACGGCAGGACTCCTCGAACGTGTCGTGGCCCGCCCAGGCGCTGTACTCGTCGAAGGTGACCCGCAGATCGCGGTTGGCGTCCATGTGCCACCACACCTCCTCGTGCGCGGCTCTCGCCGCGACGACGAGCGGGTCCCCGGCGTCGCGCCCCGTCGCGGCGGCCACCCGGTCGACCCTCGCGAAGTACTCCGCCCGGGAAACGACTCCGTCGCCGTCCGCGTCCAGCATGGAGAAGATGCGGCGCTTCGATTCCGACACTGTGTTTCCTTCCGACTTCGTACGGTGATCTTCCGGCCCCACGCTATCCACGCGGCGACCCGGACCGGGCGGCCCCGGTGCTGCCGCCGATCCGCCGTCGCGCAAGCGCTGACCAGGCGGAACGCGCCCGCGCGAGACGCGGGTGGACCTGCGAACGCCGACCATGGTTCACCCTGTCGAGCGAACGCGCCGCCGAGCGCGCCATCCGTGGCCACGAGCGCCTTCGCCTCGCGCCACCACCCGACGGAATAGTTGAACAATGAACTATGTTGGGCGTGACGAAGGCACCACCGGACATCCGAGGGCCGCCCCGCGACCAGCCGAAAGGACCACGAGATGAGCACCGCCGCCAATCTCCCCCGCATCGACGTCCGCCGCTCCGACGAGCGCCCCTCGACCGAGATCGACTGGCTGGACTCCAAGCACTCCTTCTCGTTCGGTGGACACTTCGACCCGGCCAACACCCACCACGGGGTGCTGCTCGTCAACAACGACGACACCGTCAAGGCCGGCAGCGGCTTCGAGACCCACCCGCACCGCGACATGGAGATCGTCACGTGGGTGATGCAGGGCTCCCTGGTCCACCAGGACTCCACCGGCCACTCCGGCGTGATCTACCCCGGGCTCGCCCAGCGCATGAGCGCCGGCACCGGCATCCTGCATTCCGAGAAGAACGACTCCTGGCGCCTGGGCGGCACCGGTGTCCACACCGACCCCGTCCACTTCGTCCAGATGTGGGTGGTCCCCGACGAGAGCGGCATCACACCGGGCTACGAGCAGCTCGAGATCGACGACGAGCTGCTGTCCGGTGACCTGCTCCCGGTCGCCTCCGGGATGGCCAAGCACGACGGCGCGTCCGCCATCCGCATCAAGAACCGCTACGCCGCCCTGCACGTCGCCCGACTGCGCCCCGGGCAGGACGTCGAACTGCCCGACGCCCCCTTCCTGCACCTGTTCGTCGGCCGCGGAGACGTCGTCCTCGAAGGCGCCGGCCCGCTCTCCGCGGGTGACGCCGTGCGCTTCACCGCGACCGGCGGCCACCGGGTCACCGCCACCGAACCCGCCGAGATCCTGGTGTGGGAGATGCACGCCACCATCGCCCCCTGAAACGGCCGCCGCCCACCCGCCGACTCCTCAACCGCCCGCCGACCGCCCGGGGAAGACCACCTGGAGCCGCTGGACCCGCCGGTCGCGGCGGACCATGAGCCACGCCGGCTTCGGCGGGCACGGGTCGGCGGCGCGGGTGGCGTTGACGACGTCCCGAGGGGTGTTCGCCGCCGCGCGATGCCGAGCGTGAACGGGCGGCGCAGCGCCAGGGAGCCGCAGGCGGTGACGGCCAGCCAGGCGAACGAGAGGACACCGGTCATCTTCGACGGCCCCGAGTAGGGCGCGGCGAGGGCCGGTGCGCCCACGGCCGCGGAGTAGACGACGGCGCTGACCTCCAGGACCAGCGCGTCGAGCCCGACCCGCACCGCCGGTCCTGCAGCTGGAGCAGCAGCCCCGACGCGGGCCCGCCGAGCACGCCCCGGCGCCAGTCGAGGGACGAGACGGCCCCGGAGGCGATCCAGGGGACGAATCCGCGCAGATAACCCATGGGAGAGAACCTCGCTGACGTCGTGACGGTGGATGCCTGACACGGAGGACTGGATGCACGGTGGGCGCGGAAGTTCGCACCCCGGCACGTGATGCCGGTCACACTGGGTCGCCTCGGCGGGCGGGTCTCGCCCGTCCCGGGCAATTTCCGCCGTGTCCGGCGGTCGGTCGCGTGCGGGCGGGCCGGGATGTGGCAGGTAGGAGGGCGGCGGGCGGCCCGTCCCCCTCCGATGATCCCCCTCCACCGAATGGAGCCCCCATGCGCAGACGTCGCGGTGCCCTGATCGCCGCCGCCCTCCTCGCCCAGCTCGCCGCCGGGCCGTCCCACGCGGTCGCGACGGGATGGGAGCCCACCGAGCAGTGCGGGGTGGTGCGCGGCGGTGACGGGCCGCTGGGCGGGGCCGAGGTGACGCTGTACCAGGCCGGGGACGGCGAGGGCGGCCGGCCGCGGGTGCTGGGCAGGGCGCGGAGTGCGGCCGACGGGCGGTTCACGCTCGACTACCGCCGCCCGGAGGACCCGCGCGCCGTGCTGTACGTGCTCGCCGACTTCGGACGGGAGCGGCGCGGCACCGGGCGCTCCGCGGTGGCACTCGCCGCGGTGCTCAGCGGGGCCGCCGCTCCACCCGAGCTCGTCGTCAACGAGCGGACCACCGTCGCCGCGGCCTACGCGCTCGCGCGCTTCACCGGCCCGGGCGGCGTCACCGGCACCTACCCCGGGCTGCAGAACGCGGCCGCCATCGCGCACAACCTGGCCGACACGGGCACCGGCGAGGTCGCCGCGCCGCTCGCCGCCCCGCCGAACGGCTCCCAGACCTCGACCATGGCGGAGTTCAACACCCTGGCCGACCTGCTCGCCTCCTGCGTCACCGGCGACGCCTGCGACCGGCTGCTCGACCTGGCCCGCCGCCCCGGCCACGAGCGGCCGCGCAACACCCTGCAGGCCGCCGTCGACATCGCGCACGACCCCGGCAACAACGCCGCCGCCCTCTTCGACCTCGCGGCGACCACCCCGCGCTACGAGCCGGCGCTCCCCGCCGCCCCCGACGCCTGGACCGTGGCCCTGCGCTACGACGGCAACGGCCACGAGGTCGACGGCCCGGGCAACCTCGCCTTCGACGCCGACGGCAACGCGTGGATCACCAACAACTACGTCTACATGGCCGACCGGCTCGTCCCGACCTGCGGCGGCCGCAGCGTCCTCAAGTTCACCCCCACCGGCCGGGACGCCCCCGGCGCGCCCTACCAGGGGGGCGGCCTGTACGGCGCCGGGTTCGGCGTGACCGTCGACTCGAAGGGCAGCGCCTGGGTCGGCAACTTCGGCTTCCAGGGCCGCGGTTGCCCGATCGACCCGACCGGGCTCGAACGCAGCGTCTCCCAGTTCGCCCCCGACGGCACCCCGTTGTCCCCGCCGGAGGGCTGGCGCGGCGCCGGGATCGCCCAGCCGCAGGGCATGTCCGCCGACCGTTCCGGCACGGTCTGGGTGGCCAACTGCGGCAGCGACAGCGTGGCCCGGATCCCCGACGGCGACGCGACCCGCGCCCGGGAGGTCGCCACGCCCGGCGTCCAGAAGCCGTTCGGCACCGCCGTCGACCCGGCCGGGCGGCTCTGGGTCGGCGGGAACGGCAGTGACACCGTCCAGGTCGTCGGCCCCGACGGCACCCCGGGGCCGACGGTCTCCGGCGGCGGCCTGCGCCGGCCGCTGGGCGTCGCCACCGACAGCCGGGGCAACGCCTGGGTGAGCAACAGCGGCATCCTGCCGGTGCCCTGCGGGAACAGCTCCGTGGACGACCTCGCGAACGCGGTGGCGACCGAGGCGGGCCCGCGCCCGGGCACCTCGGTGACGTTCATCGGGCCCGACGGCACCCCGGCGCCCGAACCGTTCACCAACGGCGGCCTGTTCCTGCCCTGGGGCGTCGCCGTCGACGGCGACGACACGGTGTGGGTCGCCAACTTCGGCGGCCACCGCGTCGCCCGGCTGTGCGGCGTCAACCTCGCCGCCTGCCCACCCGGGTACCGCACCGGCCAGCCCATCTCCCCGGCCGGCACCGGCTACACGAGCGACGGGCTGGAGCGCAACACGGGCGTCCAGATCGACCCCTCGGGCAACGTCTGGCTGGCCAACAACTGGCGGACCGTCCCGATCCAGACCAACCCCGGCGGTCACGAGATGGTCGTCCTGATCGGTGCCGCGGCGCCCGTCCCGGCCCCGAAGCTGGGCGGTCCCGCGCAGCCCTGACGCCCGCAGGGCGGACGGGAGGTCGCGGACCGCGAGCGCGCCACCCGGGTGGGCCGGGTGCCGGAGCCGCCGAAGCCGTCGGGGCGACTACCCGCCGGTACCGGTGCCCCGGCCGGCCCGCCCGGGAACCCTGCGCCGGTTCGGCCGCACCACCGAGCAGAGGACCCGGGAGCCGCCCATGTCGTCGTCCGCGCGCCGCGCCCCCTCGACCACCGCACAGCCCACCAAGCGCGCGGGTCTGCGCCGCCTCGGCGAGTGGTGCGCGCGCCACCCGGTAATCGTCATCGTGCTGTGGATCGTCGCCCTGGTCGGCATCCAGGCCGCCAACAGGACGGTCGGCGGCGCCTACTCGGACGACTTCTCGCTCCCCGGCACGCAGGCGCAGGAGGGCCGGGACCTCCTCGCGGCCCACGAGCCGGCCGCCGCCGGCACCAGCTCCCAGGTGGTGCTGCACGACCCCGCCCAGCTGACCGGGTTCCAGCCGCAGATCGCCCAGGCCGTCACCTCGCTCCAGCAGCTGCCGCACGTGCTCTCGGTGCAGAGCCCGCTGCCGCCGCCCGGGCAGCCCGCCCCGCCCGGGGGGCCGCTGGCCGCCGACGGGCAGACGGGGTACATCACCGTCCGCTTCGACACCACCCCGGCCCTGCTCGGCACCGAGTACCTGACGGGCGTGGACGCCGCCGTCCAGCCGCTGCGGCAGGCCGGGGTACAGGTGGAGTACGGCGGTCCGCTGGGCGAGCTGGCACGGCCGGCGCCGGACGACCGCACGAGCGAGGTGATCGGCTTCGCGGTCGCGGTCGTCGTGCTGCTGATCGGGTTCGGCAGCGCCGTCGCGGCCGGGCTGCCGTTGCTGACGGCCCTGTTCGCGGCGGTGGTCGGCCTCGGGGTGCTGGGGCTGATCGCCGCGCTGTCCACGTTCGCGGCAGTCGCCCCGACGCTGGCCACGATGATCGGGATCGGCGTCGGCATCGACTACGCGCTGTTCCTGCTCACCCGTCACCGGCAGAACCTGATGGACGGGGTGAACCCGATCGCCTCTGCCGGGCAGGCGGTGGCGACCAGCGGCCGGGCGGTGCTGGTCTCCGGCTGCACCGTGATCATCGCGCTGTCCGGGCTCTCGGTGTCGGGCATCTCGTTCATCGCCAAGCTCGGGGCCGCCGCGGCCGTCACCGTCGTGTCGGCGGTGCTCGGCGCGCTCACCCTGCTGCCCGCACTGATGGGGGTGATCGGCCACCGGATGGACCGCTTCACCGTCCGCCGCCCGGTCGCCGAGGCCGGCGGTGACGCAGGGGACGGCGGTGGCGAGGGCGGGGCCTGGCACCGCTACGCGCGGCGGGTCGAGGCGCGCCCCTGGCGGTACCTGGTCGCCGGGGTGGTGGTGCTGGCGGTGCTGTCGATCCCGTTGTTCTCCATCCAGCTCGGGCACATCGACGACGGCGCCGACTCCCCCGACTTCACCGACCGGCGTGCCTTCGACCTCATGTCCCAGGCCTTCGGCCCCGGTTCGAACGGTCCGCTCACCGCCGTCGTCGATCAGAGCGCCGTGCCCGCCGAGGCCCGGCCGACCGTCCAGAGCGCCGTGCAGCAGGCCCTCACCGGCCTGCCAGGCGCCGCCAGCACCACCCCGCTGCAGACCAGCCCGGACGGCGCCGTGCTGTTCGCCACCGTCATCCCGGCGACCGCTCCGCAGGACCGCGCCACCACCGACCTCGTCAACCACCTCTCCGACACCGCCCTGCCGGACGCGGTGAGCGGCACCGGCGCGAAGACCTACGTCACCGGCAGCACCGCGGCCCAGGTCGACTTCCTGGACATCGTGTCGAGCCGGCTGTTCCTGATCATCGCCGTGGTCGTCGGTCTCGCCTTCCTGGTCATCCTCGCCGTCTTCCGCGGCCTGCTCGTCGCCGTCAAGGCCGCCGTGCTCAACCTGCTCTCGATCGCGGCCTCCTACGGGGTCGTGGTCGCGGTCTTCCAGTGGGGCTGGGGCGGGCCCGCGCTCGGCGTCTCGGGCAAGGTCCCGATCGAGAGCTACGTGCCGATGATGATGTTCGCGATCGTCTTCGGCCTGAGCATGGACTATGAGATCTTCCTGCTCTCGCGCGTCCACGAGGCCTGGCTGCGCACCGGCCGAAGCCAGGACGCCGTCGCCCACGCGCTGGAGATCACCGCCCGGGTGATCACCTGTGCGGCGTTGATCATGGTGAGCGTCTTCGCGGCGTTCATCGTGAGCGACAACATCGTGATCAAGATGATGGGCCTGGGACTGGCCGTCAGCGTCCTCGTGGACGCCACGATCGTCCGGCTGCTGCTCGTCCCCGCCGTCATGACGCTGCTCGGCCCGGCGGCCTGGTGGACCCCGCGCTTCCTGGACCGGATCCTGCCGCACATCGACACCGAGGGCGAGGGCGAGGGCGAAACGCCCTAGGCTGCACGGGAGTTCACCCCGGAGGCAGCTGCTTCAGCGACGCCGTCCCGTGCAGGACCCGGCCCCCGGTGCGCGCCTGTTCCAGGCGCCGGGTGAACACCTCCAGCCGAACCTCGGGATCCAGTTCCATCAGCCCCGGCGGCCACGTGCCGGGCGGCACCAGGACCACGACGGCCCCGCCCCGGCCCACGGCCGCCGCCAGCCAGGTGGACGACGCCGCGACCACCTCGTCCGGCTCCCACACCTCGCGCCCGCCCACCAGCACCAGCCGCTCCAGCCGCCCGCCACCGACCTCGACGACCGCGCTCGTGGCCGGCGGCTCACCGGCGGCCAGCACGAACCCGCTCTCGACGGCGTTGGCCAGCAGGTCCGCGTGCAGCCCGGGCCCGACCTCCACCACGACCTCCGCGAGCGGCGGCCCGTCCTCCACCTCCCGCACCGCCAGTGCCCACACCACCGGCGTCCGCCCCCACCCGTACCCCGTCTCGTCAGCCACACCCCACCAACGAGCCACCGCGCCGGGCGGCACCCGTCTCACACGATCGGGCGCGGCCGACCGGGCCCGGTGGACCGTCCGGACGGGCTCCGCGGTGCGAGGGGCGCCCGGCCCGGAAATTCACCAGTCCGGTAGATTCACCCGATCGGGTGAGGTGCCGCTTCCGTGGGGGCTGAGGCGGTGCGTAGTGTCGACGACCCGGTCCGTGATCAACTGTCAGGGCCGGGTGGTATTACGAGCCCTGGGGAGGGGATCGGCGTGGAGGACACGGACTGGGCCAAGCGCGGGATCTGCCGTACGGCGGATCCGGACGAGCTGTTCGTCGACGGCGCGGCGCAGAACCGGGCGAAGGCGGTGTGCTCCGGGTGCCCGGTGCGCACCGAGTGCCTGGCGTACGCACTGGACGAGCGGATCGAGCACGGCGTCTGGGGCGGCATGACGGACCGCGAGCGGCGGGCGCTGCTGCGGCGGCGCCCGACGGTGGTCTCGTGGGCGCGGCTGCTGGAGCAGGCGCGGACCGCGTACGAGCAGCAGACCGGGCGCCTGCGGGCCGAGCTGGTCCGCGCGAGCTGACCGGGCCGCGCACGTGGCGCGGCCCGGTCGGTCATGCGGTCGTACGGCCATGGCGGTCGTACGGCTATGCCGTCATGCCGTCATGCGATGGTGCCCTCAGCGGGTGACCGGTGCGACGGCGATCGGCGGGATCGCGGCGAGGCAGGACGTGTCGCCGGGCTCGCCGGTGCGGATGAAGTGGGTGGCGATCGCCAGCGTGCAGCCCGTCGACTCCAACTCCGGCACGTGGCCGGCGTTCGGCACCGACACGAACGTGCTGCGGCGGAACCGGGCCGCCGCGCGCCGGGAGTTGGCCTCCGGGGTGTTGGTGTCGAGGTCACCGGAGAGCACGAGGACGGGGACGTCGGGCAGGTCGAGGTCGACGTCCTGCGGCTGGGTGGTGTTCTTGCGCGGCCAGGTCAGGCAGTTGTCGCCGCCGTCGCTCTGGCCCTCGGTCCAGCCCCTGGCGCTGAAGGCGCCGAAGTCGGCCGGGTTCGCGGTGGAGAGGGCGCGCTGGTACTGCCGGCGGCGCTGCGCCGGCGGGGCGTCGTGGTCCCAGGCACGGACGTAGTCGTTGCACGTGACGGCGAGGAACGAGGCCTGGTCCTCGGTCCCGGTGTGCTCCATCTCGGCGCGCACCAGCGCGGCCAGCGGGCCGTCGTCCCCGTTGGCGGAGGCGTGCAGGGCGGCGGGCAGGTCGCCGAGCAGGGAGCGCTCGGTGGGGTGGGAGCCGATGCCGCGGCTGGCGGGCTCGTACACCAGATTGGCGAGTTTGTCCTCGGTGAAGGCGATGGTGCGCGGGGCGCCGCCGAGCGTCCCGCTCACGCCGAGGGGCCGGGTGCGCAGCTTGGCGGCGACGGTGGCGAGGTCGCGGACGGCGGTGGCGGGGTCGCAGGCGCCGCTGCGCTCGCAGATCCGGCGCAGGGCCTCGGAGACGTGCTGGGCGGTCGCGCGGACCAGCGGGTCGAAGTCGACCGGGTAGGCCCCGGACAGGACCATGGACTCGACGCGGTCGGGGTGGCGGTCGGCGAGGACGGGCATCAGGTAGGTGCCGTACGACAGGCCGTACAGGACGAGCTTGGGGGCGCCGAGGCGGGCGCGGGCGGCGTCGATGTCGTCGGCGGTGGCGGCGCTGGTGTAGCCGCGGGCGCGCGGGCCGAGTTCCCCGGCGCAGCGGGCGAGGGCCTCGTGCTGCTCGGCGCGCGGGGCGAAGCGGTAGTCGGCTTCTGTGACCTTGCAGGGCAGGCGGCCGGACTTGCCGGTGCCGCGCGGGTCGAGGAGGAGCAGGTCGTAGTCGTCGAGGGCGCCTTCGAGGCCGGCGGCGACGACACCGGCCCGGTCGATGAGCGTCTCGCCGGGGCCGCCGGGGTTGACGGCGATGGTGCCCTTGGCCGGGCCGGGGCGGGTGTGGCGGACGACGGCGTAGCCGACGTCGATGCTGCCGAGGCGGGGCGCGCCGTCGACGAGGGGGCGGCGCATGGTGTCGCAGTCGACGCCGTGGTCGGGGACGGTGGGGCACCAGGCGGGCTTGCCGGAGACGGTGGTCGCGGCGTCGGCGGTCGCGGCGTCGGCGGTCGCGCCGAGCGGGACCGCCGTGGCCACGACGGCCAGCGCGGCGGCGGCCAGGGCCAGGCGGCGGCCCCGGGCCGCGGGGGTGTTCGTCGTGCTGGTGCTGGTCGTCATGGCTCTCCGGCCTCCCGTACGTCCTGCGGTCGTTGTGGGGACGACAGTGCACGTCGCCGGTCAGCCGCTCGGCAGAGCGGTGGCAAAGGCGTGTAAGAACCCACTGCCCAGCCTGACCTTGAGGGCTGTCACGGCGTCAGCACGATCTTGCCGGTGACGGTGCCGGACTCCGCGAGGCGCAGCGCCTCCGCGGCCCTGGTGAGCGGGAGGCGGGCGGCGATCGGGGCGGAGACCTCGCCGTCGCGCAGGGCGGTGAGCACCTGGGTGAGGTCGGTGCGCAGGCGGGCCCGGAAGCGGTCCTTGGCGAGGGCGCGGCCGGCCCAGATGTTGTAGAAGTGGGCGCGGCGTCCGTTGGGCAGGGTGTTCCAGAGCCAGGTGCGGGCGAGGATCTTCAGGACGGGCCACTGCTTGGAGCCGGTGTCGTCGCGGGTGGAGGCGCTGCCGTAGGCGACGAGGGTGCCGCCGGCGGCCAGGAGGTGCCAGGAGTCGATCACGCTGCGGCCGCCGACGTGGTCGAAGACGGCGTCGACGCCGCCGGGCGCGAGTTCCCGGACGCGGGCCGGGACGTCGCCGGAGCGGTAGTCGACCGGGATGACGCCGCGTTCCCGCAGGGCGTCGTGGTGCCGGGCGGAGGCCGTGCCGATCACCGCCACACCCGCCGCCAGGGCGAGTTGGACGAGGACGGAGCCGACGCCGCCGCTCGCGCCGTGCACGAGGATCGTCTGCCCGGCCCGCACCCGCGCCTGCCGGTGCAGCATCTGCCAGGCGGTGATGCCGTTCACGACGACCGTCTCCGCCTCGTCGGCGGCGAGCCCCTCGGGGACCTCGACGGCGTCGGCCGCGTCGAGCACGACGTGGCTGGACCAGCCGCCGGTCTTCACCAGGGCGGCCACCCGCCGGCCGGTGAGGCCCGGGTCGACGTCCTCGCCGGTGGCCAGGACGCGGCCCACGAGGTCGTAGCCGGGGACGAACGGGAAGGGCGGCTGGTCGTAGTACCGCCCCCGGCGCATCTGCTGCTCGGCGAACGAGACGCCGCTCGCCTCCACCGCCACCACGATCTGTGCACGACCTGCCTCCGGCACCCGGCCTTCCCGGATCTCCAGTCCCTCCGGCGCCACGATGCCCGGCAGAACGACCTGGACCATGCGGTCGGTCTCCATGCTGACCGCCCCCTTTCGTAGAGCTTGTTTCTTTCGTTAGAAGTTATAACTCCCAGCGGGAGCAAGAGTCAAGAAGAAAAGTGAGAGCCTCTAACTCGACGCCCGGGCCCGACCGTTGCAGAGGATTCTCTGCAGATTGACCTATGCAGAGAGTTCTCTGCACCTTAGAGTGATCCCCATGACCGACCAGCCCCGCCGCCGGATCGACGCCACGAGCCTGCGCGGCCTCGCCCACCCCCTGCGGATGCGCCTCCTCGACGAGCTGCGCACCGACGGCCCCGCCACCGCCGCCCGCCTCGCCGAGCGGCTCGGCGAGAACACGGGCACCGTCAGCTGGCACCTGCGCCACCTCGCCGAACACGGCTTCATCGAGGAGGAGACGGAGCGCGGCACCCGGCGCGAACGCTGGTGGCGGGCCGTGCGCAGCCGCAACGTCCTCAACACCACCGACTTCGACCGCGACCCCGCCACCAAGGGCGCCCTCGACGTCTACCTGGGCGAGATGCTCCGCGAGCAGTTCCGGCGCGTCGCCGACGCCATGGCCGCCGAGCTGCCGGAGGAATGGCGCGGCGTCGGCACCGTCTCCGGCTGGTCGAACCTGCGCCTCACGCCCGCCCAGCTGCGCGCCCTCAACGACGAACTGATGGCCGTGATCGACCGTCACACCCCCGCCCCGGACGCCGAACCCGACCCGGCGGCCCGTCCGGTGATCCTCCAGATCCAGTCCCTGCCCCGCGAGGAGTCCGACCCGTCATGAGCGCCGCCGCCGTCACGACCGAGCGCCCCACCACCGGCCTGCTGCGCCGCCACCACGACTTCCGGCTGTTATGGACCGGCGAGACCGCCAACAAGTTCGGCTCCGCCGTCACCGGCCTGGCCATGCCGCTCATCGCGGTCACCGCCCTGCACGCCTCCACCCTGGAGGTCGGCATCCTGAGCGCGGCCGGCTGGCTGCCCTGGCTGCTGATCGGCCTGCCCGTCGGGGCGTGGGTCGACCGGATGCGCAGCCGCCCGATCATGCTGGCCGCCTCCGCCGTCTCGCTGGTCCTCTTCGCGACCGTCCCCCTGGCGGCCCGCGCCGGCATCCTGACGATGGCCCAGCTCATCGCCGTGGCCCTCGCCACCGGCGTGGCCACGGTGTTCTTCCAGACCGCGTACACCGCCTACCTGCCCAAGCTCCTCTCCCCCGCCGACCAGGCCGAGGGCAACGCCAAGCTCCACGGCAGCGCGTCCGCCGCGAGCATCACGGGCCTCGGCGCGGGCGGGCTGATCGCCCAGCTCACCGGGCCCGTCAACGGCGTGCTCGCCAACAGCGTCACCTTCCTGCTCTCGCTGGTGTGCACCGGCCGGATCCGACACCGCGAACCCGTCAGGACGACACGGGCGAAGCGCGCGCTGCGCCAGGAGATCGGTGAGGGGCTGCGCCTGGTGTCCGAGGACGTCTGGTTCCGCACGTTCACGCTGTTCGGAGCCGCCGCGAACCTGACGCTGACGGGCTACCAGTCGATCCAGGTGGTCTTCCTGGTCCGGGACGTGGGACTGCCCGATGCCTCCGGTCGGCGCGCTGGTCGCGGCCGCGTCGACCGGAGGCATCGTGGGCGCCACGGTGGCCCGCCGGGTCGCCGCCCGGATGGGCACGGCCCGGGCGATGCTCTTCTTCGAGCTGGTGCTGCCGACCCTCACCCTCCTCGTCCCGCTCACCACGCCCGGCGCCGGCCTGGCGCTGTTCGTCCTCGGCGGGTTCGGCGCCTCGGCCGGTGTCGTCGCCGGAAACATCATCAAGTCGACCTTCCAGCAGCGGTACTGCCCCCCGGAGCTCCTCGGGCGGCTCTCCGCGAGCGCCGCGATGCTCAACTACGGCACGATCCCGGTGGGCGCGCTGCTCGGCGGCCTGCTCGGCACCTGGCTGGGCGTGCGACCCACCATGTGGCTGCTGACCGCCGGTGTGCCGCTGTCGGCGCTGATCCTCTGGTTCTCCCCGGTGCGCACGCACCGTGACCTGCCGACCGAACGGCCGGCGCAGCCGGCCGCGGCCGGCTCCATTGCGGCCGTCCCGGCCTGAGAGGACGTGCGGTATGACGGACGAATCCTTCGCCCATCCCCGGCTGGCCGCGATCTACGACCCGCTCGACCCCGACCGCACCGATCTCGACGCCTACGTCCGGATCGCGGACGAACTCGGGGCCCGCCGGGTCCTGGACATCGGCTGCGGGACGGGGGTGTTCCCCCTCCTGCTGGCCGACCGGGGGATCGAGGTCGTCGGCGTCGAGCCCGCCGGGGCGTCCCTCGACGTGGCACGGGCGAAGCCGGGCGCCGAGCGGGTGCGCTGGATCCGGGGCGACGCGACGGCCCTGCCGCCGCTGCGGGTCGACCTCGTGACGATGACGGCGAACGTCGCCCAGGCCATCACCGACCCGGAGGCCTGGCGGCGGACCCTGCGGGGAGCGTACGAGGCGCTGCGGCCCGGCGGGCACCTGGTCTTCGAGACCCGCGACCCGGCCCGGCGCGCCTGGGAGGAGTGGAACCGCGAGTCCTCGTTCGGGACGACCGAGGTCCCGGGCGTCGGCGCCGTCGAGACCTGGGTGGAACTCCTGTGCGTCGAGGGGCCGTTGGTGACGTTTCGGTGGACGTACGCGTTCGCCTCGGACGGACGGGTGCTGACCTCGGACTCCACGCTGCGCTTCCACGAGCGGCACGAGGTCGAACGGGACCTGGCCGCACTCGGCTACGAGCTGCGGGACGTCCGCGACGCGCCCGACCGGCCGGGCAGGGAGCTCGTCTTCGTCGCGCGACGCCCGTGATCCCGGGCCGGGGCGGAGTCCGAGACGCGGATCACAGTCCGCCGTGTCACAACGCGGCGGGCTGTCCCGTCTCAGGGTGCGACCGCGCACGATCACTCACGATCACGGAGGAACACCCCATGGACGCCCGACTCGACTACTTCGCCAACGCGACCGTCGGCAAGAGCTTCAAGCACATCATGGCGGCGGGCAGGAGCATCAAGGAGTCGCCGCTGCCGCCCGCCACCCAGGAGCTCGTCGCCCTGCGGATCAGCCAGATCAACGGCTGCGCGGTCTGCGTCGACATGCACACCAAGGACGCCGCCGCGGCCGGGGAGAGCGCGGTGCGGCTCAACCTGGTGGCGGCGTGGCGCGAGGCCACCGTGTACACCGAGGCCGAGCGCGCCGCCCTGGCCCTCGCCGAGGCGGGCACCCGGGTCGCGGACGCGGCCGGCGGGGTGGGCGACGACGTGTGGGCCCGCGCCGCCGAGCACTACGACGAGGACCAGATCGCCGCGCTGGTGCTCCTCGTCTCGTTCATGAACATGGTCAACCGGCTCAACGTCATCACGCAGCAGCCGGCCGGGAGCTACGAGCCCGGACAGTTCCACTGAGGCGACGGACGAGGGGAGACCGACATGAGCAGGGTCGAGGACTTCGAGGAGCTGCGGCCGCTGCTCTTCTCGATCGCCTACCGGATCCTCGGCAGCGTGAGCGAGGCCGAGGACGCCGTGCAGGAGACGTGGCTGCGCTTCGACGCCGCCACGGCGCAGCCCGTCTCCGCCAAGGCCTACCTGTCGGCCGCCGTCACCCGGATCTCCATCGACGTCCTGCGGTCCGCGCGGATGCGGCGCGAGACGTACGTCGGGCCGTGGTTCCCCGAGCCGCTGCTCAGAGATCCCTACCAGGACCCGGTGCGGGCGGCCGAGTTGGCGGACTCCGTGTCGATGGCGGCGCTGCTGCTCCTGGAGCGCCTCAGCCCGCTGGAACGGGCGGTGTTCGTGCTGCGGGAGGTGTTCGCCTTCGGGTTCGACGACATCGCGGCGGCGGTGGGGCGTTCGGAGGCGGCCTGCCGGCAGCTGGTGGTGCGGGCACGGCGGCACATGGCGGCGGGGCGCCCCCGGTTCGCGGCGGACCGCCAGGAGCGGCAGGAACTCGCGACGCGGTTCTTCGAGGCGCTGACGGACGGCGACGTGGGCGCGCTGCGCGCCCTGCTCGCCGCCGACGTCCAGTTGGTCGGGGACGGCGGCGGCAAGGCGCCGCAGCTGGCCAACGCCGTCGTCGGGGCGGACAACGTGGCCCGCGTGCTGGCGGCGTTCTTCCCGCTGCTGCAACGGATCGACGCGACGTGCGCGCCGCAGGAGGTCAACGGGCAGCCCGGGGCGGTCGTCCGCGACCGGGACGGCCGGGTGCTCCACGCCATGACGCTGGACGTGCTCGACGGGCAGGTCCAGGCCGTCCGCGTGGTGATCAACCCCGACAAGCTCGGCCACCTCGGACCGGTGGCCGACGCCTGGGCCGTCACCCGGGAGCTGAAGGCCGTCCGCCGGCAGCGGGACTGACCGGGGCGGCACTCGGGACGCGGCGCCGTGGCCGGCCACCACCGGCCCGGCGCCGTTCCGTCCGAACGACGGAGCCTCCTGCCTGACCCGGCTCCCGTCCGGCCCCAGGACGTAGGTACGCGGCGGTCCCATGGCGGCGGCCCTGGCCCTGAGCGCGGCCTCCACCACCGCGGGATCCGGAGCATCCGGATCCCGCACGAGGCAGCCGTGCAGCCCGACGGCATCGGCATCCACGTCGTCGAGCCGCCCCGACAGCCCTTCCCGGACGGCCGACCCCAGGCGCAGGCCCGACCGCTCGGAGGACAGGCCCCCTCCCCCGGGGTCGAACCGGCCGCCGCCTCGACGGCGGCGGCCGCTAGTTCCAGCCGGTGTCGGGGCCGGAGGCGTCCTGCTCGTCGGGCGGTGCGGTGGCGGTGGCGGTATGCGGCGTGTAGGTCGTCGTGGTCATCTCTCGTCCTTTCGCGAATGAAGGCGCGGTCGGCCCACGCAGGCACCCTTCGGGCGGAAACGGGATAACCAATCGGGCGTCATTGTCCGCCCGTCGCTCACGCCGTGACATTCCGGCCAAAGGGAATCGAGCCTCCCCCGTGCGGCCGATCTTCGGCTCCTCGCCTCGCCCGGCCTCGGCAAGGAATCTACGGCTGCGGGCAAGAAGGCAACAGTGCCTTTCTGCACACTTGAAGGCTTCGTACGGTGCCGAAGTGCACAGTGTTCCCTCCGTCCTCCGAATTACCGCCGCGTGTATTCTGCGGAGTGACGTACCGAACGTTCCGGGGGGAATGGCATGAAGGTCGACAACACTCGGGTTTCGACCGGGTCTCGACAGGCCGAGCGGGCGGACGACATCCTCGCGATGTACCGCGCCGCCCGCAAGGGCGGGACGGCGCAGGTGCTCCGCCGGCTGGCCCACCGCACCGGAACGGTCGCCTTCCTGCTGGACAGGTCGGGCACCCCGGCCAGTCCGGCCGCGCCGCCACCGGGGAGCTCCGCGCACAGCCTCTGCCTGCGCGGGGCGCGCGAGATCGCCGGCCGCAGGCTGCGGTCCGTCGCCGTCGACGAGGGCGGCCTCACGGGCCTCGTGCTGACCCTCGACGACACCGGGGAGACGCCCCTCCTCGCCGTGGTGGCGCCGCGCCCGGCCCCGCCCGGGCTGCCGGCCCTCGTCGCGGACGCCGCGTCCGTGCTCGGCCTCGCGTGGCAGGCGGAGGACGTCCGCCGCCGTCAGCGCCGGCTGCGCGCGGCGGACGACCGGGTCCGGGAGGCGGTCCTCCAGCTGCTGATGAACGGTCAGACCGCGACGGCGCGCCAGATCTCCGGCGCCCTGCAACCCGCGCTGCCCGAGGTGGTGCAGGTGTACGTCGTCGAGGGTCGGCGCGGCGCGCGCGACGAGGTGGCGCACCGGCTCGCCGAGTCGGGCGGCGGCGTGTGGGCCGTGCCGTGCCCCGTCCACAGCGATCACATGATCGTCCTCGCACCCGCGGCGCCCTCCCTCCCGGCCTGGGCCACCGCCCGGCCCGCAGCGGCCCACGCCTGCCGGATCGGGGTCAGCAACGCCGTGCCCCTGCGGGAGACCGTCACGGGCTACGCGCAGGCGTTCCACGCGCTGGCCGCCGCGCGCCACCGCGCCGACCGGCTCGCGACGTTCGCCTCCGCCCAGGACCTCCCGCTCACCATCGGGACGGCCGCGGCGGTGTGGGCCGATTCCTTCCTGTCGCCCCTCAGGCTCCACCGGCCCAGGCGCCTCCAGGACCCGGACGGCGCCGAGCTGTTGGCCACCGCCGCCTCCTGGCTGCGGTTCTCCTCCGGAGCTGCGGCCCACCTGAGGATCCACCGCAACACCCTGGCCGCCCGCCTGGCGTCCGTCCAGGAGCTGCTCCAGCTGGACCTGGCCCGGCTCGCCAACCGGTCCGCCCTGGCCCTCGCCCTGCACGCGGCCCCGGCCGCTCCCCACGGCCCCGACGACGCCCCGGCGGACGCCCGGCCGACACCCGCCCTCGACGACCTCCTCGCCCTGCCCCGCGTCGAGGCCTGGGCCGAGCGGCAGCTGCGGCCGCTCCACGGACCCGACGCCCCGACGGCCGTGGCAAAGACGCTCGCCACCTGGCTGCACATGGACGCCCGCCTCGTGCCGACGGCCGAGGCGCTGTCCGTCTCGCCCTCGGCCGTCCGCAAACGCCTGGCCCGGGCCGAGGTGTTGCTGCAGCGCTCGCTGGTCCGCTTCCCCACGGCCGTCCACGACCTGTGGCTCGCCGAGCGGGCCATCGAACTGGCCGAGCACTGACCCGGTGCCGTGGCACCGGCGGGCGGCGCGCACCGGGCTCACCCCCGGGCGGCCGCCTCGGGGTTCCCGTCCTCGGCGGCCCCGGACGCGGCGGCCCCGGACGCGGACGGGCGCAGCCCGAGACCCACACCCCAGGCTGCGGCCGCCACGCCCAGCAGCGCGATCGGGCGCGACCACTCCCCCGCCCCGGTCGGCGCGAAGGCCACCGGCAGCACCAGCAGCGACGCCGCGACGGCGGCACGGGCCGCGGCCGGGCGGACGGTCCGGCGCCACGGGCCGAACGCATCGAGGAGCAGTAGGTAGGCCGTGAGGAGGACGGTCACGGCGAGCGCCTGCCACACCCGTGGCTCGCACAGCGCGGCGAGCACCACCGACCCGGCGCCGAGGAGGGTCGTACGGGACGCGGCGAGGCGCGCGGGCCAGGTCGCCGTCCGGCTCGGCGGGTCGTCCGGCGGCGGCGCGGCCCAGAGTGCGAGGCCGGTGGCGACGACCGCCGCCGCGGGCCCGAACCGGTCGGTCGCGCCACCGCTGCCGGGGAGGCCGACGGCGGCGAGGGCCAGGGCGGCGCCGGTGCCCCGCAGGACGGCCCGTTCGAGCCGCGGGGACCACCGGACGGCACCGGGCGGGGGTGTCGCCTCCGTCGCGTCCACGGGCGGTGCCGGAGTCGTCGAGGTCATCGGGTCGCTCCCGTGATCGTGCGACGCAGCAGCGGCGCGAGTGCCAGGTCGAGGGGCTCGCCCGGCGTGTGGCGGGCCACCGGGATGCCGCGCCCGCGCAGCGTCGAGCGCATCGCCTCGCGTTCGGCGTGCCACAGGCGCAGGGCGAGGGCGTCGGTCTCGTCGTCCGGGCGCGCGGCCGGTTCGCCGGCCGGGACCTCGACCACGACGAGCGGGTTGCCGCGTTCGCGCACCTGGCCGAGCACGTCGAGGATCCGCTGGTCGGCGAGCGGCGTGAACGCGTACACGAGGGCGTGGCCGGGCAGGACCGGCAGCGGGATGCGGGGAACGGCGGCGCCGCGCCGGGGGCGGTCCTGCCGGACCTCCAGCACGCTCTCGACCATGCGGTAGAACTGCCGGTCCCCGCTGCCCGCGCTGAGCCAGCGCAGCGTCCCGCCGACCGCGACGAGGCCGATCCGGTCGTGCCGGCGCAGGTAGGAGCGGGTCAGTCCGGTGGCGGCGCGCAGCGTCTCGTCGAGGCTGCGCAGTCCGGTGGTGGCGTCGCGGAAGTCGGCCAGGGTGTCCAGCAGGACGACCGCGTCGGCGGCACGCTCGGCGGTGAACTGGTTGATCTGGACGGCGTCGCGGCGGGTCGTCGACGGCCAGTGGATGCGCCGCTGCCGCTCGCCCGGCACGTGCGGGCGCACGCCGATCACCTCGGTGCCGGTGCCCTCGTGCGCGGTGGTGTGCTCGCCGATCCGCTCCGGCAGCCGGACCGGGATCGGGGCGAGGCGGGCCGCGCTGGGCACCGGGAAGACGTCCACCGTGCCGAGGTCGGTGCGCACGGTGCGCCGGGTCAGGCCGCCCGCGTCGTGGACGTCGACGTCGATCACGCCGAGCTGCCAGCGGCCCCAGCTGTCGGCGTGGACGACCAGGTCCACGCCGGTCGCGGTGACGCTGAGGGCGTCCAGCGTGATGCCGGGGCCGAGCGCCAGGGTGGGGTCGAGGCGGCCGGTCCGCCCGTCGTGCCGGACGGTGACGTGCACGGTGACGGGCTCGCCCTCGAAGCAGCGGCGCGGCTCGGCGGTGCTGTCCGCGGACAGCTCGGTCGGCCGGGTGCGCCCCGGGGCGGCGAGGGCGAGCAGGACCGCGGGCCCGGCCGCCAGGGCGAGCAGCCACGCGTGGCCGGTGAGCAGCGCGGCGACGGCCGCGGCGACGGCTACGGTGAGCAGGCGCAGCGTCTGCTCACCGGCGCGCCAGTGCGGCGGGGGCGGGCTGCTCGGCAGGCCGTCGACGAGCCGGGCGCCGACGACGGGCCGGGCGCCGGCCACCGGCCCGGCGCCGGCGGCGGACCGGGTGGCGGGCTCCCCGTGATGCGGTGCGCGGTTCACGAACGGGCCGCGCGGGGCAGGGTCTGCGGCGCGGGGACGGCGTCGACCAGTCGCCGCACGACGTCGTCGGCCTCGATCTGCCGCACCCACAACTCCGGTGCGAGGGTGATGCGGTGGGCGAGCGCGGGGACGGCGAGCGCCTTGACGTCCTCCGGGGTCAGGTAGTCGCGGCCCTCCAGCATCGCCCGTGCCCGGGCCAGCTGGATCAGCGCGAGGCCGCCGCGGGGCGAGGCGCCGACCTGGATCTGCTGGTCGTTGCGGGTCGCGTCGACCAGCGCGACGACGTAGTCGACCAGGTCGTCGTCGACCTCGACCCGCTCCACCGCCGCGCGCATGGCCAGCAGTTCCGACGGGCTGCCGACCGCGTCCAGCACCGCCTCCGGCGCCGCGCGGTCGAGCCGGGCGCGCAGCATCGCCGCCTCCGTGCCGGTGGGGAGGTAGCCCATCCGCACGCGGAGCAGGAAGCGGTCGAGCTGCGCCTCCGGGAGCGCGTACGTGCCCTCGTACTCGATCGGGTTGGCGGTGGCGATCACCAGGAAGGGGTGCGGCAGGCGGCGGGTCTCGCCGTCGACGGAAACCTGGCCCTCGGCCATCGCCTCCAGCAGCGCGGCCTGGGTCTTCGGCGGGGTGCGGTTGATCTCGTCGGCGAGCAGGAGCTGGGTGAACAGCGGGCCGGGGCGGAACACCATCTCGCCGGTGTTCCGGTCGTAGAAGGGGGCGCCGGTGACGTCCGAGGGCAGCAGGTCGGGGGTGAACTGGATCCGGCGGAAGTCCAGGCCGAGGGTGGTCGCGAACGAGCGCGCCAGCAGGGTCTTGCCGAGTCCGGGCAGGTCCTCGATCAGGACGTGGCCGCCGGCCAGAGCCCCGAGCATGACCAGGCGCAGCGCCTCCGGCTTGCCGACGACGGCCCGTTCGATCTCCGCGAGCACCGCGAGGGCGCGCTCGCCGGCCTCCTTCGGGGTCAGCACCGGTAGGTCCACTGCCGGTTCGGCCGGGGTGTGCGCGCCGTAGGGTGCGGCGGGGGCCTGGGGTAGGACGGACATGACTCTCCTGCAGGACTTTTCGTGGATGGTGGAATTCGAAGGACCGCACGTGGTGCGGCGCCGTCAACGTGCCTTGGGAGGACGGCAGGACCGTCACAGGGACTCCAGCCGGTCGACGAGGGCGCGCAGGATCGGGGCCGGGACGGTCGCGGCCGGGGCCGGCGCCTCGGGGTCGACCCAGGGCCAGAGCCGGGGGCCGACCAGTTCGGCGGCCCGGTCGCGATCGGCCGGCAGGCGCAGGCCGTGGACCTCCGACAGCCGTACGGCGTAGAGCCGTTGGAGGCGGGTGCGCAGCGGCCTGCAGTCGCCCTGGGGATTGATGGCCTGGTCGACGGTCCAGCGCCAGTCGCCGAGGCCGGGCTCGTGCGCCTCCATCAGCCGGGGCCGACGGCGCAGGACCGTCTCCAGGGCGCCGGCGCCGGCCACGTACCGGGCGGTGACGAGGGCGGTGGCGGTCAGCAGGACCGCGCCGGCCCCGGCCCCGGGCAGGCCGCCGACCAGGGCGAGGAGCGGTTCGGCGAGGACGGCGGTCACGGTCAGCTCGATCAGGCTGTGCCGGACGGAGCCGGGCGCGGCGAACCCGTCGGCCGGGCCCTCGGGTGTCCGGGTCCTCGGGATCCTCATCGGCGGTGTCCTGTCGGTCCTACCGCGTCCGCGTCCGCGGGCACGGGCTCGGGTGTGCCCGCGGAGTGTGCGGCGGCGAGCGCCGCGCCGACGGCGTCCAGGGCCGCCCGGGCCCGGCGCACGTGGCCGTCGTCCATCGGGTGCGTCGAGTACCTGGCCTCGCGGTACAGCGCGGTGAGCGCGTGTGCCCGGCCGGGGTCGATGCTCTGGTGCGACAGCGCGCGTTCCACCAGTTCCGTCGGGCTGTCCGACGCGTGCCGGGACACGCCGGCGGCGGCGAGCGAGCCTTCCATGGCGACGAAGCAGGCGATCACGGCCGCCCGCGCGTCGCCCCCGGTCAGCGCGGTGCGGGCGGACATGACGGCCTCGGCGAGGACGTCCTCCGGGGACGGCGGCGGTGCTGCGGGCAGCAGCACCGGGGCCTGCCTGCGGCGCAGGCGCAGGCGCAGGCGTTGACGCAGCAGGAAGAAGACCACGACCGCGAGCGCGACGGTCACCACCAGCCCCAGCACCGCGAACAGGGCCGCGGGCAGGAGCATCAGCGCCCCGTCGTCCAGGCGCTCCGACGGCGGCCGCGCCGGTGTCGTGGTGGGGGTCGGCAGCGGCAGCACACGAGGCTCGAAGCCGTGGTCGCCGCCCGTACGGCTGTTGAGCACCAGCATCAGCGCCGGCACCCCGAGAGCGGCCAGCGGCAGCAACACCATCGCCGCCTCCCGCAGGCGCTCGGTCCGCGGCGTGGGCCCGATGAGGGTCCGGACCTCCTCCCGGAACCGCACCGCGAACCGGCCGATCAGCACCGCCCAGCCGATCCCGAGCAGCACGACGAAGCCGATGGTGCGCACCGGGCCGGCCGTGGCCGTGCCGAGCAGCCCGCCGGCGGACCGCAGCGCCGCCGCGGCCGTCAGCAGGCCGACGACGACCGGCAGGACGCCCGCCAGCCTGGTGTCCCCCCGGGCCCGGTCGCTCCGCCGACGTCCCGTCAACGGCGTTTCGCCGTCCATGCGCCCCCCGATTCCCCCACAGCGCGGTCGACGACGCGCGTGGTACGACGCCGCTCACCGACCGGGCGCCCGTCGTCCACGACGACAACCCCCACCGTTCCGTTCCCTTCCGTCCCCCGTCGTCGCCCACCGCCGTTCGCGTACGGGCGCCGTCAAGATCGTGTCAAGGGCACGGTCACCGCACACTGCCAGAACCCGGCAGTCTTCGGCCCCCTCCCGTATCCGGAATCGATCACCCGCCGGGCCGCCGCACCGCCGTCACCCGGGTGCCGGGCCGTACTGGCGGCGGCGTCCGGCGGCACGCACCGTAGTGGGTGGGGCAACGACCGACAGGACGGTACAGATGAACGCGAACGACTCCGTTCCCCGCATCGTGGTCGGCGTCGACGGCTCGCAGCCGTCGCGCGCCGCGGTGCGCTGGGCGGTCCGCCACGCCGAGCTGATCGGCGGCGTCGTCGACGCGGTGGGCGCGTGGGAACCGCCGAGCCGCTTCGGCTGGTCCGCGCCCGTGGTCGACACGTCCTTCGACCGGGACCTCGCCGAGCGGCGGTTCCACGAGGAGCTGGACGAGGTGCTCGGCGTGGACGTGCCGGTACAGGTCCGGCGCACGATGGTGATGGGCGACCCCTCCGACGTGCTCCTGGACGCGGCGCGCGGCGCCGAACTACTGGTCGTCGGAAGCCACGGCCACAGCGGCTTCACCCGGGCCCTTCTCGGCTCGGTGAGCACGCGCTGCGCGCAGCACGCCGCGTGCCCGGTGGTCATCATCCGCCCGCAGTGACGCGGCGGGCGGATCCGGCTCAGCCGCTGTTCACGTCATCGGCGTGGAAGTCGACCCGAGTGCGCGGAGTGACGGGCAGTGCCTCGGCCTCGTGGTCCGCCAGGATGAGCGCGGCCGCCTCCGCCGAGCACCCGACGTACGTGGACACGAGGTCGTGATCGCTGGTGACCACCCAGCTCCGGTCCTCCGGCCACCAGAACTCGGGCCCGGTGATCTCACCGCGACCGGCCCCGAGCCCGACCTCGGCCGCCACGCACCGCCGGGAGGAGTCCAGCTCGGCCAGCGTCGATCGCCGGACCAGCGGCCCCGGCTCTCCCCACAGCGCAGCGGCGAGGTCGTAGGCGAAGAGCACGGGCTGGTCCCCCGTCACCCGGGCGAGGCAACGCGCCAGCGCTCTGCGGGTGACGACATCCGGCTGGCCCGAGTCCGCCAGCCACCGGACGTCGGCGTCGGGGCCGCTCTCGTCCTGCACCAGCGGCCAGTGGCTCATCTCGGCGTGGAACGGCCGCCCCGCGTCCCCGGCCCGCTCCCGCCAGGACCGGGTGCGGCCCGACCCGTCCGAGGCCTCGAACCGGTGGAACACCCGCAGGTACGCGTCGAACCCGCCCGGCACGAGCTCGCCCACGACGTGCCCCTCGCTCCGCCCGGTCTGCTCCAGGCCGGCCTGCAGCCAGGCCAGCTCGGTCCCGTCGTAGCTCCACGTGTGCGTCTCGGTCATGCGCCCATCCTGTCCTGCCCACCGACGCGGGTGTGCGGCGCCCCCTCAAAGGCCGCCTGCCTTGCAGGGCCCGGATGCCAGGGCGACGCTGGACGTGGCGGACAGCCATCCCTCCCTTCCGCTGAGACGAGGAGCCCTGACGTGAGCTTCATCCAGATCATCGAGTACAAGACGACCCGCGGAGACGAGTTCAACGCCCTGCTCGACAGCTGGGTCGAGAAGAACGCGGGCAATCGCGTGGCGACCCGGGCCTTGCAGACCCGTGACCGCGACCAGGAGAACGTCTACCTGAACATCGTCGAGTTCCCCTCGTACGAACAGGCGATGGAGAACTCCAACCGCCCGGAGACGACGGAGCTCGCCGCCCAGCTCGCGACGCTGTGCGACGGACCGCCGGTGTTCCGCAACCTCGACGTGCTGAACGAATGGACCTTCCAGGGCTGAGGCCCTCCGGTCCTCCGTGGACGCGTTCCACTCCTGGAGACCGGCGCCGGCGCCCGGACTGCGGCGAACGGGTGGTCCGGCGCGGTGATCCGGCGGGCGTCGGCGTTGCCCGCGCGACGCGAGCACAGTCCGGGCGGTACACCTGGGGCCGCCACGGCGCCGGGCGTGGCCGTTTCCGGTGCGCCCGTCCGGGTACCCGGGAGGACCGGACGGAGCCCGACCGACGTCAGGGAGGCGGTCCGTGGGAATGAACGGTGGCGGACCGGCCCGGCGTCCCACGCCGCTCGGCAGTCGCCGGCCCCGGGTGGCGCCGCCCCGGGCCCGACCGTCGGCCTCCGGGGACGGCGTCCCGCACGGGCTGCGGACCGCAGCCGGGTACGCGTGGCGGCTGGTCCTGCTGGGCGTCACGGCCTACCTCGCCGTGACCGTCCTCGGCCAGCTCCAACTGCCCGTGGTCGCGGTGTTCGTGGCGCTGGTCATCACGTCCGTCCTGCGGCCGCTCGTCGACCTCATCGCCCGGGTGCTACCGCGTTCCCTGGCCGTGCTGCTCGCCTTCGTGTGCGCCGTCGCGGTCATGGGCGGGGTCCTCACGTTCGTCGGCACGACCGTCGCCGACGAGTGGAGCCGGCTCGGCGCCGAACTGCGCGGCGGCCTCGGCCGGATCGACCACTGGCTGACCGGCGCGCCCTTCCACCTCCGGCCCGGCACCGTCACCGATCTCCGGGCGAAGATCGGCGAGTTCGTCACCGCCCACCGCTCGTCCCTCCTCAACACCGCGATCAGCGGGGCGAGCCGGGTCGTCGAGTTCGTCACCGGGCTCGCGCTCGCGGTGTTCTGCTCGGTGTTCTTCCTGCACTCCGGCGACCGGATGTGGTCCTGGGCGCAGCACCAGCTACCCGCCCGGGCAGCGCCGGTGTGGGAGCGGGCCGGGCGCGCGGCCTGGCGCACCTTCGCCGGGTACACCCGTGGCGTGCTGATCGTGGCGGCCGTCAACGCCGTTCTGGTGGGCATCGCGCTCGCCGTCCTGCGGGTGCCGCTGGTGCTGCCGCTGATGGTCCTGGAGTTCGTCGCGGCGCTCGTGCCGCTGATCGGCTCGCCGATCGCGCTGGCCGTCGCCGCGCTGGTGGCCCTGGCGGCGCGCGGTCCGGTGGTCGCGCTGCTCGTGCTCGCGCTGATCGTCGTCATCGGTCAGATCGAGGGCCATCTGCTGCACCCGCTCGTGCTGAGCTGGTCGGTGCAGATCCACCCGGTTGTGGTGGCCCTGTCGGTCATCGGCGGCGCCGTCCTGGCGGGCGTACTGGGCGCGGTGGTCGCGGTGCCGGTGGTGTCGGTCGCCTGGGCCGTGGCGGGCGAGCTCAGGGACCGGTCAGCGACCGGGCCGCCGCGCGCGGGTGCCCCGCCGCCACGCGATGAGCCGCGCCGCCGACAGGACGGACGTCGGCACCCACACCAGGGAGAAGGCGGCCAGCACGTCGGGTGAGTTCGCGTCCGCGCTCACCAGGGCCAGGCCCGCCGACAGCGCCAGCAGCACCGAAAGCACGGAGGCCGGCACGCGCGCGACCGCCCGCAGCGCGCGGACGAGCAGCCGGCCCGGCCCGAGCGCCGCATCGTGCGCAGGGCGCGGCCCGTCCGCCCGCAGCTCGTTCTCGATCTCCGCCAGGATCCGCAACTCCCGGTGGGAGAGCCCCTGCCCGTCCATCGCCGCCACCTCCGAGCACGTGCCGCCCCACCACACCGTTGCCCGTTCGCGAGGCTCCCCAACACCGATCGGCCGGGACGGCACGTGCCAGGTCGGGACGCACGTGCGGGACGCCCTGACCTGGGAGCCGCCGGGTGCCGGTTCGACCACCCACGAGGAGCGGAACCGGCGGCACGGCGACGAGCGCCACGGCGGCTCGATTCCCGGACCGCGGCGGCGGCGGACCACAACTCACCCAGGCCGTCGGGCCGTTCACCTACGGCCGGGCCGGCCCCGAGGTCGCCGGCAGCCGGGGCGCGCCCCTGAACGCCCTAGTGGTGCGCCCCCTGAGCGTGTCCGGCCACGATCGCCCCATGGGGCGCGCGGTGCGCGTCGGCGCCCTCAGGCGTGGGCCTCGATGAAGCCGGTCAGGTTCTGCACGTACTCCGCGGGGTGGGTGACGTGCGGGATGTGCCCGGCCCCGTCCAGCGACCTGACCTGCGCCTGGGGCAGCGCCTCGGCGATCCGGGCGATGACGGCCGGGAACCAGGGCGGGCTCACCGTCCCCGTGGTCAACAGGGCCGGGCCCCGGTAGCCGGACAGCCGGCCGAGGTCGAGCGACGACCACCCCGGGTCGTCCTGCTCGTCGAGGAACGTCGGGGCGTTCGTCAGGAACGTCTCCCGGACCTGCTCCGGGAACCCGTCCCACGTCCCCGGGCCGAGGGCGACCTCTTCCACGAACTGGTGGGCGCCCTCGAAGGTCTCACCGGCGCGCAGGTGCGCGAGGACCGAGTCGATCTTCACCTGCGCGTCCTGCATCCGCGTGTCCCGCGACGCCGGTCCACGTTCCGCGCCAGCCGTCACGATCCCCGTCAGCGGCGGCTCGTGGGCGATGAGGCTCCGGAACAGCGTGGGGCGCCGCGCGGCCAGGCCCAGCGCCGTCGACGCACCGAAGGAGTTCCCCGCGACGTGGGCCGGCGCGAGGCCGAGCTCCTCGACCAGCGCCGCGAGGTCGTCCTCGTCCTCCGCCCGGGAGCCCTGCCCCGGGGGCCGCTCGCTCCGGCTGTGCCCCCGCCGGTCGTAGACCAGCACCCGGAACCGCTCGGCGAGGGCCGGCAGCACGGGCATCCAGGTGAAGTGGTCGCCCCACGAGCCGTGGACCAGGACGAGGGGGTCACCGTCCCCCGTCAGCTGGTAGTAGAGCTCGACGCCGTTGACCCTGGCCCTTGGCATGCGACGGCTCCTCACCCGTTCACCTGCGGAACGACGCTTTCCCGTCCATTCAGGCACCGCGACGCACGGGCGGCAATATGAGCACGGTCGGGACGGTGGGGACACCGGCGGCGGCCAGCCGGTGTCGCCAGTGGAGGGTCTCGTCGTGCGGGCCCAGGGCGACGATCTAGCCGTCGCGGAAGGCGACGTAGGCTGTGCCGGCTTCGGCGTCGAGGTCGGTGTCCAGATCGGTGGCCGTGTGGTCGGCCCGCAAGACCCGGCGCGGCGCGCCGTCGCCGGCCGCCCGGGCTGCGACCACGTCGGCGTTGGCCGTGATGTCGGGGCTCTCGGCGCTCGTTCCGTCACTCGCGCGGACCACCCTCTCCCTTCAAGTGGGCTTGAGTCCAGGGGAAACCGGCCTGCGGACGGCGGAGCGACGGGAGTACGGTTCCTCGCATGGGTCCTCACCAACCGCTCCCCCGTGACCTGCCCGCCGACGCGTCGACCATCGCCGTGCCCGTGAGCGTGCGGGACCTCCGCCCGCAGGACCTGCCCGTGTGCACGTGGTCCGGGTCGCCCCTCCATCTCCGCAGCGTGGAACGGGAGTTGCTGCGCGCGACGGCGGGCGAAGTGGACTACCTGGCCGTCTGCACACCCGTGGACATGCCAGTGGCCATCGGCGGCGTCGACTACCGTGCCGCTGCGGGCGCCGGCACGATCTGGCAGCTCGCGGTGCTCCCCGCCCTCCAGTCCCGCGGCCTGGGCACCCTCCTGATCCGCGCCGCCGAGCAGCGCATCCGGGACCGCGGCCTCCGCCGGGCCGAGCTCGGCGTAGAGGAGGACAACCCCCGGGCCCGCGCCCTGTACGAACGCCTGGGCTACGTCGCCTACGGCCGCGAGCCCGACGCCTGGGACGAGGAAGCGCCCGACGGTTCGGTCCGCCGCCACGACACGATGTGCGTCCTGATGCGCCGGGAGCTGTGACGCCCTGGTGGCCTGCCGAGCCGCTGGTACGTCACGTTCGGCGACGGCGCACGCACGGTGGCGAACCTGATCTCCCAGGCCGGCCCCAACCACGGCACCGGCCTCGCCTGGCTCTGCGCCGCGCGGGACCAGGGCTGCCGCGACATGACGCCCGGCTCGTACGTCGTCACCAACCTGCACCGGGACGACGAGACGCCCGAGCCCGTCCACTACCGGACCTTCTGGTCCCCCAGCGACGAGCAGATCCTCCCCCACCCGAGCACCCCGCTGAACGGCGCCACCAACACCGAGACGTCGCGTCTCAAGCACAACGACTTCCTCGCCGACCCCGCCGTGATCGACGCCGTGGCCGGGATCCTGGCCCCGGGGTAGGCGAACACCCGCCCAGCGGGAATTGCGGCATGAGGTCGTCGGACGAGGCCCCAGCGGATCCGGCGGAGTGTACGGCCGGGCTCACGGCAGCCAGTGCACCGGGGAGACCTCGCGGATGTGGATGAGGACGTCGAAGGCCCCGGCCAGGGAATCGACGGCGAGGTGTTCGACGGCGTCGCGCTCCGGGGTGTAGACACCGCTGACGACGCGGGCCTTGGCAGGTCCGTCCCACTGCCCGCGCACGTCCTCGTCGCGCAGATCCAGCCAGCGCGCGGGCAGGTCCGTCTCCCCGAGCCTCGCGTCGACGAAGTCCGCGGCCGGGTCCGGGACGACGGCGACGCCGAGGTTCCCGTGGTGGAAGCCGATCGCCACGGAGACGTACTGCCGGCCGTAGCGCTCGCGCAGCAGGCTGCCGGCGCTGGCCTGCGCACCGCGCTCGGCCGCCAGGCCCACCACGGCCCCGGCCGCCGACGTGTGCGCGATGCCGTCCCAGTAGACGGTGCGCACACCGCTCCGGCCCTGGGCCTCGGCGATGGCCTCTGCCCACACCTCGGCCTCGCCCGCGTAGGTGCCACGCCCGGCGACGCTGCGCTCGTGGTACTCCACGATCAGCTGCATCCTCGCGGCCGCGTCGTCCGCGCCGGGAGTGGACTCGACCAACTCAAGCGCGTCGCGGGCGTGTTCGGCGAACGCCCGTCCGGGGTGGACTCCGCGTGCCCGCTGCACGTGCTCCTCGGCCTCGTGGACGGTGCGGATGGGATCCAGGTGGGCCGCCACCTCCGCGAGCCGCTCCGGCGCCGCCACCCGCACGTGCTCCAGGACGGCGTCGTAGTCGGCGGGCCCCGCCTGGACCGGCTTCACGCCGAAGATCCGGACCGGGTCGTCCGCGTGATCCCGGTTGAACGCCCGGATCCACTCCAGGGCGGCGACCATCTCGGCGGTGCGCCACGGACGCCAGGCACCGGCCAGCGCGGACGCGGCCGAGCCCTCGCCTCCGCTCACGTACGCGTCGAGGGCTGCGGCAGCGCCCGCGTCGTCCTGGACGGCCAGCCCGCGGAAGCCGTGGTCCCGGACGAGCCGGCGGAACAGCTGGTCCCGCACCCCGAAGGTCTCGCGGGAGAAGCGCGTGGCCTCCCCGATGCCCACCACCACTGCTCCGCCGGCCAGTCGACCGGCGACCTCGTCGAGCACGGTGTCGGCCAGCGGGACGGTATCGGTGTGCTGAGGGTCGGTCAGGTCGGTGATGACTGCGGTGTTCTTCGGCATGTCGTGCAGTCTCGTACGTGAAGTCGACTTGAAGTCAAGCAACTCGATCGACGGGACCCGACGCGGCGGGTCAACCGCCCCGGACGACCAGGACCCGGCGCCCACGCGTGTGCCCGGCCCGGCTGTCCGCGTGCGCGGCGGCGGCCTCGGCGAGGGCGTACGCCTTGTCGACCGGGATGTGGAGCCGTCCCCGCGAGATGAGGTCGACGGCCTCGGCGAGCGCGTCGGGCACGCTCCCGGCCACGCCGGAGAACCGGACGCCGAGCCCGGGTGCGGCGAGGTCGGCGATGGAGACCACCCTCCGCGGGTCCCCGGTCAGTTCGACGAGTTCGCGGATCACGCCGGAGCCGCCCAGGTCGAGCCAGGACGGCCTGCCGGGCGGTCGCGAGGTTCGTGACCGGCGCCTTCTCGCTGGCCCGCGAGGCCGCCGACCCGGAGGCCGCGGTGGACGAGGTCTTCCGGATGATCGAGGCCGCCTGGGCGGTCGTCCCCACCGGAAGACAGCCTGGGGACCTCGCCCAGCCGTGGGAGGACGCGACCGCTTCGAGCCCCGCCCGTTCGGTCGTGACCCGGCCGACCGGCGCGGCCTCGTCGACGTAGCCGGAGGAGACGCCTACGTGCTCGGCCGGCACGGGCGGCGGCAAAGGCCCTTCTCGCGCACGTCCTCGCGCACTCCCTCGCGCACGCCACCTGACAGCGACCCTGGCCGCCGGCCGCGGCTCCGGTCAGTCGAGCAACAGGGACGGGAAGGCCCGCAGCGTCCGGACGTCCTCCGTCGCGACCAGGGGCAGGCAGGAGAGCAGGCCGATCACGGCGATCGTCCACAGCGTCAGGCGCGTGCCGAGGACGGATCCGAGGTAACCGCCCGCCAGGGCCCCGACCGGGCGGGTGCCCCAGATGGCGAACCGGACGGACGCGTTCATCCGGCCCTGCAGGCCGGTGGGCGTGATGGCCTGGCGGAGGCTCACCTGGCCGATGTTGTACACGGTGATGCCGCACGCCATGATGCCGGTCGCGACACTCAGGGTGAGCACCGCGCGGGCCGGTGCCGCCGTCGCGAGGACCAGCACGGCGATCCCCGACATCGACTTGGCCACGACCAGGACCGGACCCAGCCCCACGAGCCTGATGAGCCGGCTGCTGAGCGCGGCCCCCAGCAGCGCACCGCAGTTGCCCACGCTCAGGGCCAGCCCGAGTTCCCCCGGCGACAGCCCGAGGTCACGCAGGGCGTACGCGGTCAGGACCGCCCCCAACGCGCCGCCCAGCCCGACGAGGTTGCTGATGCCCGTCGCCAGCGCCAGGGACCGCAGGGTCCGGTGACGGAAGACGAACCGCAGCCCCTCGGCGATCTGGCTGCGCATCGTGGCCCTGGACCCGGGCTGCGGCGCCCGCGGCCGGGGAGCCCGGATGAGGCAGAGCAGCAGCGCGGACACCAGGTAACTCACGGAGTTGACCACGAGGACCAGCGGCGCGGTGACCACCTGCAGCAGCAGACCACCGATGCTGGGCCCCGCCAACTCCGCCGTCGAGCGGGAGAATTCGAGCCTGCTGTTGCCGTCCGGGGTCTGTTCCCGCGCCACGACCGTCGGTAGGAAGGCCTGGTCGGCGATGTCGAAGAACACCGTGCACAGGCCGATGGCGAAGCCCACCGCACAGAGCAGCGGTACATTCAGCACCCCCGCGAGGTGTCCGACGGGCAGCACGACGATCGCCACGGCCCGGCCGACGTCCGCCACGACCATCACGCGCCGGCGGTCCCACCGGTCGAGCAGCGCGCCCGCCGGCAGGCCGACCAGGAGGAACGGCAGGGTCTCCATCGCCGAGACGAGCCCGAGCTGGCCGGTCGACGCGGAGAGGGTCGTCAGCGCGAGCACGGGAATGACGAAGAACGTGATCCGCGTTCCGAACTCGCTGACGGTGTGCGCCGACCACAGGACCTGGAAGTTGCGTTGCCGCCACACACTGACCGGCCGCACGGCAGGGGCCGCCGAACCCAAATCGGAGCCGACGCTCGCCATGTCCACGTTCCCTCGCTTCTGGTCGGTGACCGGCTCCCCCGCGTGGCAGGTCTCCGGAGAGTAACAACGACACCCCGGCGACCACCGGCACCGGACCGAAGGGGTCGGTCGGGTACGGCCGTACGGGCGAAGGCGCCGCGAGCCTGGCCGGACATCCCGAAGGCCGACCGGGCGGCATGTCCTCTCCGAGCAGCACGACGTCCCGGCGGCAGGTGCGTACCGCCCACCGCTCAGCGAGTACGTACGGCCGGACGGCTCTCGCCCCCCGGTCCGGACTACCATGATCGACGACAAGGGGAGGGGCGGACGTGGAACTGACGACACGCAAGCGCTGGCTGGCCGTGGTGGGGCTGATCGGGCTCGGAGCGGGGGCCTACTACACGTGGTGGGACCAGTTCTCCCACCATCAGCTTCCGTACACGAGACGCGACGCCTCGGTCCTCGGCCGGATCAATGCCGGCAGCGACGTCAGTGCGTGGAACCCGACCGTCCTGGCGGACGACCGAACGATCACCTTGGATGTCGGCTGGGGCGGCTGCGACTACGAGCCCGACCTCGTGGCACGGGAGACGGCGGACCACGTCACGCTGCTGTTGAGCCGCCGGGACGCCTCGGGCCCGGACGTCGGATGCGAGGACGGCGGATACGCGCAGGTCAAAACCGTACTTCACCAACCTCTCGGCACACGGCCATTGACCGATGCCGTCACCGGCAGGCCCGTCCCGATCGCCCACGCCCAGCCCCAGCCCCCGAAGACCTGACGCCCGCCCGGCCCGACCGACCCGACCGGAAGAGCCTGTTCAGCAGGACGCGAGGACGCTTCCCACGCACTCGGTGGAGCACGACCGGACTTGCTCATCCTCGATCAATTCTTGATCCGGCATCCACTCGCACTCGCGTACGACTCACGCGCGTCGGCGGTTCGGACACGCGTCCGAACCGCAGGAGAGGGACGGAACACCGGTGTCGCACCGGGCCGGGCCGACGCGGATCGGGGGCACGCGCGTCCGCTCGTCTCCCCTGCTCCTGCTCCTCGTGCAAGGGACCGGTCCGTCTTGACCATTCGCAACGCCCTCCCCCGCGCCCGTACGGCCGCAGGCGCCACCGGCGCCGCCCTCGCGCTGGCCGCCGCCGCGCCGGCCACCCCCGCGTCCGCCATCGGCGGCAGCTTCGGCAACCCCACGACCAGCACGCTGGTCAACGTCGACTCCGGCAAGTGCCTGAAGATCGCCGACTGGCGCACCGACAACGGCGCCCCCGCCCGTCAGTGGCAGGGCGGCTACGCCGGCGTCGCCCAGGCCAACCAGGCCTGGATCACCGCCGTCAAGCGGTACTGACCCGACACGGGTTCCCGGGGAATCCCCGGGAACCCGCAAGCGGAGCCCGGCGCCTGCGCACCGGTCCTTCCGTTGCGAACCACGCGCCGCGCCAGCGAGGATGGGCTCCGGGGCAGCATCCGACGCTGCGTCAGATTGTGGGGAACCGCCTTGCGGCCAGGTAGTGATCCGGATCGGCTGAGCTTCGCGCTGCTCGGCGACCTTCGCGTGCGGCGCGCCGGTGCGGACGTGGCGCTGGGCGGCCCGCGGCAGCGGTCCGTGCTGGCCGCCCTGCTGCTGCGGCCGAACGCGGTCGTCCCTGTGGAGGAGTTGGTCGCCGGGCTGTGGGGCGAACGGCCGTCCGGCGCGCCCGACGTCACCCTGCGGACCTACGTGTGGCGGTTGCGGAACCTGCTGGAGCCCGTCCGCGACTCGCCGAGGGTGTTGCTGTCCCAGGCGCGCGGGTACCGCCTCGCGGTCGCACCGGACCGCGTGGACCTGTGGCGGGTCTGGCGCCTCCGGGAGCAGGCCGCGAAGTGCTCCGCCGAACGGCCCGCGGATGCCCAGGACATCCTGGCCGAGGCGCTGGCCCAGTGGCGCGGCGAGCCGCTCGCCGGCCTGCCCGGGCCGCTCATGCACCGCGAGCGCGAACGGCTGTCGCAGTTGCGCCTCGCCCTGCGCGAGGAGCGGCTCGCCCTCGACGTGGCGCTCGACCTCCCCTCCGGCTACCTGCCGGAGCTGGAGGCGCTGGCCGCCGACCACCCGTTCCGCGAGCGCCTGCACGGGCTGCTCATCCGCGCGCTGCAACGGCAGGGCCGGATGTCCGAGGCGCGCACGGTCTACGACGCGCTCCGATCACGGCTCATGGAACACCTGGAACTCGAACCGGGACCGGAGCTCTCGGCCTTGTGCCACGTCCTCGATGCGGGCTCCTCCGCCGGAGCGAGAACCGCCCCCGCACACAGCCGTCCGGTTCAGCTGGACCAACTACCAACACCCCCGGCCCAGTTCACCGGGCGGCAGGAGCACATCACCCGGATCGGACAGGCGCTGACCGAACGGACCGGCCCCGGCCTGCGGCTGGTGACCGTCACCGGCATGGGCGGCGTCGGAAAGACGGCCCTCGCCGTACGGGCCGCCCACACCGTAAGCCCCGACTTCCCGGACGGCCTCCTGTACGCGGACCTGCGCGGCGCCGACCTGGTGCCCGCGAACGCGTCGGACATCCTCGCGGACTTCCTCACCGCGCTGGGCGTCAGGGAGGCCGCCGTCCCGAAGGACCTCGCGGGCAGGTCCGCCCTCTTCCGGACCACCACCGCCGGACGGCAGCTGCTCATCCTCCTCGACAACGCGCGCGACGACGCGCAGATCCAGCCCCTCCTGCCCGGATCGCCGGACTGCGCAGTCGTCGTCACCAGCCGCGCGGTGCTCAACAGCGTGCCGTCGGTGCTGCACATCGCGCTGGACGTGTTCAGCGAGCGCGAGGCGCTCGGGCTCCTCGATGCGGTCATCGGCAGGGCGCGCCGGACCGCGCAGAGCGTCCAGGCCGCGATGCTCGTCGAGGCCTGCGGCCGGCTCCCCCTGGCCGTGCGGATCGCGGCGGCCCGGCTCGCCGCCGACCCGGAGCAGCCGATCGCCGACCTCGTGCGGCACCTGGCCGACGACGGGATCGGCGCGCTCCGCACGGGAGACGTCGAGATCGAGCAGGTGTTCGCGCTCGGCTACCGGCTGCTTCCGCCGCCCCTGGCAACGGCATTCAGGATGCTCGCCTGGGTGGAGCCCGACATCGGCCTGGCCGCGGCAGCCGCAGTCCTCGGCCTGACGGAGGACCAGGCGGAGCGCCTCGCGGAGGCACTGGTCGACCAGGCCCTGCTGGAGTCGATCGGCGCCGGGCGCTACCGCTACCACGACCTCGTGCGCGCCTTCGCCCGCCGGACCTCGCTGCGGACCGGCGAGCACGAACGGGCCGCCGCCCACGAGCGGTTGCTGGCGCTCCTGCTCGGCTGCGCCCGCACGGCCTTCGCGCTCGCCGTGCCCGGAGACCCGGTCGCCGACGTCTTCGCCGCGCCGCGCCCGCGGTCGGCCGCCGCCCGGGACTTCACCGACCCGGTGGACGCCCGCCGATGGGCGCGGGCCGAGATCCCCGGTGCCGTGGCGCTCGCGGCCGCCGTCGCGACAGTGCCCCTGCGCACGGTGAGCGCCCTGCGCGCGGCCATCGACCTGCTGATCGCCCTCAGCCCGCTCGGCCTCGGCGCCCTGGGCGGCCGGGCCGAGGAGGCGGCCCGCCTGCTCGTCGCCGCGGCGGTCGCGTGCGGCGACCACGACCGCGCCCGCACGGCGGAAGGGCGGTCGCGCTTCCTCCTCGGCACGATCCTGCTGGCCCGCGCCCGGCTCGGCGAGGCCGGCGCCCAGGCCCGACTCGCCTCCCGGGCCTGCCGGGAGGCGGGCGACCGGGCCGTCCTCCGGCAGGCCCTCAACGATCTGGGCCTCATCGCCCAGGCAGAGGGCCGCCACGAGGAGGCGATCACGGCCTTCGACGAGGCGGCGGCCATCGCCCGACAGCTCGGCCACCGCTCCGGCGAGGTGGCGAGCAGCGCGAACGCGGCCCTCTCCCGGATCCGCAACGGTGACGCCGCCGGGGCGGCATCGGCCTGCCGCGGCATCCTCGCGACACCGGGCGCGGCGGCCGACCCCGCGATGACCGCCTACGTGCACTACGTCCTCGGCCTCGCCTACCAGGAGTCGGCGCGACTCGACGACGCTGCCGCACACCTGCGTTCCTGCATCGACGGCGCGAGCCTCACCGGCGACCTCGACCGCGAGTCGGCCGCCCGGAGCCGCCTGGCCGACGTCCTGCGCCTGCTCGGACAGGCCGACGAGGCCGTCCACCAGGCGCAGCGGGCCCTGGACCTCGCGGACGAAGGTGGGCGACAGCGCGAACGGGCCCTCGCCCACCTGGTCCTGGCCCACGCACTGACCGCCCGCGGGGACCACGGCGCAGCCCGGCATCACCAGGCGACCGCGCGCCTCCTGCTCAGCCGGCTGGGCCCTCAGGCGACGGCCGACGCGAAGCCGCTCCTCGCCGCGCTGGCAACCGGTGACGGAACCGTCAGGGCATCGGCTGAGGCGTAGGAAGGAGACCGGTCCCGTTCCACGTGACGTGTCCCGCCTCGCAGTGCACGCCGGCGGACCCGTCGCAGGCCGACACCGGCGGGGTCCGCCGTACGGGATCCCCCGTGCCCACGGCGAGGGCTCCCAGTACCGACAGTGAAACGGCCACGCCGGCAACAGCCGTGCGGACCATGGTCGTTCGAAACACGGATGACGCTCCTTGCTCAGGTATGACAGGGCGTCCGAACACTCGCAGGAGACGGTATACAACGCGTCAACATCCTGACGACCCAGTGCACCGAGCCGGCCACCAGGCCCACGCATCCCCGCCGCCGACTCGCCGGTCAGCGGCGCGCACACCTCCTCCCGGACGAGCCGGACGGCCATCGCGTGGACGTCGGCGCCGACCGCGGTCTCGGCGCAACCGGGTCGGGCCTGTCGACAACCGGTGCCGCCGGCCCCGCCTTGGCGGGGCGCGGAGAGCCAGCGGCCGGCCCTGGGAGGTGGAGGGGTTACGGGGTGGTGGGGGCCGCTCGGTCGGCGGCCAGGCGGGTGCAGGTCGCCTGGAGCTTCGTGAGGCGCGGGTCCGTCGGGTTGTCCAGGTGGGTGATCACCGCCTGGTGGGCGCGCTCCAGGTCGCCGTCCAGCAACTCGCCGGCCACCATCAGGAGGTTTTCCGGGCGGGTGCGGCGTTCGCTCAGGTGCTGGAGGACCGCGTCGAGGCCCTCGCGGGCCATGAGCCCCCGCAGGCCGTCCACCACGGGGGCCATCCACAGGGCACGCAGCGCGTACTCGCCGCGTCCGGCGAAGGTGGGCGCGAGGGAGGCGAGCAGTTCGGCCGGGTACGCCTCGACCGCTTCGGTGAAGGCGGGGTGGTCCTTCGCGAACTCGTCCCAGTCGACGTGGAGCTCGGCGATCCCGTCCGGGAGCACCGGCCACCACGCCCAGCTCTCCTCCGAGCGCAGGAAGACGTCGCGCAGCAGCTCGTACGGGACCCGGGCCGTGCGGGCGAGCAGGACCGCGTCGTGGAGGTCCTTGCCCTGCGGGTGGTTGTCCGAGATCAGCCAGAGGATCTTCCAGGCCAGCGAGAGCTCCGGCGTGGCGGCGACCAGCGGGCCGTCGACGCCGGGGAGTTCGACGGGCCGTGGCTCGGCCGGCAGGTGCTCGGTGAAGACGAAGTCCAGCTGGACGGTGCCCTCGGGCACGCCCGGCGCCGTCCACGGCAGGACCAGGCGCCGGCCCGGCACGCGGCTGTACGTCCAGATCTCGTCGGCGACCGCCCGCTCCGCGTGCAGGCGCACGCCGCACGCGCCCGCCCCGGACGAGGACAACTCGTCGGCTGAGGCGGCGAGTTCGTCGAGCATGCGGCCCGTCCGCCCGTCCTCCAGCTGCCACTCCACGGGCCGCACCACGAAGTCCAGGTCGCCCGGCTCGCGCGCCTCCTCGCCGAACCAGGCGCGCAGCAGCACGCTGCCCCGCAGCACCAGGTGTTCGGCCCAGGCGGAGCGGGCGATCGCGGACAGCACCGTGTTCAACGCCTCGCGCCGGGCAGCCAGCCAGCGCGCGGCCACCCCGGGATCGGCGAAGGCGGGCTCGCTGGGGCGCAGCGCGCGGGCGTAGCCGGCCAGGGCGGGGTCGAAGACGGGCTGTTGGGTGACGGCCTCGTCGTCGATCGGCCGTATGCTCCGGGGCAGGTCCTGCTCGGCGCGGACCTCCTCGGACGGCGGCTGCTTCGGCAGCACCACGCCCTCCCAGGGCCCGTAGGGCAGGTCCTCCCACGTCGCGGTGCGGTCCTCGGTCATCGTGCTGCTCCTTCCACGCGCCGCGGGGCGAGCCGGCGCCCGGCGGCCTGTCCTCCGGCACTCCGGTCCTCGGTGCACTGTGTTCGGGTGATCCAGCCGCTGTCCAGCGCCTCGGCGCTGTCCACGGCGACGAACTCCCGCTCCACCGATACGACCTCGCGCCCGTCGACCGCCAGCTCGCCCAGCAGCGCCGCCAGCCGCCTCCCGGCCGTGGCCAGCCCCACCAGGCGGCAGCGCTGCGTGACGAACTGCTCCCGCAGCCCGTCCGCGCGCACCCGACGGGCGTTGCGCGACAGGTGCGCACCGTGCCGCACGGCGAGCGCGGCCAGCCGGGTGGTGTCCTCACCGGGGACGAGCAGCAGCTTGACGTGGTGCTCGAAGTACCGCCCGGGCCCGTGCTGCGCCGCCTCGCCGTCCGTCGCGGGGACGCCGTCGGCCCAGGGTGCGGCCTCGACCTTCGTCCGCAGGACGGCGAAGCCCGCGTCCGTCAGGCGCCGCGCCGTGCGGGCGGCCGCGGCGGCGACCTCGTCGAGCGTGCCGGAGGCGCGGAGGTTGAGCATCGGCTGCGACACGGCGGCGCCGCGGGCGAGCAGGATGTGCGTGTACGTCAGGCCGTTGGCCGCGGCCCACTCGGCGAGCGCGTCGACGGCGCCCGGCTCCACGGTGAGGTGCACCTCGAACTCCCCGCTCAGCGCGGGTGGAGGCAGGGGTCGGGCAAGGCCCAGGTCAGGATGGGTGACGAGCATGGGAGCATCCTGGCAGGCCTCTCTGACAACCCGTCCCCGGGGCCCGTCCGACCCTCAGCCGGCCTCCCCCGCAAGGCCCGTCGCGGACGGTGGCGTGGCGCGCCGTCCGCGCGAAACCGGTTACCGATCGGTAGAGCCGCGCCGCCCGGCACCACTAGGGTGGCCGACGTCGCAACGGTGCGGCAGGGGAAGAAGGACGACGATGGTGCGGTTGGTGGACGGCCCGACGGTCGAACTGGACGTGTACGTCGCGGCGCCGTCCGCGAGGGTCTGGGCCCTGGTCAGCGACATCACCGTGCCCACCAGGTTCGGCGGGGAGCTGTACGAGGCCGAGTGGCTCGACGGCGCCACCGGGCCGGCCGTCGGCGCCACCTTCGTCGGCCGCAACCGCAACGATCTCCTCGGCCGGTGGGAGACCGTCTCGCGGATCGCCGACCACCGGCCGGAGCGGGCGTTCGGCTGGGACGTCCGCGGCCTCAAGGGCGGCTTCGACCGGCCAGTGGCCCGCTGGCGGCTCGACCTCGAACCGGAGGGCGACGGCACCCGGCTCCGGCACTCCGTCACCCTCGGCGCGGGCAGCTCGTACCTGAGCCGGGCCATCGCCGCCGAGCCCGGGCGCGAGGAGGAGATCATGGCGCTCAGGCTGGGCATGCTGCGGCAGGGCATGCGGACGACCCTCGACGGGATCAGACGCCTCGCGGAGGCGTGAGCGCGGGGTCGGGTCGTGAGCGGGGAGTCAGCGGCGCCGCCCACGCCCCGACCGGTTCACAGGTACACCGGGTGCGGCCGCCCGGAGCCCGCGACGTTGTGGCGCTCCCCGTGGCTGGCGCGGGCGAAGGCGGAGACCAGACGGCCGTCGACCGCGCCCAGGGCCACGTCGTGGCGGGGAGCCGGCCCGTCCACGACACCGTGGAGGTGGGGGCTGGTCACGTACTCCTGGACGAGCCACCCCTCGGCGCCCGCGAGACCGACTGCCGCCTCCCAGGCCGACCCGTCGGGGGTCTCCCGGCCGATCACCACACCGTGGCCGCGGGTGTCCAACGGCCGCTTGAGGACGTAGCGTTCGCGGTCCCGGACGACGGCCCTGAGGGTCGCGGCGTCGCAGTGCGCGAGGTTGCGCGACCACGGGACGGCCGGGTGGACCAGCCGGTAGTCGGCGGGATCGAAGAGGTGCGCGAAGCGCGGGTCCGAGAGCACCGCGAGGCACAGCTTGTTGTCGCCGATCAGGCGTCCGCGCAGCCCGTTCTGCACGAACAGGCCGCCCTCGCGCACGGCCTCCAGGTACGGCGCCGCGCCGTCGCCCATCCGCAGCAGGTCCTGGATGCCGACCTTGGCGAACGCGTGCCGCACCGGTTCCCCGTGCAGGGTGACGCCGTGTCGCCCGTCGGCCACGAGGTCGCGCGGGTCCGCGTGGAGGACGCGGACGCCGAGGGCGGTCAGGGCGGTGTCGTAGTCCCGGGTGTCGGCCCGGTAGCTGCCGTCCGGGCAGAGCAGGGCGACGGTCTCGGGGCGGGTGCCGGTGTGCTGCTCGGCGACGCGCAGCAGCCAGCTCCCCGGCCAGACCGGGTCGTCGGCGGGCAGCGGGGGCGGCACACCGATGCCGTGCCGGGCGAGCAGGGGCCGCCAGGCCGTGCGCCCCCGGCCGGCGCCCGGCAGTCCTCCGGGGCAGTTGGCGTTGGTCTCCAACACCCTCAGCGTGCCGTCGGGTTGGGGCAGCAGGTCGATCCGCAGCAGATGCACTCGCGTGTCGCGGGCGGCGGACACGTGATCGCGCAGGGCCTGCGGGAGCGTCAGGACTTCGCGCAGTTCGCGGTCGTGCTCCCAGGCGGCCACGACCGTCTCGATCACCCGGTGGTACGAGGCGACGAACGCGTCCAGTTCGCGACGCAGGTGCGAACGCAGGCGCAGTGGCAGCCCCTGCGCCTGCGGCTGCGCCCGCACGATCTCGAAGACCTGGGACTCGGCCAGCTCGCGGCCCTCGGACTTCCGCGCGATCGCGACGACCTCGCGGGTGAACTCCTCGTCCAGCCCGGGCCACGTGTACCCGTGGGCGCCGGCCTCGTCCGGATCGGGCACGAAGGGACGGGGCGGCATGACGGTGGTCGCGCTGGTCGACCTGGTGGCGGCGGCCTGCTCGACGTCAGGGCGGCCGGGGCCGGGAATCGGGTGCATGGACGGAAGTCCTTCCGGACGGGAGTGGAGGCGTGCGGCGGCCCCTCCGGCACGATCGGTGGGCACGCACGTGATCCCGGAGTATCCAGCCCCCTGCGAACGACTCGGCGCACCGCACCGCCCGGTTCGCCGGATCGGGTGAGGCGGCCGAACACGCGCGGGATTCGCGGCGATCGGAACGACCCGCTCTCCGCGACCCTCCCCTCACCCGTCGCCGGCGGGCCCGGAGTGCGTCGTTCCCCGACGCACCGACCCGTCACCGCCTCCGTTTCCCGCGACGGCGGGCGACGACACGAGCCGGGACCAGGACGAGCGCCGGCACCCACACGAGGCCGAAGACCGTGAGGTCGACGGCCGAATGGTCGTACAGGCTCGCGCGCAGGAAGATGAAGGACACCGACACCAGCACGATCAGCGCCGCCACGGGCACGCGCTCGGCCGCGCGGACCACGCGCGTGAACCGCCGCGTCGTCCGAGGCCTCATCGTGCCGAGCTCACGGTCCAACCGCGTGTCCGCCGCCCGCAGCCCCGCCTCGATCTCCGCGAGCGCCTGCCGTTCCCGCGCCGAGAGCGTACGCCCGTGCATCGCCGCCTCCTCCCCGCCCCCCGGACGACGGGTGACACCGAGCGGTTTCCCCGCTCCGGGCGCCTTTGACGCACCGGCGGAGAAGCTGCGGCTCGCGCTCCGCCGCCGCCCGCGCCTCCCGGCCCGGGCGGCCCGACGAGGTTATCGTTCTGATACTCGATCAGGAACTTCCCGTGGCCCCCTTTCCGAAGAAACCTTTCTTCCCTCGCGCCGGATGACTGCTCCCGGTCAATTCCGAATACCTCATCCGCCACCGGTGAAGCGCGCGATCGGGCGCAGGCGGGGGTGGTCGGGGCCGAGACACTCACGGAGGTACGCGTGGGCGCTGCCGGCCAGGCGGGTGGCCTCCTCGCCGTCCCCCTTCGCCGCCAGTACCTGGGCCAGGCGCCAGCGGTTCTCGCCCAGGGCGGGGTGGGGGCGGGTCTCGCCGTGGACCCGGCGGTGCAGGACCGCCGCCTCGTCCAGTGCGCCCTCGGCCTCGTCGTGCCGCCCGAGGGCGGACAGCAGCATGCCGTACATGTCGAGCGCGACGGCGAGGCGGTGGGGCTGCTTCTCCGCGCGTTCCCGGCGGTAGGCCAGGACCGCGTCGGCGACGGCCGCCACCTGCGCCAACTGCCGCACGCGGAGCTGCTGGTAGGTCTCCGGACTGGCCTCCCAGCGGGACTTCAGCTGGTCGAGGTACTCGCGCATGACGTCCACCAGCGTCTCACTGGCGGCCATGATCACGTCGAGCCCCTCGACGTCCTGCCCGGTCCCGGCCTTGCGGATGGCTGCGGCCAGGACTTCGCAGGCCGAGAGGCTGGGGCGGCCCTGGAGGAGGGAGAGCCGGGCGCGGTCCTGACGGATCGCCACCTCCAGCACGTCCGCACCGGCCGGCGGCTCCGAGCCGAGGCGCAGCAGCCCGGTCCAGGCGTGTTCGAGGTGGGTCCCGGCCACGTCCAGCTCACCGGCCTCCAACTCGGTGAGGCCGAGTTCGCGGTGGACCTCCGCCTCGATGAGGAGGTCGGACACGGCCGGGGTGCGGGCCGACCTGACCGCCTCGGCCGCCGCGAGCAACTCGCTTCTGGAAGAGTCCAGTCGGTGCAGATCCCGGTGGATGGCGGCGGCCAGTCGGCGAGCACGGACCGTCCCGCCCCCGGGCAGCGCCAACGCCTCCTCGACGCTTTCGAGGGCCTGGTCGAACCGGCCCGCACCGTAGAGGACGCCGGCCATCAGCACGACCGCGTACACCGACGTGTTCGGTGCTCCGCGGACCAGCCTCCGGCGCTGGCGCAGGTACGCCTCGGCGGCGTCGTAGTCGCCCTGGGCCGCACGGAACCTCGCCAGCCGGTAGAGGAGCTCGGCGGCCGGCTGCACCACGTCGCCCGCCAGTTCCGGGTGTTGGAGCACCGTGTGGGCGTGCGGGAGGGTAGCCGTGCAGGCGGCCCAGCGTTCGCGGGGCGTCGGGTCGGACGGGAAGCCTTCGAGTACGGCGCGGAGGGCGACGGCCGCCCACTCCTTCCGCTCGTCGGACGTCATCCGCGCCCGGACGGCGCGCTGCAGGCCGACCGCCATGCGGAAGGACAGCGAGCCGCGGCCGTCCGGAACGACGCGCAGCAACCGCGCGGCGGACACCTGGTCCAACGCCTCGGGCGAGAGCGACGCTCCCCTCCGGTGGGAGGCACGCAGGCCGTGGTTGACCAGTTCCATGGACATCCCCGCGAGGTCCAGGAAGGCACAGACCGCGAGGGCGTCCAGTGCCTCGCCGCCGAGTTCGGCCAGCAACGGACCGTAGTCGACCGGTGGTTCCGGTGCCGGCCGGACCGGTTCCCGGCCGCCCCCGGCACTCGGCGGCGCCGCGGTGTCGCTGGCCCGGGACAGCACCTCGGGCAGGGCGGCGAGGTCGTCCTCCGACGCCTTCGTGGAGGCCGCGGAGCGCGGCTCGGACCGCCGTTGGTAGGCGGGGAACTGGAGGACGTGTCCGTCCAGCACGGCGCGTTCGCGGGTCGTCACCCGCGACGTGATCAGGACGCTGCCGTAGCCGTCGGGCGGCCAGTGGTCGCCCAGCAGCGTGCGCGGTGACGTGCCGGCCATCCAGCGCTCGCGCTCGGGGAAGTCGCTGCCGAGGTCGTCGATGACGATCAGCCAACCGGGGTGCTCGGTCAGCCACCGGTTCCGCTCGGTCGTGACGTCGCTTCCCGGCGGCACGCCGTGCACGGCGGCCAGGCTGTCGAGGGACCGCGCGACCGTGTCGCGACTGCGGCCGTCCACCCACCAGACCATCGTGTAGTCGGTGAGGTGGAGGTGCGCGTAGGCGAGCGCGACGGAGGTCTTGCCGGTGTGGCCCGGGCCCTGCAGGAGGCAGAGCGAACGGCCGGACGGACGGACCGTCCGGCGGGCGCCCGCCGCCGGACCCGCGGGGTGCAGGATGCGCTCGACCTGGAGGAGCCGGCCCTCCCAGCCCGTCACGTCGGGCAGGCCGGGTGGAAGGTTGTTCCAGGCCGGCCGGGTCGCACCGGGTGGGGGCACGGCGGTCTCCTCCCCCGCCGGCCTGCGCCGCGGCCACCAGCGCCGTTCCGGGCGGGGTTCGTCCACCCCGTTCAGGTCTGGGAACCACGCGGCGAACTCCGTCGCCGCCCCGGGGATCACCATGGGCGACGCGTCCGGATCCCGCTTCCGGGCCCGCTTCTTCGGTGTCGGCTCCGCCCGGGCCTCCACCGCCACAGCCCCTGCCACCGCCGTTCGCGCCCCGGCCGGCAGGCTCACCGCGAGCCGTTCCGCCAGTGCCCGGTCGGCGCCGCCGAGGCCGCGGAGCACCTCGACCGCCACCTCGGCGAACGGGACGCTCTCCGCCGGCAGTCCGGCGCCGGTGCCCGAGCCCGCGTCGGCGAGTGCCGCCAGGGCGCGGAAGTCGAGCGTGCCGCCGAACGCGCCCGCCACCGACTGGGAGACCCCGGCCAGCACCCGCAGCACCTGGGCTGACTCGCTCCGCGTCAGCGTGCCGAGCAGCCGTTCCCGCACACCCGGGCGGAAGTCGTACAGCACCGTCTCCGGGTCCTCGCCGGGCCGTTCGGGGGAGCGCCGTTCGAGCAGTCCGGACAGGTAGATCTCGGCGAGGTGCATGGCGGAGGAGTCACGGAGCATCGCCGCCTGCACGTGCCGCATGACCGGCAGGCTCAGGGGCGCCGCCGCCAGGAAGCCGGCGAGTTCGTACGCCGTCGGGGAGGCCTCCCGCCGGAAGCGGGCGAGCAGGTGGGCGGGCGGTTCGTCGGCGGGCGGCGACGGATCGGGGCCGGTCACGTGCCCGTCCAGCGGCACGGCCAGGGCAGGCGTCCAGTCCGACGCCCGTCCGGACAGCATGCGCGCCCAGGGGGCGAGCCAGTCCGCCCGCAGTTCCAGAACGCCGGCCCAGGCCGTCCCGGGGGCGCCCCACCCGTCGTCGTCGGGCGCGTGGACGACCGTCGGCCGCTCCCCCGGCCGGAGGCGGGCGCGGGCCGGGACGGGTCGCAGGGCCGTGCGGTGCCAGTGGCGGCGCGGCAGCACCTGGAGGACGGTCACCGGGGCGTGCCGGCTCCACCCGCGCATGGCCGCGGGCAGGGCGCCGCTGTGCCAGAGCGGGCCGACGCCGTCCGTGAGCAGCAGGATCACGCGGCGTCCGCGCGGGTCGCCGGACAGGCCGAACTCCCGTCCCTGCGCGGCCGCACCGCGCGGTGTCACGGCGGGCGCCCCCTCGCGGTCGTGAACGGACCAGGCACGTACGCGGTGGAACGCGCCGTGGCGGCGCAGCAGTGCGCCGAGGTCGTCGCCGAGGGCGGACCAGACGGCCATGGTCGGGCCGCCGTCGATGACGAGGTCGACGTCGAGCCAGCGTTCGGGGGCGCCGCGCCAGACCGGGAGGAGCAGCCCGGCCTGGCCGGAGGCGGAGACGGTGGCTTCCTCGTCGAGGACCAGTTCGCGGGTGGAGCGGACGGTGCGGCGCAGCGGGCGCAGGGCGCGGGAGAGGGCGAGGGTGCCGGTGAGTGCGGGCCGGGCGGGACTGCGGACGGTCGCGGCGGGTGCGGCGCCCCTGGCGGGAGGGCCGGGTGCGGGCGGCAGGTGGAGGGGTATCACCGGCTCGGGATCGGCGAGTTGGGGAGTGGGGGGACTCTGCGGAACGGGTTGCGGCGCCGTACCGCTCTCGGCGGCGGCCCGGTCCACCGCGGCCCGCAGCGCCGCGCTCCACGCCGCGGTGGCCTGCTCGTCCGCCGCCGGGTCGACGGCGGGCAGCGGCGGGAGCACCAGGCCCGGCCCCGAGCCCCGCGGCCCGACCGGTGGCGCGGTCGGCGGGGCGTCCGGGCGCAGACCGCAGGCCCGCGCGAGCCAGAGCACGTCGGCCAGGTCGCGCGGGTCGGTGCTGCCCGCCGGCTCGGCGCCGTCGGCGGTCAGGAGGCGCCCGAGCTGGCGGAGGAGCTCCGGGGGGACGCGGGTGGCGGGCACGGTGGGGTCAGCGCTCCTCTAGCGAGCGCAGGAGGTCGCGGTCGACCAGCCGCCGTCCGGTCTCGTCGTCCCACAGGCCGCGGGAGGCCATCAGGAGGGCGTTGAGCAGCTGGTCGTTGGCGAGGTCGGCGCCCTCCTCGTGCTGCTTGGCGAGGAAGCGGGCGATCAGTTGCTCGCGCACCGCGGCGGGGGCGGCGGTCGGGCCGGTGAGGTGCGCGGCGACCATGCGGGCCAGCTTGTCGGGGCCCGGGCGGGGGATCTCCAGGCGCAGACAGCGGCGGAGGAAGGCGGGCGGGAACTCGCGTTCCTCGTTGCTGGTGAGGACGACCAGAGGGAACTCCGTGCAGCGGACCCGGCCGCGGTGCAGCGGGGCCCAGCCCTCGTCGTCGGCGGTCATGACGCGGGCCTCCTCGTCGTCGAGGCGGCTGAGTTCGGGAATGACGAACTCGCCCTCCTCGAAGACGGTGAGCAGGTCGTTCGGCAGGTCGAGGTCGGCCTTGTCGATCTCGTCGACGAGCAGGACGCGCGGCCGGTCCCAGGGCAGCAGCGCGGTGCCGAGCGGGCCGAGCCGCAGGTAGGGTCCGATGCCGGGGGCGGGCCGGGAGCGGCCGTCGGCGTCGGCGGGGCGCAGTCCGGTGTCCTGGAGACGGCCGATCGCGTCGTAGTGGTACTGGCCCTCCTGGAGGGTGGAGCGGCTGGTGATGGGCCAGTGCAGCACGGGGCCGAGCCGCAGCTCGTGCGCGACGCTGTGGGCGAGCGTGGACTTGCCGACTCCGGGCGGGCCGGTGACGAGCAGCGGTCGGCGCAGGTGCAGGGCCATGTTGACGAGGTGGATCTCCTTCTCGTCGGCCTGGTAGGCGGCGGCCTGGTGGGCGCGGCCGAGCTTGCGGGCCGCCACGGTCTCGGCCATCTCGGGCGGCGCGGGCAGGTCCGTGTCGTCGTCCTCGCGGCGGAAGGAGCGCCAGGGCGGGGCGTCGGGGAGGTCGCGGATGCCGTCGTGCGGGGAGCCGGTGGAGCGGTAGATCCACCAGTCCGGGCCGCCGGTGTCGTCCGGGGCGGTGGTCATGCGTGGGGTCCTTCCGGCGACGGGGTGGTCGAGGGGACGGGGGCCCGGAACGGGGCCGGGGCGAGCCAGGCGGCGTGCCCGGGCTCGTCCCAGAGCAGCGTGAGGTGGTGGCCGAGGTCGCTCCCGTCGTCCTCCCTGGCCGCGCGGCGGCGGCGCTGGACGTGGGCGGCCAGGGCGGGCAGTTGGGTGGCGGCCAGCTCGCCCAACAGCACGTTGATCTCGGCCGGGCTGCCGGTGTCGTCGCGCCGCCAGATCATGACCGGGATGCCCTCGCGCACGGCGTCCTTGACGGCCTGGTGTCCGACCCCCCGCCGCTTCGGGTGGTACGCGTACGGGAAGGACAGCGCGATGATCGCGGTCTGCGGCCGGCTGTCCAGCCAGCGCCGGACGTCGCCCTTGGTGCCGCCGAGGTGCAGGGCGCGCCCGGTCAGCTCGGCGTCGATCGGGGCGGTGCCGTCCGGGTGGACGATCCAGCCGGGCAGGTCGGCGACGGTGCCGGGGCCGCTGCTCTCCACCGTGGCTTCCAGGGCCCGCCACTTGTTCTTCCACGCGGTGTGCCAGAACGCGGACCTGATCCGGTCCAGCGAGCGCACCACGACCGGGAAGTGCATGCCGACGCGGTAGCCGTCCTCGTCCATCGGCCACAGTTCGGCGGGGTGGCCGAGCAGGGACCAGGGCAGCAGGAACTCCACCCGCAGGCCGTCGGCGTTCGCCGCCGCGGCGGCGAGGTCGCCCCAGGTGGTCAGGTGCCGGCTGCCGTGCTGCTCCAGCGCGGAGCGCGGCAGCGGTTCGTCGCCCGCCCGTTTGGAGATCAGGCGCCAGGGCTGCTCGTCGGTGTCGTAGAGGGCGGCCTCGAACTCGTAGACGGGCTCGGCGTCGGAGCCGACCGGCGAGACGTCGTCCAGGGTGATCTGCAGGACCAGCGGGTGGTGCTGTGCGGGGCCCGCCACCTCCCGGTCCGGGCGCACCGGGGCTGCCAAGTCTCCTTCCGTCAGGCCGAGTTCATGGGCGTGACGCTTGACGAGGTCGGTCAGCGGGACGGCCTCCGGCCCGGGGCACGCCGCCGCGAGGCGGACGAGGAAGCGCAGCAGCAGCGGGGGGCCGTCGACCAGCCGGGCCTGGTTGAGGCGGCTCACCGCCTCCGGCAGGCCGTCCTGCGGCCGGACCGGGTGGGTCTCGCCGGACGCGCACGCCGACTCCACGAGCTGCAGTACCCGCGCCGGCCTCGGCTGCGGGTTCAGCGAGCGCAGCGTCCACAGGAGGACGAGCTGCGCCTGCGGGTCCAGCAGTCCGGGCCTGACGACGGCGTCGACGGCGGCGTCCAGCCACCCGACGGCGGCCGTGCCGGGGCGCAAGGTGCGCAGGGACTCGGCGAGTTCGCTCAGCGCGTGGAACGGCTCGTGCCACTGGCGGCAGGCGCGGACCAGCTTCAGGAGGTGGTCCCGCGCCTGCGGGCCGTCCGGCACGACGAACGGCGCGGACGGCCCGAGCCGGTCCCGCAGGTCGGCCAGGAGCAGGTGGCGGCTCTCCGGCTGGTCGAGGTCGGGCACCTCGCACAGGAACGCGTGGAGCACGGCGTCCGTCCTGGCCGACCACGGCGCCCGGCCGCCCGGCCCGGCCGGCGCCGGAGGGGCTCCCGGCTGGCGGTGGTGGCCGCCCAGCTTGGTGAGCCGGTGGAGCATTTCCCTCACGGACCGCCCTCCGGGTCGCTCGTCAGCGTGCGCAGCTCGTCGACGGCGGCGTCGCCGAGGCGCAGGAGCTCCAGCGCGTCCGTCACGGCGGCCAGCGCCGCGGCCGGTTCGCGGTGCCGCAGACAGGCCTGCACCACTTCCAGCAGGTGGTCGGTGGTGTGCGCGTGGTGGGAGACGTGCAGCGGGCCGGTGGCGAGGCTCTCCTCCGCCGTCCGCACGACGAGGCGGCGGAAGTCCGGGTCGTCCATGCCCCGGACCCGGAGCAGGACGGGCAGGAGGTCGCGCGCGGTGGGCAGCGGACGTTCCGCCACCCGCCGCCCGAGCCGATCGTGCAGCGGATCGTCCGCGGACAGCACTTCGGCCAGCGCCGACAGCGGTGTGAACCAGCCGCCGCGCACGCCGTCGAAGTCCCGGCTGCCCTTGAGCACGCCGCAGACGGCGCCCGAGTCGAGGCGGATCACCATGCCGCCGCTGAAGCCGTCCCGGACCTCGTCGCCGGTCAGCCGCACGTACCCGGCCGCCGGTCCGGCGACGGTGAGCAGCAGCGAGTCCCCGTGGATCCCGGGCGTCGGGGTGTGCGGGGTGAAGCCCGCGACGAGGACGGCCGTGCCCGGGGGCGGGACGTCGGTGTCGAGGACGAGCGGTGACGGCGACTCGAAGGGCGCGGCGAGCGTGAGCAGGGCGAGGTCCGGAAAGGCGTGGAAGCGCCCCTCCCCCGGCTCGGCCGGGAACCGCCGAGCCGGGCGGATCACCGGCGCCCGCCCGAACCACCCGTCCGCGGCCGGCTCCTCCACGGCCCGGCGCGCCACGTGCGCGGCCGTCAGCACCAGCCCGGGCGCCACCAGGAAGCCGCTGCCCAGGAACGCCGCCCCGTCCCTCACCCCGACCGCGGCACCGCGCGCGGCCGGCCCGGTCACCGCTCGTCGCCGCCCTGCGGTACGAACCCGGCCCCGCGGCCGGCCCGCGCCGCCGCGACCCGGGCGGTGTCCCAGCTCATCCGCACGGTGAACGACGCCTCGCCGCCGGCCTCGGCCAGCACTCCGATCACGGCACCGGACTTGACCGCGAGCTTGAGCCCGAACTCGACCTCCAGTGTGTCCGGAACGGCCGCCCCGGTCCCGCCGATGCTGTCCGCGGCCCACCGCCCGACGCTCTTCACCACCTCGCGCACCGCGTCCAGCCGCTGCGGCAACTCGGCGAGCGCCCTGGCGGCGGTGTCCCGCACCCCGGCGTCCCCGCCGGCCTCGGCCCGGTCCAGCACCGTCACCTCGGCGTGGACGAACGCGCCCTCGCCGAGATCCACCGTGATGACGTCCCCCATCGACAGACTCCCCTCAGTCCGGTCCAACGACAGAACTATAGGACGATCAGCCACATGTGACTGCCGATCAGCCGACCTCGGCAGGCACCCGAACGTCCGCCGGCCCGTACGGGGGCGGTGAAGCCGCCTTCGTCGCAGGCGGTGACAGCGCCGGACGGGCCGGTGCGTCCGGCGCCGTGCGAGCCTCGCCGCGCGGACCGGCGCCGTGCGAGCCGGCCGTCGTCGACGGAGCGGTCGGTGGTCCGCCGGGCTGGGGGGCGCGGCGAGGGCGCCGAGCAGGCAGAGCGCCGCGGCCACGATGTTCGCCGCGTGGAAGCCGGTCGTGAACGGGTGCCGGGCGGCGTCGAGGAGGCTCCGCTGCGACGCCGCGGGTGCCCGGGCGGCGGCGAGCTGACGGCCGGACGGGTTCCGGCGTCCCACGGTCCGTCGGAGCCGGATGCCACCCGCGAGCCGGGTAGCGCCCACTCACGCGCCCGCGTCGGTCCTGTCGGCCTCCGAGAGCCGGCTCAGCGCGTCGCGCAGCGCGGCCCTCGTCGTGATGCCCAGTTTGGGGAAGACCCGGTAGAGGTGCGAACTGACGGTGCGCGGGGACAGCCGGGTCCGCTCGCCGATCTCCTTGTTCGTGAGCCCGCTCGCGGCGAGGTCGGCGATCCGGCGCTCCTGCCAGGTCAGGGCCGCGGGTTCCGGGGTCGCCGGGCCCGAGGGCAGGCCGGCGTTCCTCAGCTCGGCGCGGGCCCGGTTCTCCCATGCTGTCGCACCGAGCCGGTCGAACTCCTGGGCGGCCAGCAGCAACGGGGCCTGCCGGGCCGCCCGGGGCGCCTTCAGCTGCCGCAGCCTGATGCCGTGCGCCAGGCGGATCCGCGCCAGTTCGAAGGGGAAGTCCTGAGCCTCGGGGTACGCCTCGACGCGCGCGTAGGTCCGCGCGGCCTCCGACAGGTCGTCCGCGGTCATCGCGAGGGCGCCGTAGGCGGAGAGGGCCAGTCGAGGGGACGCCTCCGGCAGGCCCGCGTCGCACGCCGCCAGTGCGTGCCGGCGCGCCTGCTCGCGGCGACTACAGTGCGGCCTCGGCCAGTTCGAGCAGCGCCCGCGGGGCGATCTGGTGGGCGTGGCGGTCGAAGCTGCCCGGCGGCGTCATGCCGATGGCGTACAGGTAGGCCGCTTCGAAGTCGCCTTCGGTGAGCGCCGCTCCGGTGGCGATCGCCTCCGTGATCTGGGTGAGCAGACCGACGCCGCGCGGACGCGCCCAGGCGTCCACGGCGGACTGCAGCTCGCGCGCCTCGTCGAGCCGCCCCTGCCGGGCAGCGAGCTGCCCGAGGCAGGCGCGGGCGTGGTAGGCGAGCAGGACGTGACCGTGCGCGGTGGCCAGCTCCAGCGCCCGCTGCGCCAGCCGGCGCGCCTCGTCCCACTCCCCGGAGTACATCCGGTCCAGCATCAGCATCCGCAGCAGGACCATGACGCTCGACACGGCGCCGGCCTCCTGCTCGCGCTCGACCGCGCCCCGCAGCTGGGTGCGGTACTGGTTGAGGACGTCGACGTGGGACGCGCAGACCCCCAGCCGCGCCAGGTCCCAGGGGGCCAGGTTCGCCGGATCGGCGAACGCCTGCTCCAGGCGTGCCCGCAGGCCGACCCCGCTGCGGGCCACCGCGCTCGCGTCGTGGTACATCGCCGTCAGCGGGTGGACCAGCTCGCCGAGGGCGTCGAGGATGCGGTCCGTCCGCTGCCACAGGGCGGGGTCGCCCGCGTAGTGGGCCATCGTCACGAGCGCGTCCGCCGCGCGGGTCAGGGTCTCGTCACCGGTCCGCGCCGCCCCGTCCGCCCGGCGCTCGACCGCCGCCGCGAGCCGCTGGAAGGCGGGCCGGACCGCCCCGGACCGGACGAAGTCGGCGTGGGCGGAGGCGAGCACGGCGGCCAGCGGCTCGGCCGCGCCGGGTTCCGGCTCCGAGCGGTGGAGCAGCCGCTGGGCCTCGTCCAGCAGCGCCGCCTGACCGGCGGTGTAGGCCGCGTCGCCGAGCCGCCGGGAGCGCTGCGCGGGGTCCTCGCTCAGCTCGGCCGCACGGGTCAGCCAGCTGACGGCGGCCGCCGCGCCGCCGCGCCGGGTCGCGGAGCCGGCCGCCGCTTCCAGCGCCGCGGCCACGGACTCGTCGGGATCGACGGCCGCCGCGGCCAGGTGGCCGGCGTACCGCTCGACGTCCGCCCGGTGCACCCTCGCCAGTTCGGCGTGCGCGGCACGGACCTGCGCGGGCGTCGCCAGCTGGACGACGGCCGAGCGCACCAGCGGGTGCCGGAAGACGAAGTCGCCGCCGGCCGCGTCGACGTCGAGCAGCCCGGAGGCGGCGGCCTCCTCGACGCCGCGCATCCGGTACCGCGTGCCGTGGTCGCCGCCGCGCTCCCGGCCGGCGGTGCCGTCGAGGGCACCCCGCAGCAGTTCGGCGCGGATGCCGGGCTCCAGGCGCTCGATCCGTGCGGCGTAGAGGAGTTGGAGGCGTCGCGGCAGCGGCAGACCGGTACTGCCCGGCATGCCGCCACCGGGGTGCGGCGCAGCCGGGCCGGGCGGGAGCTCGTACAGGGCCAGCGGGTTGCCCCGGGCGTGGTCGAGGACGGTCCGGCGGGCGCGCGCGTCGAGCCGCGGACGGTGCAGCTCCAGGAGGCGTTCGGCGGCCTCGTCCGACAGCGGCGCCACCGGCAGTTCCGGGAGGCGGGCGTTGTCGAAGCGGGAACGCTCGTCGGTCCGCAGGGCGATCAGCATCTTCACCTGGCCGGCCGCCGACCGGCGGGCGACGAACCCGCACACCTCGGCGCTGGCGTCGTCCAGCCAGTGCCCGTCGTCGATCAGCAGCGTCAGCGGCCGCTCGGCGCCGGCCAGGGACAGCAGGTCGAGCACGGCGATGCCGAGGGCCATGACGGACGGCGGCTCGCCGGTGCCGCGCCCGAACACCACGTCGAGCAGCGCCCGTTGCCGAGCAGCGAGACCGGCGGTGCGGTCCAGCACGGTGTGGAGGCACTGGTGCAGCCCGGCGAACGGCAGCTCCGACTCCGCCTCCACCCCCGTGACCCGGATCAGTGCGTGCCGTTCCCGGTCGGCCAAGCCGGCCGTGTGATCGACCAGGGCGCTCTTGCCCACGCCCGCCTCGCCCCGCAGGACCAGGGCCTGCCCCTCGGGCGCGGTCACGAACGACGCCAGCACGGCCAGTTCGCGCTCCCGACCGATCAAGGGCACGTCCGAGGGGTCAGGTGCGCCGGGCCGGGGCCGGATGCCGTCGATGCGGAGGCTGCCGTCTGCGGCCACGTCCCGTCCCGTCCCCCACCACTGATCGGATCAGCGCTTGAAGTGCCTTCACCTGGCACACCGATGCAGCAATGTACACGTCTGCCGCCGTCCGATCGTCGCGCTGCCGTCCGGATCGGCCACCCCGGTGGTCGGACTGCGCCCGGGGCAGTCCGGGCGCTACTTGCCCGCGGACGTCATGGAGGCCACCGCCTCCGCCGTGCTGGCCCGGTAGAGGCCCATGCGGGGGTTCAGGACGCGGACGCCGTCGGGGAGCGGGAAGTTCCGGGTGTTCGCGAGGGGCATGTCGGTGCCCTCCTCGTCGGCCAGGACGTTGAGCTCGTTGATGCCGGGGGCGGTGCCGGTGGTGGCGCCGCTCGGGTCGAGGTCGATCACGGCGTAGGCGTTCTTGCCGGCCGGGACCGGGAAGCGCGAGGTGCCGCTGGCGAGCGCCGGCTTGATGTTCCTGCTCCGGTCGCGCGCGGCGGAGTTGCCCAGGTCGACCCCGGGGGACGAGCTCAGGGTGCAGGAGCTCGCGCCGGTGTTGCGGACGTCGATGACCCACTGGTTGGGCGCCCCGTCGCGTGCCGTCACGTGGATCGAGAGGTGCTGGATGTCGCACGGGTCGTCGGCGGCGGCGCCGGTGCCGCCGGTGGGAGGCGTGTGTGTCGCGGGGCGCGACGCCGCGCCCGTCGGGGGCGTGACGGCGCCCTTGGTCGGCGCCGCGGAGGCCGTCGGGCCGGCGACCGGGTCGGCGTTGTCGGGCCCGCAGGCGGTCAGTGCGAGTCCTGCCCCGACGACGAGGAGGGCGGGGACGAGCAGCGGGCGGCGGTTGCGGACGGACATGGTGGCTCCCCGATGGTGTCGTGCTGACTGCGCGGACACCTCACATGACGGTCGTCCGGCCGCATTCGGTGGCACGCGTGGCGTCACAGTCATCAGGACATGACAGGGACGCGACCGTGACATTCGGTCAGGTGCGGCGCGGTTGACACGATGGCCGTCCGGAGTCGGCCGCCCGGATATTCCCGGTGACATCCACGGCCCTCCCGGGATACTGGTCGCCATGGATGAGGTCGAGGTCGTCGTCGCCCATTCCGAGCGCGCGACGCTGCGCGTCGGCGACGTGTTCCTGAAGGTGGACGCCGACCGGGCGCGCATGGACGTCGAGGCCGCGGCGATGGCCCTGGCTCCGGTGCCGACGCCGGAGGTCCTGTGGCACAAGCCGTCCGTGCTCGCGATCGCCGCGCTGCCGGGACGGGCGCTCGGTCGGCTCGGCGAACCGTCGGCCGCGTCGCCGGCGGCGTGGGCCGCGGCGGGCGCCGCCGTACGGAGGCTGCACGACGCGCCGTTGCCACCGTGGTCCGGCCGGGGAGTGGACGAGTTGGCGGCGGATCTCGACCGCGAGTGCGCGTGGCTCGTCACGAACGCCGTGCTGCCCGCCGACCTCGTCACCCGCAACCGGCGGGTCGCCGAGGCCGCGCTGCGGCCGTGGACCCCGGTGTTCACGCACGGCGACCTGCAGACCGGTCACGTGTTCGTCGACGGCGACGAGGTCACCGGCATCATCGACTGGTCCGAGGCGTCCCGGGGCGACGCCCTGTTCGACCTCGCCGTCCTGACGCTCGGCCACGAGGAGCACCTCGGCGACGTCCTCGCGGGCTACGGCACCGCCGTGGACCTCGACGTGATCCGCGCGTGGTGGTCGATGCGGAGCCTGCTCGCGAGCCGCTGGCTGGTCGAGCACGGCTTCGACCCGTCCGCGCCGGGCTGCGAGTTCGACGTGCTGAGGGCCCGGATGTAGGAAGCCCGTGACTTCAGGTCTCCTGCACGCCCCACGTCCACCTCCACGTCCCCGGCTCCGGCTCCGGCTCCGGCTCCGGCTCCGGCTCCACGGTCCGGAGGACCTCGGCGAGCCCGGCGACCACGTCCGGTACCGAGGCGTCGAGTTCGGACTGACACCGCCCGGCGTGGAGGCGGTAGGTACCCCGCTGGACGAAGATCACCGACGCCGGCGGCTCCCGCCTCGGCGTTCAGCAGGGCGGCGAGCCGGCTTCGACGATCCGGCGCCGGACGGTCTCGAACGATGCGGACACCGGGCAGTGTCCCCTTCCCGGCCGGTGACATGAGACGGCACGAGGCCACGGCGCATCGCAGTCCCGTTGGAGGCGGCGCGGCCGCGCGCCGGAAACGCTGCACAGACGCTGCGAGTCGCCGTGGTCACCCGCCTGGCCGCACCGTTGCCATGTGACCCTCTGCACGCAGCAGCGACCCGATGTGCAGCCCCTCGCCCCGATCGGCGACGTGGCGCCCGAGGAGTTGCGCCGGCTCGTCGTGGCCGTGGCGGGCGGGAGCGAGGAGGCCTTCGCCCGGCTGTACGACGCCGTCGCGGGCCCGGTCTACGGCACCGCCCTCCGGACGCTGCGCAATCCGGCGCACGCCGAGGAGGTGGCGCAGGAGGTGCTGCTGGAGGTGTGGCGCGGGGCCGGCGGGTACCGGGCCGAGCGGGGGACGGTGATGGCGTGGGTGCTCACGATCGCCCGCCGCCGCGCCGTGGACCGGGTCAGGTCGGTGCAGGCCGCGTCGGACCGGGAAACGCGCGCCGCCTCGCTCGAACCGCCCGTCGGCGAGTCGGTCGCCGACCTGGTGGAACGCGGGCTGGACGTGGAGCGGGTACGGACGGCGCTCGCGGGACTGAGCCGGGTGCAGCGCGAGTCGCTGGTCCTGGCGTACTACGGCGGGTACTCGCAGCGTGAGATCGCGCAGATCCTCCGCGTGCCGCTGGGCACGGTCAAGACGCGCATGCGGGACGGGCTCATCCGGCTGCGGGCGTCGTTCGCCGCCCGTCCTGCGGCCGGCCTCGGATGAGCGTCGGCCCGCAGGCCGTGCCGGACGACAATGGGTGCGCCTCCGGTGACGCTCCGGGGGCTTCGGACACCCCGTACCCGGAGGACCTGATGGCCGAACCGCCCGTGCCCGACGCGGGGATGCCCACCGGGAGCGTGGCGCGGCGCCTGGGCGTGTCGCCGACGACGGTCCGCTCCTGGGAGCGCCGCTACGGCATCGGCCCGTCGGACCGGGAGCCCGGGCACCACCGCCGCTGGAACGCGCAGGACATCGCCGTGCTCGAGGCCATGTGCCGGCTGACCGCACGTGGCGTCCCGCCGGGCGAGGCCGCGCGGGTGGTCCTCGCGGCGGCGCGCGATGAGCCGCTCCCGCCCGAGGGGACGGCCACCCCGCGCCCCGGGGGAAGCCGGGCACTGCGCGTGGGGCCGGTACGCCCCGAGTGCCGCGGACTGGCCCGGGCGGCCGTGCGGCTGGACGCCCCGGAGGTCGCCAGGATCCTGCGCGAGGCCGTCGACACGCTGGGGGTCGTCGACGCGTGGACGGAGGTGATGATGCCCGCGCTGCGCGCCGCCGGCCGCAAGTGGGCCACCGAGGGCGAGCAGTACGTCGAGGTCGAGCACCTGCTGTCCTGGCACGTGGCCTCGGTGCTGCGCCATGCCGCCGTGCGGCCCGCGGAGGTCCGGGCGGTGCCGCCGGTCGTGCTGGCCGCGATGCCCGCCGAGCGGCACACGCTGCCGCTGGACGCCACCGCGGCCGGGCTGACCGCGCGGGCGCTGCCGTTCCGGATGCTCGGGTCGACGGTCCCGCCGCGGGCGCTGCTCGACGCGGTGCAGCGGATCGGTCCGGGTGCGGTGATGCTCTGGTCGCAGGACCGGCGGACGGCCGACCGGCAGCTCGTGCGGCAGGTGACCGACAGCGCGTGGGGGCCGCGCGGCTCCCGCGGCCGGGCGGTGGTGCTGGTCGCCGGTCCCGGCTGGGACCGCTCCCGGCTGCCGGCCCGCACCACGAGCCCCCGCACCCTCGCGGGCGCGCTCGACCTCCTGGAGGAGGCCCTCGTCCCCTGACGGCACGAGCCGCGGCACATCGGCGGCGCCACGACCCAATCCGCCGCACGGACGGCTTCGAAGGTCAGGTGCAGACAGCACCCGGGCCGCACCAGCGGCCCCGACGAACCGAGGGGCCTTCGTGACGACAGTCGACACCGTCTCCACCTCCGGAGCCCTCCCGCGCCCCCGGAGCGGACCGCCCGTGCGCCACGCCGTGGTTGTGGGCGCCGGCGTGGCCGGGCTCACCGCCGCGTACGAGCTGTCCGGGGCGGGCGTGCGGGTCGAGCTGTTCGAGGCGGACGAGCGGCTCGGCGGGCACGCTCACACGCAGGAGGCCGTCGGGCCGGCCGGGCGCGCGGCGGCCCTGGACACCGGGTTCCTGGTGCACAACGAGCGCACCTACCCGCACCTGGTGCGGCTGTTCGCCGAGCTCGGCGTACGCACCCGAGTCAGCGACATGAGCATGTCCGTGCACTGCGACGGGTGCGGCCTGGAGTACGCCGGTGCGCGCGGCCCGGCCGGTCTGCTGGCCCGGCCGGGGGTCGCGCTGCGCGGCCGGTACCTGCGGATGCTGGCCGAGGTGCCCCGCTTCCACCGGCGGGCCCGCCGCCTGCTCGCGAGGCCCGGGGACGAAGGCCCCAGCCTGCGGGAGTTCCTCGCCACCGAGGGCTTCTCGCCGTACTTCGTGAGCCACTTCATGACGCCCGTGGTCTCGGCGGTGTGGTCGTGCGCGCCCGATCTCGCGGGCGACTACCCGGCCCGCTACCTGTTCAGGTTCCTCGACAACCACGGCCTGCTCAGCGTGAACGGCTCTCCGACCTGGCGCACGGTCGTCGGCGGGTCCCGGACGTACGTCGAGCGGATCGCCGAGAAGCTCGCCGAACGGCAGGGCGCCGTGCACCGGTCGGCCCCCGTCCGGGCGGTGCGCCGCCACCCGGGCGGCGTCACGGTCGTCACCGCGGACGGACGGCGCACCCGGGCCGACGCGGTCGTGATCGCCACCCACGCCGACCAGGCGCTGCGGCTGCTCACCGACCCCACCGACGCCGAACTGGAGGTCCTCAGCGCCTTCCGGTACACGCGCAACCCGACCGTCCTGCACCGCGATTCCTCCCTCCTGCCGGAGGCCGGCTGGGCCCGGGCCTCGTGGAACTACCGGATGCCCGCGTGCGACGGCCCGGCCGACCGGGTGCGGGTGAGCTACCACCTCAACCGGCTGCTGCGGCTGGACACCGGAGACGACTACCTGGTCACGCTCAACGAGGACGAGCAGGACGCCGTCCCCGAGGACCTGGTGGTCTCCCGCACGGTCTACGAACACCCGATCTACACCGCCGGCACCGTCGCCGCCCAGCGCCGCCTGCCCGAACTCGCCACCGCCAGGACCGCGTTCGCCGGCGCGTACCACGGCTGGGGATTCCACGAGGACGGCTGCCGCTCGGGTGTCCGCGCGGCCCGGACCCTGCTCGGAGCGGAGGCACCGTGAACGCCGACGTCCGGCGCCTGCCCGGCCCATGGGGCGCCGTGCTGTACGAGACGCGCACCGCCCACGTGCGCACGTCCCCGCTGCGGCACGCCTTCCGGCACCGCGGCTACCTGTGGCTGGTGGATCTCGACCGGATCCCCCGGCTCCCCTGGCCGCTGGGGGCACTGGCCTCCTTCCGGCCCCGCGACCACCACCTCCACGACGGCGAGGGGAACGTGACGATCCGGCAGGATCTCCAGGACTACCTCGCCGCCCGGGGGGTGCACCTCGGCCGCGGCCAGGTGCTGATGCTCACTCAGGCGCGGTCGCTCGGGTACGTGTTCAACCCGCTCACCGTGTACTGGTGCCGCGACGGGGCCGGGCGCCCGCTCTGCACCGTCGCCGAGGTGCACAACACCTACGGCGGCCGTCACCGCTACCTGCTGCGCCCGGACACCGAGGGCCGGGCCGGGACGCCGAAGGAGTTCCACGTCTCGCCGTTCTTCCCGGTCGACGGCGGCTACCGGATGTCCCTGCCGGAGCCGGGCGAGCACCTCCGCCTCGCCGTCCACCTGGAGCGCCCCGGCGGGCGCGTCTTCACCGCCACCGTGCGCGGCACCGCACACCCGGCGAGCCCCGCCACCCTGCTGCGGGCGGCCCTGCGGCACCCGTTCGCCACCCAGGCCGTGAGCCTGCACATCCGCTACCAGGGCATCCGGCTGTGGCTGCGCGGCCTGCCCGTCCACCCCCGGCCCGTCCCCGACACCGCCCGGCCCTCCGCCGGGCATCCCGTACCCGAGGAAGAGGTGCCCTCCGCATGACCACCACCCCGGCCGCCCCACGGTCGGCACCACCCACCCCGCCGACCCCGGTCGTCGACCCCGCCCGCTGGCCCGACGTCGCCCGCGTGCCGCACGCGCCGCTGCGCGCCGCCGTCGCCGGCCGGCTGCTGCGCCGGGTCGCCGCCCGCCGCGGCCTGCGCGTCGAACTCCCCGGCGGGCGCGTCCTGCGCCCCGCCGCACCCGGCGCCCCCGTGCTGCGGCTGCACCACCCGCAGGCGTTCCTCCACCGCGTCGGCGAGAGCGGCCTGATCGGCTTCGGCGAGGCCTACCAGGCCGGCGACTGGGACAGCCCCGACCTGACCGCGCTGCTCACCGCGCTCGCCGCCGCCCCGCAGACCCTCGTCCCGGCCGGCACGCGCTGGCTGCGCCGGCTGTACGTCCAGCGCCCGCCGGCCGCCGAGTCGCCCACGGTCGAGGGCGCCCGGCGCAACATCCCGCGCCACTACGACCTGTCGAACGACCTCTTCGCGCTCTTCCTCGACCCGACGATGACCTACTCGTCGGCGCTCTTCCCGACCGGCCCCGGCCGGGCGCCGCTCGCGACCTGGGACGGCCTGCCCGCCGCCCAGCACCGCAAGATCGACCGGCTGCTCGACCTCGCCGGCGTCGGCCCCGGCACCCGGCTGCTGGAGATCGGCACCGGCTGGGGCGAACTGGCGGTGCGCGCGGCTTCGCGCGGCGCCCGGGTGGTCAGCCTCACGCTGTCCGAGGAGCAGCTCGCCCTCGCCCGACGCCGGATCGCCGACGCCGGGTACGGAGGACGGGCCGAGGTGCGGCTCCGCGACTACCGCGCCGCCGAGGGCGCGTACGACGCCGTGGTCAGCGCGGAGATGATCGAGGCCGTGGGACGGCCGTTCTGGCCGGACTACTTCCGCACCCTCGACCGGGTCCTCGCGCCCGGCGGACGCGTCGCCCTCCAGGCGATCACCATGCCGCACGACCGGATGACGGCGAGCAGCCGCACCTACACGTGGATCCTCAAGTACGTCTTCCCGGGCGGCCTGATCCCGTCCCTGCGGGCGATCTCCGAGACCGCCGCCCGGCACACCGCCCTGCGCGTGCGCGCGGCCGACGCGTACGGGCCGCACTACGCCGAGACGCTGCGGCTGTGGCGCGAGCGGTTCACCGCGCACGCCGGCCAGGTCGCGGCACTCGGCTTCGACGACGTGTTCCGGCGCACCTGGGAGCTGTACCTCGCGCACTCCGAGGCCGGGTTCCGCACCGGCTACCTGGACGTCCACCAGATCCTCCTCACCCGCGGGGCGCCCTCATGAGCCAGGCCGTCCCGGACGGCGGCGCGTTCGCCCTCAACCTCGCCGTCACCGCCGCCGCCGTCCTCGCGATCATGCTCGCGACGTTCGTCGTCGGGGTGCGCACCGGGCGGCACCGGGCGGTCGACGTCGCGTGGGGCCTGGCGTTCGCCGAACTCGCGCTCGTCGGCTACCTCCTGTCGGACGGCGAGGGCGACCCCGGCCGGCGGGTGCTCGTCACCGTACTCGTCGTGGTGTGGGGCGTCCGGCTCTCCGCCCACCTGTGGTGGCGCGCCCGGGGCCTGCCGGAGGACCGGCGCTACGCCCGCATGCTCGCCCGGGTGCCCGAGGGCCCGGCCCGCGTCCGGTACGCGCTGCGCAAGGTGTACCTGCTCCAGGCCGCGATCGTCTGGTTCGTCTCGCTGCCCGTCCAGGCGGCGCAGTACGTGCAGTCTCCGCCCGGCGCGCTCGCCTGGGCCGGGGTCGGGCTGTGGACCGTCGGTCTGGCCTTCGAGGCGGTCGGCGACCGGCAGCTCACCCGCTTCAAGGCCGATCCCGCCAACCGGGGCCGGATCATGGACCGCGGCCTGTGGCGCTACACCCGCCACCCCAACTACTTCGGCGACGCCTGCGTCTGGTGGGGCGTCTTCCTGCTCGTCGCCGACACGCCCGTCGGATGGGCGTTCGTCCTCAGCCCCGTCCTGATGACCTGGTTGCTGGCGTTCGGCAGCGGGAAGCCGATGCTGGAGCGCCAACTCGCCGCCGAACGCCCCGGCTGGGCCGAGTACGCGGCCCGCACCAGCGGGTTCGTGCCGCTGCCGCCGCGCCGGGACCCGAGAACCCCGACCGCACCACCTGCGAGGCCCCACCCGTGACCGTCTCCATCGCCCTGTTCACCCAGGACCTGCGCCTGCACGACAACCCCGTCCTGCACGCCGCCCGCGCCGCGGGCGACGAGGTCGTGCCGCTGTTCGTCCTCGACCCTGCCGTCGAGGCCGCCGGTTTCGCGGCTCCCAACCGGCTGGCGTTCCTCGCCGACTGCCTCGCCGACCTGGACGCCTCGCTGCGGCGCACCGGCTCCCGGCTCGTGCTCCGCCGCGGGGACACCGCCGAGCAGGCGGCGCGCGTCGCCGCCGAAGCCGCCGCGACCACGGTCCACCTCGCCGCCGGGGCCAGCGCCTACGCCCGACGGCGCGAGGCCGCGCTGCGCAAGCACTTCGGCGACCGCCTGCACGTCCACGACGCCTCGCTGACGGTCGTCGGAGCGGGCCGGCTCACCCCGGCGAACCGCGACCACTACGCGATCTTCACCCCGTACCACCGCGTCTGGCAGGAGTCCCCCTGGCGGACGGTCCTGGGAGCACCCCGGAAGCTCGACACGCCGGACGGCATCGGCAGCGAGGACCTGCCGATCGCGCGCCCGTCCTCGCCCGCCCTGCCGCGCGGAGGGGAGACGGCCGCCCGCGAGGTCCGGCGCCGCTGGGACGTCGACGCGTACGCCGACGTCCACGACGACCTCGCCGCCGACGCCACGTCGCGCCTCTCCCCCTACCTGCACTTCGGCTGCCTGTCCCCCACCGAACTCGCCGTCCGCGCCCGGCAGCACGGCGGCGACGGAGCCCAGGCCTTCGTCCGGCAGCTCGCCTGGCGGGACTTCCACCACCAGGTACTCGCCGCCCGTCCCGAGGCCGCCCGGCGGGACTACCGCACCAAGGACGACCACTGGCACCACGACGACGGCGAGGCCGAGGCGTGGCGCACGGGCCGCACCGGCTACCCGATCATCGACGCCGCGATGCGCCAGCTCGCCCACGAGGGCTGGATGCACAACCGCGGCCGGCTGCTGACGGCGAGCTTCCTCGCGAAGAGCCTCTATCTGGACTGGCGCATCGGGGCCGCCCACTTCCTCTCCCTTCTCGTCGACGGCGACGTGGCCAACAACCAGCTCAACTGGCAGTGGGTCGCGGGCACCGGCACCGACACCCGCCCCAACCGGGTCCTCAACCCGCTGCGCCAGGCCGACCGCTACGACCCCGACGGGACGTACGTCCGCCGTTGGGTGCCCGAACTCGCCCACCTCCCCGGGGCCACCATCCACCGCCCCTGGCTCCTCGCCCCCGACTACCCGGCGCCGATCATCGACCCCGACACCCTCACCGCGCGGCTGCGGCACGCCCGGGGCCTGGACTGACAACCAAGCGCCGGCCCGACCGGAGGAGAACTCCTGGCGGGTCGAGGAGATCGAACCGGGCCGCCTGACCCGGCTGCGCGCCGAGCGGCGGCTCCCCTGCCTGGCCTGGCTGGAGCTCTCCGTCACCCCGGACGGGGACCACGGCACCCGGTACCGGCAGCGCGTGCTGTTCCACCCGCACGGCGTGGCCGGGCACGTCTACCGGTGGTCGGTCGCGCCGTTCCACCCGGTGGTCCTCGGCCGGACGGCCCGCACCGTCACCGAACGCGCCCGCCGGGCGGCCTGAGCGTCGACAGCCACCGCCAGCGGGGCAGTTCGGTGACGCAACAGGCGAGCGCGAGGACGGAGACGAGCACCGCCGCCCACACCGGAAACAGCAGCCAGGCAGCGGCGACGGCCCCCGCCAGCTCCGCGAGCACCATCAGGACCGTGACCCACCCCGGCACCGCGACGACCGTCGCCGGCTTGTCCCCGGGCGTATGCAGAACGGCCGGCACGCCGATCAGCACGACGTCCACCCCGATCGCCAGCAGCACCGAGTGCGGCCACAGCGCGATCGGCAGCCCGACCCACCCGACCAGCTCCAGCCCGGCCCTCAGCCCGGTGGCGTACCAGGGCTCTTCGTACGTGCGCGCCATCGTCGCCCCTCCCCCGTCCACGAGTGCCGTGGCAGCGTAGCGCGCGATGGACTCCGGGCCCACCCGTCCCGCCGGTCCGAACAGCACCGCTGGCCTTGACGTCGGCGTCAAGGTCTAGCGTTCTCCTCATGCGGATCGGCGAACTGGCGGCACAGGCGGGGACGACCACCCGCACCCTTCGGTACTACGAGTCGCGTGGGCTGCTGCCCGCCCGGCGAACCGGCAACGGATACCGGGCGTACGACGAGGAGGACCTGCGGCTCCTGCGGCAGATCCGGACGCTCCAGGACTTCGGCTTCGACCTGGAGCAGACCCGCCCGTTCGTCGAGTGCCTCCAGGCCGGGCACCCGGAGGGCGACTCCTGCCCCGCATCGCTGGACGTCTACCGCAGCCGGCTCGCCGAGCTGGACGAGTGCCTGGCCAGGCTGCACGAGGTGCGCGACCGGGTCGCCGCCCAGCTGGCCCGCGCCGAGCTCCGGGTCGGGGCCGACCATCCGGGCGGCCCCGAGCCGCACTGCGAGTTGTCCGCCAACCACGCCCAGATGAAGGAGAGTTGAAATGACGGGAACGGAACTTCCGGCCGTGACGGACGCGAGCTTCGCCGCCGAGGTGCTCGCGGCCGACGTGCCCGTCCTGGTGAAGTTCACCGCCGACTGGTGCCCGCCGTGCCGGATGGTCGCACCGGCGCTCGCGGAGATCGCCCAGGAGAAGGCGGGGCAGCTCAAGGTCGTCCAGCTGGACGTCGACACCAACCCCGAGTCCCAGGCGGCCTACTCGATCCTCTCCATGCCGACGATGGTGCTCTTCCGCAACGGCGAGCCCCTGCGCAGCATCGTCGGCGCACGGGCGAAGGCCCGGCTGCTGCGGGACCTGGCCGACGTCATCTGATCGTCGGCCCGGGGACGCGCCCGGGGCCCGGCGCGTCCCGAGGGATTGAGGTCGTCGCGGAGGAGCCGTCGGGCCGGCACGATCAGGCACCCCTTACCGGAGCACCTCCGCGAGCGCCTCGCCCAGCGGCGGTCCGTCCATGGCCGCGCGCAACTCCTCGACGGCCGAACGCCGCTCTGCCGTCCCGAGCGCCAGGTACTGCTCGATCCGCTCGTTCAGGCAGCGGCGGAACCGGGCGTAGTGCCCGTCGTCGCGGCGGATCCGCCCGGCCACGTCGACCAGCGCCGCCGTCCCCGCGAAATCGTCCTCCGGGACCGGGCGGTCGGGCAGCAGGTCGGCCAGGCCGACGGCGGTCTTGGCGAACAGGGTCCGCTCCAGCCGGCGGACGGTGAAGAGGTGCGCGTAGTGCTGCTCGGGCAGCGCGAGCGGGAGGCGGCCGAGCGCCAGGGCCTCGTGGAGGGCGGTCAGGCCGGGGGTGAGCAGGTAGTGCGGGGTGGAGGCGACGTGCCGGAGCAGCTCGCGCTGCGGCACCAGCCGACAGTCCGCCCGTCGGCCGTCCACCGTCACCGTGCGCGCCCGCCGGCCGCCGAACGGCCCGCCGCAGACCAGGACGCGGCGGAACCGGGGCCAGTCGCGCAGCAGGTCGGGCAGCCAGCGCTCGATCAGCAGCAGGTAGTCGTTGTGCTCGTCGAAGTCGAGCAGGAAGTTGCGGAATCCGCCGAGGTTGACCAGCAGGTCGTACTCCGGCGCGGCCGGCTCCGCGCTCGCCGCCGCCCGCAGCCCGTCGTGATCGACCAGCGCACCGGTCGTCCGGGGCACCCGCCCGACCCCGAGGGCGGCGAACTCCGCGATCCGCTGCCGCACGCCGGGGAAGTTCTGCACCAGCCCGTGGGTGGCCAGCAGATGGGCGGCCACCACGCGCTCGTGCGGGGAGAGTTCACCGAGGTGCCCGTCCGCCGCCCCGAACCCGGACCGCGGAAGCGTCTCGCAGAGCCCCAGGATCTCCGCCAACGGCCGCTCCAGGCGCCAGAACGCGAACAGGCTGTCCAGCAGGACCACCGGCCGGTCCGCCAGCACGCCGTGCAGCACGAGGTCGGCGTCCATCACGGACACCACGCGGTCGCAGCCGTCCAGCAGCCGGCGCAGGTCCGCGTCGCGCGGTGCCGGTGAGCGGATCTCGTCGAAGGCGTCCGGATTGCAGTGCGCGAACTCGGCGGCCACGCCGTCCCCGACGAAGATCCGCTCATGACCGCTCAACGCGCGCGAGACCGCGACGAGTTCGGCCGCCGGCCCGAACCCGCAGTTCTGCGCCCCCATCACGAGTCTCACGACGCCCCCTCCAGGCCCACCGGCACCGCCGCGGACCCGGCCGGAAGCCCGTCCAGCACCGCACCCAACTGCCGCGCGAACTCCTCCGGGTGCTTGGCGTACCCGGCATGGCCACCCGGGAAGAGCGCCAGGTCGCGGCGGAGGAGGGCGGCGAGCCCGGCGACCGGACGGTGGATCAGGTAGCCGCGCGACTCCAGGCCGCCGGCCGGCGCGATCCGGTCGGCGAGCCCGCTCAGTGCGGCGACGTCCACGGGGAACGCGGTCGTCGGGCGCATGACGTGGGCCAGGAAGAACTCGTTGTTGTCCCGCACTTGGGGCAGCGCGGGCGCCGGCCGTCCGCCGAAGGCGCTCGCGAGGCTCAGCATCGCCGCCGCGACGCCGTCCCGCCGGTAGGTCTCGTACACCCCCTCGAAGAAGGCGACCTGCGCCTCGCTGTCCGGCAACAGCCGCATCGCCGGGGGCTCGTGGGCGACCACCGCCACCACGCGGTCGGGGTTCGTCCGCAGCAGTTCGAGGGCCACGAGCGCGCCGGCGCAGCTCCCCAGGGCGAGCACCGGTTCGTCGCCCACGGCGTGCAGGTCGAGCAGCCGGAGCGCGTCCTGCGCCTGGACGTCGACCCGCTGGTCGACCGGCGGCCCGTGGAGCGCGCTGCGGGAGATTCCGCGCGGGTCATAGCTCAGCACCCGGTAGCGGGCGGCGAGTTGTTCGGCCAGCGGTTCGAAGACCGCAGCGTCCGAGGCGCCGCCGGGCACCAGCAGGAGCAGTGCTCCGGTGCCTCTGAGCTCGTAGTGCAGGCGCGCCCCGGGGACGTCCAGGGTGCCGGTCTGCAGCGCTGCCATCACGTGCTCCAGGCGCGTTCCGGTGTCGGGCGGTCCCCGGCAGGATACCCACCGGAGGCGACCGTTCCGGTGGTCCGACGCGCTGGCGGGAACCGGACGGAGCGCGAGTGCACCCCGGCACGGAAATCGCCTCAGGATCCTCCCGGACAGCACACAGCCCACGAATTGATCGAAGCACCACACGTCACACTGATCGACTACAGACTCTCCTGTATGGACAAGTCGTAATCGGAGTATGGACTTTGGGTTGTCGGTCGCGTAGCGTGGCCGCCGTCGATCTCATCGACTTCTCATGTCTCCGGGGGTTTTCACGTGGCATCGGAGTATTCAATAGCCATCATCGGCATGGGTTCTCGCGGGTGCAGCATCCTTGAGCGGATCGTCACCCTGGCACCCAGGACCGGAAAGCCCGGCGCACCACCCGGCCGGTTACGCGTGGAGCTCATCGACCCCTTATCCGAGGGCGAGGGACTCCATTCCGTCTCACAACCCGACTACTTACTGCTGAATACCTTGTGCGGCGAGATATCGATGTTCCCCGACCGGGACGCGGTCGGGGCGTACGCGGGCGAGCCCGGCCCGAGCCTGTACGAGTGGGTGACCGAGCGCGGTCTGATGATCGCCGGGGACGGGCACACGGTGGGCCGCACCGGCCGTCCGATCCGGCCGAACGACTTCCTGCCCAGGCGGGTGCTGGGCGAGTACCTGCAGTGGTTCCTCGCCCGCCTGCGGGAGCGGACCCCGTCCTGGATGAGCGTGAACGTCCACCGCTCCCGGGCGACCTCGCTGGTCTCGGATCCCGGCTCGGGCGTCCGGATCGGCCTGGCCGACGGTTCCACGGTCGGCACCGATTACGCCTTCCTGACCGTCGGTCACGTCCCCAACCGGGAGAATTCCCCGCCGATCGCGGCCGAATTCCCGTCGGCCGCCGCCCGGCACATCGGCGACCCGTACCCGCTTCCCGACAAACTCGCCGCGATCCAGCCGGAGGATTCGGTGGCGGTCGCCGGTTTCGGCCTGTCGGCCATGGACGTCATCGCCGCATTGACGGTGGGCCGCGGCGGCCGGTTCGTCCGGGACGGCGGGCGGCTGCGTTATCGTCCCGGCGGCTCCGAACCGGAATTGCTCCTCTATTCCCGCTCCGGAGTTCCTTTCCGGGCCCGCCCGCACCGCATGCGAATGAACAGCCGCTTCCAGCCGCTCGTCCTCACCCGGGCGACGGTGGCCGAGTTCCGCGAGGCCGGGCCCCTCGACTTCGACGACTGCCTGTTCCCGCTGCTGCTCACCGAGATGCGGATCGCCTACCACCGGTGCCGCGCCCTGGTCGAGGGCGGCGCCGACGCCGAGGCGGCGCTCGCCGCCGAGCTCACCGCGGCGGCGAACACGGACAAGCTCCCCGCGACGCTCGACCTGCTCGACCAACTGCACGGCCCCTTCGACCCGTTGAAGGCCTGGGACGACTCGGCGGCCATGGAGCTGCACGACAGCGCCGGCTATCAGCACTGGCTGACGGAAACGATTCGCCACGATCTCGTCGAGGCCGAACGCGGGCTGGACCACAGCCCCCTGAAGGCGGCCCTGGAGGCGGTCCGCGAGGTCCGCGACACCCTGCGCGACGCCGTCAACTTCGGCGGCTTGACCAGCGCCTCCCTCGACCGGTTCCTGCGCACCACCGTGCCGCTGTTCAACCGCGCGGTGGTGGGCCCCCAGAAGGAGCGGCACGCCGAACTCCTCGCCCTCATCGAGGCGCGGGTCGTGCGCACGCCGTTCGGCGCGGCCCCGTCGCTGCACTGGAACGACGACGGCGGCCGCTGGACCCTCGCCTCGACCCGCCTGGCGACCCCGCACCGGGAGGACGTCGACTGGCTCTGCGCGGGAAACTCGCCCTGGCCCGCCGTGGACTCCTCCGCCAGCCCGCTGATCCGCTCCCTCCACGAGAACGGCCGGATCCGCCGCCTGCTCCCGGACAGCACCGCCGTGCAGGGCGCCGACGTCGACGCCTCGCTGCACCCGGTCGACGCCGCCGGCGTGAGCGACCCGCGGCTCTGGCTGATCGGGCCCCTGTGCGAGGGCGCCACCTTCTACAACCACCTCGTTCCGACCCCCGGATACTCGCGCGCCTTCGTCGACGCCCACCGCTGCGTCGCGGAGCTCTTCGCCCTGGACAACGAGAGGACCGCCCAGTGACCACCGACACCACCGCCGGCCGCCCCGGCGCCGCCAACGAGCAGGACGAACTCGCCAAGGGCCAGTGGAACGACGCCTACCGGCTGGAGGACGGCCACACCAACCTCTGGGGCGACCCGCCGGTGCCCTACGTCGTGAACGCGGCCAAGCTGTTCGCCGACCACGACGCCTTCGTGGTCCTGGACCTGCCGTGCGGCGACGGCCGCAACCTGCCACCGCTCGCCCAGGCGGCCACCGTCGTCCTCGGCGGCGACACCTCCCGCAACGCGATGGGGATCGCCCGCCGGGTGGTGGCCAAGGCCAACGCCGACAACGTCGTCTTCAAGGTGACCGACGCCTTCGCCACCGGGCTGCCCGACGACTCCGTCGACGGGATCTTCTGCTGGGACCTCCTCGGCCACCTCACCGAGCCCGTCAAGGCGCTCCAGGAGCTGTACCGGATCTGCCGCCCCGGCGGGCACATCGTCGCGAACATGTGGACGATGAACGACTGTCAGGTCGGCGACCCCGGCATGAAGGAGGTGCGGCCGAAGGAGTACCTGGACCACGCCGACTTCTACTGCCGCTTCTTCGACCGCCCCGACCTGGACGCCTACCTCGCCGACGCCGGGCTCGCCGACGAGGTCGCCGCGGTGGAGCTGCTGCGCTGGATGGAGCCCCCGCACGCCGGCTACCGGCCCTACTTCCACGAGCACGAGAGCCTGGCCTTCACCATCCGCAAGAAAGGTCTGTGACCCGTGGCGGCTCCCCTGACCGGAAGGATCACCGCGAACCCGCACACCCTGCTGCACGAGGAAGTCCTCGCCCCGCAGTTCGAGTTCGAGCTGGAGCACCTCCTCCCCTGGTACCTGGCGGTCGAGAAGGTGCTCGCCCTGGAGTACCTGCGGATGGGCCTGATCGACGCCGGGCAGGCCGAGCTGATCGGCAAGGCGCTGCACGGCGTCACGGCGACGACGCTCTCCGCCGATCCCGAGCACAACATGTCGGACATCGCGTTCGCGCTGGAGCGGCACGTCGACGGCCGGCTGCCCGCTCCCGTCCCGGCCTGGCACGTCGACCGCAGCCGCAACGACCTCCAGGCCTGCGCCCAGGTGATGTTCGCCCGGCACCAGCTGGCGCTCACCGCCGACGCCCTGCTCGCCCTCGGCCGCTCCGCCCACCGCCTGGCCGGGGAGACCACCGAGCTGCTCATGCCCGGGTACACCCACGCCCAGGCCGCACAGGTCATCACCCCCGGCTACTACCTCGCCGCCGTCGGCGAGGAGGTGCTGCTGGCGGCCCGCCGGCTCCTCACGGCCTACGACGAGATCGACCTGTGCCCGCTGGGCGCGGGCGCGATGGCCGGTCAGGAGCTCCCGTGGGACCGTGACCGCGCCGCCCGGCTGCTCGGCTTCGCCGGCCCGCGCCCGCACGCCCTCGTGGCGGTCGCCTCCCGGGACTGGGCGCTGCGCATCACCGGCGAACTGTCGCTGTTCGGCGTGGTGCTGAGCCGCTTCACCACCGACCTGATCTCCTGGGGCAGCAGCGAGTACGGCTTCATCGACCTCCCGGACGCCTACGCCGGGATCTCCTCGGCGATGCCGCAGAAGAAGAACTTCCCGCTCCTCGAACGGATCCGCGGCAAGACGGCCCACCTCGCCGCCTTCCACGTGGACACCCTGACGGGCCAGCGGAACACCCCGTACTCGAACTCGGTCGAGGTCTCCAAGGAGGCCGGGGCCAACGTCCTGACGGCGTTCCGCACCGCCCGCAGCGCGTTGACCCTCGCCACCGCCGTCCTGGACAACCTGGAGTTCCGCGCCGACCGCATGCGCCAGGCCTGCGAGCGCGAGTTCCTCGGCGGGTTCACCCTCGCCAACCTGCTCACCCTCGACGCGGGCGTCCCGTGGCGGACGGCCCAGGTGGTGGCCGGTGGCTACGTCCTGGCCGCCGTCGAGCAGGGCGCGTCCCCGCAGGACGTCCGGCCCGACCTCCTGCGGAAGGTCGCGAAGGAGCACGGCTTCGAGATCCCCGAGCCGCAGCGCCTGCTCGCGACCGCCTTCGACACCGACGCGAGCATCGGGCGCAAGGTCTCCGCCGGGTCGACCCGGCCGGACGAGGTCCGCGCGATGCTCACCGACCAGTCCGACCGCTACGACGGGATCCAGGCCGCCTGGGACGCCCGGCGCCGCCGGATCCGCGAGGCCGGGGCAGAGTCGGACCGCCTGCTGGGCCTCACGTCCGCCTGAACCGCCGGCGGGACACGGCAACGCCCGGCGCCGCACGGCGACGGACGATCATGGACACCCACCGACGGCCGATGACGGTCAACGAGGAAACCACCATGTTCATACGGAAGGAAGCGGGCATCGGGGTCGCCAACGGCACCTTCGGGGAACTGCTGCAGGGGATGCTGCTGGAACGCCAGCGCCGGTTCCTGGTGACCCTGCCCATCGACGCCTGGTCGACGGCCGTCTTCCGGGCCACCACGACCACCGACGAGATCACGGTCACACCCGCCTGGAAGCACAAGTCCCGACGGCTCGCCACCCGGATCCTGCGCGCCCACGGGTACATCGGCGGCGGCACCCTGGAGCTCGACACCGCGATACCCGAGGGCAAGGGCCTGGCCAGTTCCTCGGCCGACCTCGTCGCCACCGCCCGCGCCGTGGCCGACGCCCTGGGGATCACGCTCACCGAACCCGAGATCGAGTACTTCCTGCGCGGGATCGAGCCGTCCGACGGCGTCATGTACGCGGGCGTCGTCAGCTACTACCACCGCGAGGTGCGCCTGCGCGAGCGGCTCGGCTTCCTGCCCCCGCTCACCGTCGTGGCCCACGACCCCGGGGGCACGGTCGACACCGTCGGATTCAACCGGACCGTCACGGCGCCGACCCTGCGCGAACGCCGCGAGTACCGCGACCTGCTCGACACCCTGAGCACCGCCGTGGGCTCAGGCGACCTCGCCACGATCGGCGAGGTCGCCACCCGCAGCGCCGAACTGCACACCCGCCGGCTCCCCCGCCCGGACTTCGAGGAGCTGCACCGGATCTGCCGCGACCACGACGGCCTCGGCCTGGTCGTCGCCCACAGCGGCACCGTCCTCGGCATCCTCCTCGGCGAACACGGCACCGACCCGCAGCGGCTCGAACAGGTCCTCGCCCGCTGCGCCCGCCTCCCGGGCGCGGTCGAGGTCCACCGCACGCTCGGCAAGGCCGACTACGACACCCCGCACCCCTCTGTCCACCACGCCGGCTCCATCGGAGGAGACTGTGCTCTTTGACAGTGTTGTCGACGCGATAGGCCACACCCCGCTCGTCCGGCTGCGCCTCGACGCACCCGCCGGCGTGGAGGTCTTTGCCAAGCTGGAGTGCCAGAACCTCTTCGGCATGAAGGACCGGGTCGCCCGCAACATCATCCTGACCGCCAAACGGACCGGCGCCCTGTCCGACGGCGCCGCGATCGTCGAGAGTTCCTCGGGGACGATGGCCCTCGGCGTGGCCCTCGTCGGCCGCGCGCTCGGCCACCCCGTCCACATCGTCACCGACCCGCGCATCGACGAGATCACCCTCGCCAAACTGCGCTCCCTCGGGTGCGAGGTCCACATCGTCGAGGCCATGACCGGGACGGGCTGGCAGGGCGCCCGCCTGGAGCTCCTGGCCCAGTTGCGCGCCGAACTCCCCGGCGCGTTCTGGCCGGACCAGTACGGAAACCCCGACAACCCGGCCGGCTACCGCGCCCTGGCCGCCGAACTGCTCGACGACCTGGGCGGGTTCGACGTGCTGGTCGGCTCGGTCGGCAGCGGCGGCTCGCTCTGCGGCACGGCGCGGCAGTTGCGGACCACCCTGCCCGAGCTGCGGGTCGTCGGGGTGGACTCCGTCGGCAGCGTCCTGTTCGGCCAGCCCGACCGGCCCGGACGCAAGCAGAGCGGCCTCGGCAACAGCCTGATGCCGGGCAACCTCGACCGCCGGCTGATCGACGAAGTGCACTGGCTCAACGACCTGGAGGCCTTCACCGCGACCCGCGACCTCGCCCGCGACCAGCAGATCTTCGCGGGCAACACCTCCGGGTCCGTCTACCAGTTGCTGCGCCACCTGGCGGCCCGGGCAGCCCCGGGGACGAAGATCGTCGGCATCCTCCCCGACCGTGGGGACCGCTACACCCGCACCATCTACGACGACGCCTACTGGACCGAGCACCAGGTGGACCGGCAAGTGCCCGCCACCGCGCCGGTCACGATCACCCCGAGCCAGGTCGCCGAGCGCTGGTCCCGCGCCGAGGAGATCGAACGCTCCGCGGACCGCCAGCGCCTGCTCTTCGTCGAGTCGAACACCACCGGCACCGGCATGCTCGCCCTGCGGCTCACCCGGGACCTCGGACTCACCCCGGTCCTGCTCACCAACTCCCCCGAGCGCTACCCGGGCGTGGCCGACACCGGCTGCGAGGTGGTCACCTGCGACACCAACTCCGCCGCGGCACTGCGCGAGACCGTCCGCGCCACCTGGCGCCGGGAGGAGATCGCCGGGGTCGCCACCACGAGCGACTTCTACCTCCCCGCGGTGGCCGGACTCACCACGCTCCTGGGCCTGCCCGGGAACTCCGTGGAGAGCATGGCCGCGTGCCGCGACAAGGCGCTCACCCGGGCCCGCCTGGCGCAGGCCGGTGTCCGGCAGCCGCGGTTCGCGATCCTGGCCGACCCGGCGGAGGTGCCGGAGGCGGTGGCCCGGATCGGCCTGCCCTGCGTGGTCAAGCCCGCCGACGACAGCGGCTCCAACAACGTGCTGCTCTGTTCGACGACCGAACAGGCGGTCGCGCAGAGCCGGGTGATCCTCGCCGAGACGGTCAACGTCCGCGGCCAGGCCACCGCCGGCACGGTGCTCGTCGAGGAGTACCTGGACGGACCGGAGTTCAGCGTCGAGACGTTCAGCTGGGCGGGCGAGGTGCGCTGCGTCGGGATCACTCAGAAGCACCTCGGCGGCCCGCCGCACTTCGTCGAGCACGGCCACGTCTTCCCGGCCGCCGTGCCGCCGCACGTCGCGGACGACCTGACCGGGGCCGCCCGGCGGGCCGTGCGGGCGGTCGGGCTGACCAACGGCGCCGCCCACACCGAGGTCCGGCTCACCCCGGAGGGCGCGGCCGTCATCGAGGTGAACGGCCGCCTCGCGGGCGGGATGATCCCCGAGCTCGTCCGGCTCTCCACCGGGATCAACCTGCTCGAGGAGCAGGTCCGCGCCGCCCTCGGCCGCCCGCCCCGGCTGGACCGCGCCCCCACCCGGGCCGCCGCCATCCGCTTCCTGCTCGTCGAGCGCGAGGGCACCTTCTCGCACGTCTCCGGGACCGAGGCGGCGCAGGCCGTCGAAGGCATCCGCCATGTCACCGTCACGGCTCGCCCGGAACAGCGGGTGGAGCCCGCCAAGAACGCATACCATCGGCTCGGCTACGTCATCGCCGAGGGCGAAACCCCCGACGCGGCCGCTGAGTTGTGCGCCAAGGCGCACGACGAACTGACGATCGTGCTGCGAGAGCGGAACCCATGACCAAAGCGCAACCCACCGCGAGCCCGGTACCCACCGCCGACAGCTGGCCGCGGCAGAGAGCCGCCGTGCTGCGGGACGCGGTGGGCGTCGGGCTCGCGGTCGGCGCCCTGGGCCTGTCCTTCGGCGCCCTGGCCGTCGTCGCCGGCTTCTCGGTGGTGCAGAGCTGCGTGCTGTCCCTCCTGATGTTCTCCGGCGCCTCGCAGTTCGCAGTGATCGGCGTCCTCGGCGCCGGCGGCGCGGCCCTCACCGGCGCGGCGACCGCGACCCTGCTGGGCGTGCGCAACAGCCTCTACGGGCTGAACCTCTCCGCCCTCCTGCAGGTCGGTGGCCTGCGGCGGGTGGCCACCGCGCAGCTGGTGCTCGACGAGAGCTCGGCGATGTCCATGGGCCGCAGGACCGAGCGCGAGGCGCGGCTGGCCTTCTACGCCACCGGCGCGGCCGTCTTCGTCTGCTGGAACATCGCCACGCTCGCCGGCGCCCTCGGCGCGAAGGTCCTGCCCGATCCGGAGGCGCTCGGCCTGGACGTCGCGTCGCCCGCGGCGTTCGTCGCCCTGCTGATGCCCCGGCTGCGCGAACGGCGGTTCTGGGCGGTGGCCGTGGCGGCGGCCGCCGTCGCGCTCGCCGGGGTGCCGTTCCTGCCCGTCGGGGTGCCGGTGCTGCTCGCCGGCCTGGTCGCCGGCGTCGCCGGCCTCGCGCTGCGGAAGGAGAGCCGCTGATGTGGACCGCGATCCTGCTCGGCAGCCTCGGCGTCTACCTGCTCAAGCTGGCCGGCCTGTGCGTGCCGGAGTCGGTGCTCAAGCGGCGGCGGGTCCAGGAGATCTCGGCGCTGCTGCCCGTCGCCCTGCTCGCGGCACTGGTCGCCGTGCAGACCTTCAGCCGCGGCCACGGCCTCGTCCTGGACGCCCGCGCGGCCGGCTTCGGCGTCGCGGTGGTGGCCGCGCTCCTTCGGGCGCCCTTCCTCCTCGTGGTGGCGCTCGGTGCCGCGACCGCCGCGCTGCTCCGGCTGATGAGTTGACGTAGCGTCACGTGTCCGACGACGGACCGCGTATGCTCGGAGCGACTGGCGACGCGCGGCCGTACAGGCGGTTTCGGGCAGGTCCGCGCGCGGGGATCGCCACGCGTACCGCAGAACTACCGCAGTGTCACCGGAAAGGAGAGGGAGCCGACGGGCCCGGTCGGGCGGCCGCGGCTCCAACTGCCCATGGGAATCGACCACCACGGCCGCACGTACCGGCTGGACTGGGAAGACGTCACGCTGAGGGAATGGGACTGCACGGTCCTGTGGTCGGATCCGGCCGATCCCGAGGCCGGGATCGTCCTGGACCGCTCGGCCTTCTACCCCGGTGGCGGCGGCCAGCCGCCGGACCACGGCGTGCTGATCTGGCAGGGCGTGCAGACCTCGATCATCGGCACCCGCAAGGGCGACGACCTCTACCTGCTGCCGGCCCCGGGCGACCCCGTCCCGCCCGCTGGCACCACCGTCACCGGCGCCCTCGACGACCAGCGGCGCAGCTCCCTGATGCGCACCCACTCCGGGCTCCACGTCCTGTGCGGCACCGTCTTCCGGGACTTCGGCGCCCTGGTGACGGGCAACAACATGGAGCCGGGCGAGGCCCGGATGGACTTCAACCTGCCCGAGGTCCCGCCGGGCTTCAAGCAGGCTCTGGAGGACGCCGTCAACGCGGAGATCTCGGCCGACCGCAAGATCGTGGTCCGGACCCTGCCCAAGGAGGAGGCCGAGGCCATCCCGGACCTCGTGCGCACCCAGTTCAAGGCGCCGCCGGACATGCCCGAGGTCCGCGTGGTCGACATCGTCGGCCTCGACGCCCAGGCCGACGGCGGCACCCACGTCGCCTCCACCGGCCAGATCGGCCGCATCACCGTCACCAAGGTGGAGAACAAGGGCCGCCAGAACCGCCGCGTCCGCATCCGCCTCGAGCCCTGACCCGACGACCCGCCCCTCGCCGGCCCACGCCCCAACCCACCGGGGGGCGTGGGCTCTTGGTTCCAGCGGTACGTGCACGTCCACAGGAGTACGGCGCCGTAGGACCTGGGACCCGAGCCCGACCGTCGAGCTCGTCCCCGGCGGCGAACATCCTGGGCGGGAGGTGCGATGGTCTCCACCGGCTCCGACCTCGCCCGTTCTTTCTTCTCCGAGCTCCTGCGCGGTCGGCTCCTCAAGGGCCCCGCAAGCAGATGCGCACCACCGTCCGCCCGAGCAAGCCCGGTTACGGCCACGGACTGGGGATCATGAGCACACGGCTGCCGTGCGGCAGGACCGCCTGGTACCACAACGGCGCCGTCCCCGGCTTCGAGACCTGGAGCGCCGCCACCGACGACGGACGCGCCGCCAGCGTCACGATGACCGTCGAACCCACCCGCCAGGAGGAGACCGTCCGTGGAAAGTGCCATCGCCACGGCGCTGTTCCCCTGAGGAACCGCAGGCCGCGGCCCCGCATGGGCGCTGGTCCGACGGCAATCGCAAAAAAGTTCCCCTCCGCCGAAACCTTCGCGCCTCGTCATGACTGAAACACCGTCAGGGCGGGCATAACAATGACAGCCACCGACGGCCTCGGCTGAAGCTCCCCCACGAGCCCAACCGAGGCCTGGCCGGCGACCGGGCCTGGACGTGACTCCCCCCACGGAGTGGCGACCAGGCCCGCATGGTGTTCAACCAGCGACACGCAGCGTACATGCCATATCAACGTAACGCTACTGTGCCGCCGGGATCGAGCGCCGCCGGGCCAGGCGGGAGCCACCCTTCGCGACGCCGTCAGCGCCCCTGACCTGCACCGACCAGCACGCCACCCGAGATCCCGGAGCCCAGCGACAGGGACCGGATCAGCGTCTTGACGACCGGGGCAGGGACTCGACCAGCGCGGAGCGCTGGTCCGGCGAGAGCCGCGCGACGATCTTCGCCACCTCGCGGTGCCGGTGGCCGAGGACCTCGTCCACCAGTCGCCGGCCGGCCGGGGTCAGGTTCAGCACGACCTCCCGGCGGTTCCCGGGATTGGCCTGACGGTCCACCAGGCCCGCGGCCTCCAGCCTGTCCACCGACCGCATGGCCGTCGACGGGTTGACGGCCAGCGCCGAGGCGAGCACCGCGAGCTTGGTGGAGCCGAGGTTCTTCAGCACGACCAGCGTGCGCAGCTGGGGCACGCTCAGCGAGACGTCGACGTCGGCGAGCGCGCGGGCCGACAGGGCGACGGAGAGGCGCGACGCGGCCATCACCGACGCGATCACCTCGGCAGGGTCGCGTGACAGGCCGTCGGTGCCGTCATCTCCCATGGGATCTCTATATCGCACCGCTGATCGCACCCTCTTCAGCCACTGCGGCCCCACGGCCGGCCGCCGTCACCAGCGGTCGTGCACCTGCGGCCGGATCCGGCGGTCGTACAGCTCCCGCACGGCCTCCAGGGTGGCCCCCGGCAGCGGTGCCAGGTCCGCGGCGGCCGCGTTGGCCCGCGCCTGCGCCACGTTGCGGGCACCCGGGATCACCGTCGTCACCCCCGGCTGCTGGGTGATCCAGCGCAGCGCCGTCTGCGCCGCCGTGGCGCCCTCGGGCGCGAGCGCGGCGAACTCCGCCGCCGCCTCGACACCGGTCGCGAAGTCCACCCCGGAGAAGGTCTCGCCCTGGTCGAAGGCCTCGCCGTGCCGGTTGTAGGTCCGGTGGTCGTCGGCGGCGAACACGGTCTGCCGGGTGTAGCGGCCCGACAGCAGTCCGGAGGCCAGCGGCACCCGGGCCAGGATCCCCACCCCGGCGGCCTCGGCGGCGGGCAGCACCCGCTCCAGCGGCTTGAGCCGGAAGGCGTTCAGGATGATCTGCACGCTCGCGACACCGGGGCGCGCGATCGCGGTCAGCGCCTCCGCGCAGGTCTCCACGCTGACCCCGTACGCGGCGATCCGCTCCTCCGCCACCAGGGTGTCCAGCGCGTCGAACACCTCGTCCGAGGAGTAGACGGGCGTCGGCGGGCAGTGCAACTGCACCAGGTCGAGCCGCTCCACCCCCAGGTTGGCCCGTGAACGGTCCGCCCAGGCCCGGAAGTTGGCGAGCCGGTAGTGTTCGGGCCGCTGCTCGACCCGGCGGCCGAACTTCGTGGCGACGAACACCCCGGCGTCCGGGCGGCCCTTCAGGTAGCGGCCGATCAACTGCTCGCTGCGGCCGTCTCCGTAGACGTCGGCGGTGTCGAAGAGGGTGACGCCGGCCGCCACGGAGGCGTCCAGCACGGCCAGGGCGTCCTCCTCGCGGACGTCCCCCCAGTCCGCGCCGAGCTGCCAGGTGCCGAGTCCGACGATCGAGACGGGACGGCCGGTGCGGCCGAGTACGCGCTGTTCCATGACGTTCAGCCTCTCACGCCGCACCGCGCGGCACCCGGCGCCGCCCCGGCCGGCCGTCACTCCCTCGGCGCCCCGGCCTCCTCGTGCCCCGGGGTCGCGGCGGTCGCGACCGGCCCGGCGGACCGACCGTTCAGGAGCCGTGCGATGGCCACGGACCCGGCACCGTGGATCAGGATGCTGCCGAGCACCGTGAGCGTCATGGTGTCCAGCGCGGTGACGGCGAGCGGCCCGTCCGGGAGGCCGTTGAAGGCGAGCAGGCCGAACACGATGGACGTGGTGCCGCGCGGACCGAGCGCGCCGACCATGAGCCGTTCGCGCCGGCTGAACGTCGAGCCGAGGAACGCGAGCAGGACCGGCACGATCCGCACCACGGTGAGCGCGGCGACCGCGACCACGACGATCGACCAGTCGACGCCCTCGCTCACCGTGAGCACGACGGCGTTGCCGAAGAAGAACCACATGCCCATCGTCATGATCGAGTTGGTGTCCTCGATCAGCTGGAAGTCCGAGACGTCCGGAGCCGAGGCGCCGTGCCGGCGGACGGGTGCCTGCCGGATGAACCGGAAGGCGATGCCGCACACGAACGCGGCCACGAAGCCGTTCCCGTCCACCGACACCGTCACCGTGTACGCGATCAGCGGGGAGACGAGCACCATACACGTCGTACCGGCTGCACTGGTTCCCGTACGAGCTGACCAGGTGCCCGGACCTGAAGCGGAGCACGGTGAGCACGCGCGCCTTGTACGGGAACGAGAAGTTCCGCCCACCGTTCCCCCCGCTCCGGTCCGGCGGCGGGGCAACGGGACGGGGTTCCCCGGCGGTCGGTGCGTGCAGTGTGTGCAACCGGCCCTTGGACGGCATCGGGACCCACCAGGCGTGGATCTCCCTGCGGGTCGCCACCGACGTGCTTCCGCTCCTGGTCAACGCCTGCTCCGAAGCCTGCGTCCAGGCACTCCCCACACCTCCGGACGGCTACGTCCGGACCCCCCACCCCGGCGGCCCCGGGATCGACCAACCCACGGCCGACTACGCCTGACCCCCGTTCCAGGTGCCGACAGCCGCTGCGGACCTCGGCGCAGCCGAGGACCTCCGGGGCGCGAAGTGGTCCAGCGCGTCGGCGGGTCCGGTGTTCGAGGCCCTGCCCGGGATCGGGACGTCCCGGTGATCGGCGGCACGGCGCGGAGCGGCTGACGGCCCGACAAGTGATCGGTCGGCTCGGCGGCGGACGCGGCCACCGCACGTTCGCCGCGACCGCCCCGCCCGTCCGGCAGTCACGGCCCTGCCACGGTCCAGCTACGAAAATCCCGGCCCCGGGGCATCGCACCCGGAGGTCATGTACCTTTTGACCAACGGTGACTGACTGATGATCAGCTGGCCTGCTTTTCCATGACTGATGCAGGGGCGTGACATGGCTTCTCCTTCTTCCGACCCATGGTTGAAGCAGCACACAGTTCAGATCGTTGCGGCGATTGTCGGGGCGATCGGTGCGATCGCGGTGGCCTTCATCAGCGGCGTCTTCACGCACCCCTCCTCGGCCGCGCAATCTCCCGGATCACCGGTCGAAGTATCGGTTCCGGCTCCCACTCCGACCCCGGAACCAGCGCCGAACCAGCCCCCGGCTTCCCCTCCGGCACCCGCCACAACGGTCGCCGGAGCAGGAGAAGGTGGCGCGGACAGCTGGATCGCACAGCTCTACTCCGAACCGGTCTCCACAGGCATCGCCACTCGGGACCAACGGCTGGCACAGGTCCGGGCCGACGTACCAACGGCCCAGGTCTTGCGAAGCGACGACTTCGCCTCACTGCGCCCCGGGTACTGGGTCATCTACGAACCGGGCCCCTTCAGCGACGGTTCCGCGGCTCTCGCCTTCTGCGCAACCCATGGCCGAGTCGGCAAGGACCGATGCATCGGCCGCTTCCTGAGCCATCGCGCCGCAGACTTGCAGTACCAGTGTTTCCCACCGGCCGCCAACCCATCCGGCTACTGCAGGCACAGTTGACGACGCAGGGAACGTCGCACGGTTGGCGACGTCCGACAAGCCGAGGGCCACACGGTTCGTTCTGATCGTCACAGCATCAGGGAAGATCTCAAACGCGCGGCCTCGTACCACCGGTCGGGGCGCGGGAACGTGCGGGGGTGGAAGTGGCGAGTGATCAGGCGCAGTTCCGGCGGATGGAGCGCCACCTGCGCGGCGACGCCGAGGACGTCGACTACCTGATCGACCTGTCGAACGTCGTGCGGGAGACCGCGCTCGGCGGGGAGGCGCCCCGGGCCCTCGGGCGGCTGCGCCTGGTCCTGCGCGCCCTGCGGGAGTTCACCGGCGACGACCGGGTCACCGTCCACGCGATCGCCGACGACAGCCTGATGCGGCCGGAGTCCGACGGGAAGTACCCGCACCCGGACGAGCCCCGTCTGCTGCGCGAGTGGCGGGACCGGGGGCTGATCGCCTCGGTCGGCACCGCCGACCTCGACCTGCTCGAACAGGCCGACGAGTACCGCATCAGGGTCATCAGCGGCGACAACTTCATCGGGCACCGGGCGGAGCACCGGTGGATCCAGGGCAACCGCGACCGCTTCCTCAAACCGGTGCGCCCGCACGGCGGACCGGTGCGGCTCGTCCTGCGCGACATGCGGGTCTACTCCGACCGGGAGATCTCCCTCGAGGGCGAGAAGGACCGGCTGCGGGGCGACGGGATGCTCTTCGAGGGCCGGCCGCGGCGCAAGGTGCTGGAGCGGTCCTGGCGCTGCCCCCTGCCGGGCTGCCACCCCGCACCGGCCTTCCGGCGCGGGCGAGTGGTCTGCCGCACGCACGGCACGCTGCTCACCGACACCGGGCCGCGCCGTCCCCGCGTCCAGCTGAAGGTCATGGTGGACGGGCAGTGCCGGGCCTGGCACAACCTGGTGCAGGACGAACGCGTGGAGTTCGTCCTCGGCCGGGCCAACCTCGACCGCATCGAGCTGTGCCACCTCGCCGAGGAGCGCCGGAAGCCGATCAGCCGCGAGCACCTGGTCCTCACCTCTCGCCGGGGCGCCCTCCAGGTGCTCGACACCAGCATGGCCGGCTGCGCGATCCGCACCGCCCGGCCCGGCGCGCGGCCCACCGCCTGGACGGACCTGCCGCGCCTGCGGGAGGAGTCACCGCGGCGCCCGCGGGAGTCCCTGTTCCGCCCCTTCGGCCCGGACGACGAGATCCTCATCGCCCCCGGCGTCGTCCTGTGCCGCAGCGGCCAGCAGTGGCCCGGGGAACGCCCGGCGGCGGTGCCGGCCAAGGCACCCCGGCGCTCGTCCAGGGCGGACGAACCCACCCGGTTGGGCTGAGCGGAAGCGGACGGCGGACCCGGTCCAGTCCGGCGGAACAGTCAAAGAGGCGACGAGGAAGACGAGTTGGAACACCTCTGGAACACCGATCCGGATCGGATCGGCCCGTACCGGCTGTACGGCAGACTCGGTGAGGGCGGGTACGGCACGGTCTACTACGCCCGCCGGATCGAGCCGGGCGACTGGGCGGGGCGCGAGGTCGCGCTCAAGGTGATCAGGCCGGACCGCCTGGCGACCGACCAGCGCACCTACCGCGAACGCTTCGTCCGGGAGGTGCGGGCGGCCCGCGCGGTCGGCGGCCGGCACACGGCCAGGGTCGTCGACGCCGACACCACCGCCGACGAGCCCTGGTTCGCCACCCGCTACATGCGCGGCATCGACCTCCGGTCGGCGCTCCGCGTCTGCGGCGGCCCGCTGAAGGGGCGCACCTGGCAGGTCCTCGCCGCGGGGCTGGTCGACGCGCTGACCCGGATCCACGCCGTCGGCCTGGTCCACCGGGACCTCAACCTCTCCAACGTCCTGCTGGACAGCCACGGCCCCTGCGTCATCGACTTCGGCATCGCCCGTGACCTCACCCGCACCGACGGGACCGCCCTCACCGGGGCGGGCAACCCCGGCACCCGTGCGTTCTCCTCGCCCGAGCAACTGAGGAACCGGACGGTGGAGCGGCCGGGGGACGTGTTCTCCCTCGGACTGGTCCTCGCTTATGCGGCGCTCGACCGCCATCCGTTCGGGGCCGGCTCCGAATCGGAGATCACGGCCGACATCCTCGCCGGCCGGCCCCGGCTGGACGGCCTCCCGGCAGCGGTCGCCAGGGTGGTCCGCCCGTGCCTGGAGCCCCTTCCGCAGAACCGGCCGACCACGAGCCGGCTCGCCGCCCTGCTGCCGGCCGCCGAGCCGGACGTCACCGGCTGGCTGCCCTCCGCCGTCCTGGCCGCCATCGTCGACCGCTGGCAGGTCGCGAACGAGCTGCGCGAGCCGCTGCGCCGCCGGCCCGCGGCCGCGGGTCCGCGGCAGTCGCTGACGGTGCCACCGACCGGGCCGGGCCTCTCCCCCACCGCCGACGGCTGGAAGCGCGAGGAGCGCAACCTCGCGGCGTCGCCGACGGCCACCGGAAAGCGGCAGGGGACGACCCAGCCGCCGACAGCGTCGAAGCAGCCCACGGCGAAACAGCCCGCGGCGCGAAAGGAGAAGCCCTCCACGCCGTACGCCGGCCAGCCCGGAGCCAGGTGGAGGGCCGACGCCGAGGCCGGGAACGCCAACGCGATGCGTCAGGTCGCCCTGGCCGTCAAGACGGTCGGCGACGTCCAGGACGCCCTGCAGTGGATGCTGCGGGCCGCCGGGGCCGGCAACAAGACCGCCGCCCGCGAGGCGGCGCAGCTGATCGAGCGGTACTTCCCGCACCGCGGGTCCGAGGCCGTGGCGCTGTACCGGACGGCCGCCCGGGGCGGCGAGTCCCAGGCGGCGATGCGCCTGGGCGCACTGGCGGAGGCCGAACCGGACGGCGTCGGACGGACCGAGGCGCTGGTCTGGTTCGAACCGGTCGCCGCCAAGGGCTCCAACCAGCAGGCCACCGACGCCGTCGCGCGACTCAAGGTGGGCGTCTCCTGGCGCGAGCGCGGGCTCCTGACCGCGTACCGGGACGCACCGCCGGGCAACGAGGGCGTCACCGCGTTCGATGTCGCGAGCTGGTACCACAAGGAGACCCGCGTCCCCGAGGCGCTGCGGTGGTACCTGAAGGCCGCGCAGGCGGGCCATGCGCACGCGATGGTGAGGGCCGCGGAGATCCTCGAACGGACCGGCCGGGCCGAGCAGGCGCTCACCTGGTACCGGCGCGCCGCCGAGAGCCACCACCCTGCGGCGGGCGCGGAGGCGGAGCGGCTGCGCAAGGGTCTGGATCGAGCCCCTGCGCCATCCAGAGCGACGAGGGCCGCCGGCCCGGCCAAGGCGGCCGCACCCGCCAAGGCACCGGCGCAGGCGCAGTCTCCGGCACCGACACGGAAGCTCGCGAAGAAGGCCCCCGCCACCAAGGCGTCCACACCCGCCAAGGCACCCGCCCCCGCCAAGTCCGCGCCGTCCAAGGCCCGACCCCCCTCCGCCGCGAAGGTGCCGATCCCCTCCACGTCGCTCTCCGCCCGGGAGCAGGCGCAGTTCCACGAACTCAACGGCCATCCGGCGCACGCACTCACCTGCTTCCTGGCGGCCGAGCAACAGGGTGACCCCACCGCACCTCGCGAGGTCGCCCGCCTGTCGCTGGTGTTGCACGAGACCGCCCCCACGGGCCAGGAGCGCAAGCGGCTCAGGAAGGCGGCCGTCAAGCGCTACCGCGCCCTGGCCGAGGCCGGCGACCGCGCCGCCGCGTCGATCATGGCCACCCTCGACCCCGCCCGCACCCGCCACTGGCTCGAGCACGCGGCCGCGGCGCACGACGCCGGGGCGATGCGCAAGCTGGCCCGCCTCCACCTGGAGTCGGGCACCGCCCAGGACCACCGGATCGCGCTCGGCTGGCTCCAACGCGCCGGCGAGGCCGGCAATCTGGGGGCGATCCTGGACGGCGCCCGCGCGCTGGAGCGCAACGGCTCGTACCGGGCGGCCATCGAGTGGTACGGCTGGGCCGACGAACGCGGCCACCCCGGCGCGGCCGAGCAGGCCGCCCGGATCGCGGCCGAGCACCCGATCGTCACCGCGGCGCAGCGCCTCCTCTCGAAGAGGAGCTGGCTCCGCCCGCGGGACGACCGCAGGGGCCAGAACCCCTAGAACCGGAGGGTCCGGATCGCGGAGATCAGCGCTGCCAGAGGAACGCGGCCTCGCCGCAGGGTCGGCAGTCGAAGAGGTAGCCCCGGCCCCCGCCGCCGAAGTTCGCGGAGGTGGCGAAGTCGTACCCCTCCTCCAGCTCCGCCGTGAACGTCATACGGGTTGCACACGAAGGACAGTCGGGCGTCTCGTCGTCCTGGATCCAGTCCGGCTCACCGCCGAGCCGTCCGAGGACCAGCCCGTCCACGGGTTCGTCATCGCGGTGGAGGCGCAGCGCGGTGACCGCGCCCAGGAGCGTCTCGCCGTCGGCCGGGACGGTGGCCGCGGTGAGCTCGCCGGAGAAGACGTACGCGCGGTTGGCACCCGAAGCGGCATCCCAGTCGTCGCACATGCCGGGATCGTTCTGGCAGAAGAACACCGAGAACACACCGGTGTCCAGGGGCAGGTGGGCGAGGAACTGCATGGCTCCACCGCACGCGCGGCACGTCGGCCAGACGAACCCGCCAGGCACGAGCGGGACACCTCCGGTGCGCGGCACGGACGCGTCGTCGGTGGTTTCCCCGTCATGGATCAGCAGCATGGAGACACCCTAAGGCCCGCTCGACGGCCCCCTCCACGCACCCTCGCCGGTGTGCCCCGAGGAGCGGGAGCAGGCCTCAGTCCTTCTCGTCGCGGTCCCGCGCACGGCGCCTGCGGAGGTGCCACACGACGACGGCGATGATGACGAGGGCGGCCAGCGTGATCGCCGCGACGCGGCCCGCGAGGCCCTCGACCCGGCGGTAGGCGGCACCGGCGGAGTAGCCGAGGAGGGTGCAGCCGATGCCCCAGGCGATGCCGCCGACGGCGTTGTAGAACAGGAAGCGGCGGTAGGGCATGCGGGAGGTGCCCGCCAGCGCGGGCACCATCGTGCGGAGGAAGGCGATGAACCGGCCGAAGAAGACGGCGGCCGAACCGCGCCGGCTCATGAAGTCCCGTGCCCTGTCGATCCGTTCCTCGTGTCGGCGCAGCGCGCGCGTGTGCAGGAGGGACGGCCCGAAGCGGCGGCCGATCTCGTAGCCGACGGAGTCGCCGAGGATGGCGGCGCCGACGACGGCGACCGTGATCCACGCGAGCGAGACCTTGCCCTGGTGGGCGAGGAGGCCACCGAGGATGGCCGAGGTCTCACCGGGGACGACGAAGCCGACGAAACCCACGAAGATCGCGTCCTCGGCGAACACGAGCGCCGCGACGACCGCGTACACCACCGGTCCGGACAGCCCGCGCAGCCAGTCGGTGATCACGTTCATCGGCGCACCCCGCTGCGGATCACCCTCCCATGATCCCGCCGGAAGGCTCCGGCCGCCCACAACCGCACGGGGTGACGGCGCCGTGACCTTCGGTCCTCAGCGTGCCGGGCGCCTGCCCTTGCGGTGGTCCTGCTTCGGGAGGATCTGCCCGAGCATCGTCGGTCCCGAGGGTTCGCTGCGCGCGGGCGCCTCCGGGAGCGGCGTCTCGCCCTCGAAGACGAAGGTCCGGCCGCTGATCTCGACCCACACGGACTCGTGCAGCAGCAGCCGCTGCCCGCGCCGCAGCTGCCACGTCCGCCCGGGCCTGACCTCCCGCTCCGTGCCGTCGGCCGAGCGGACCCGGCAGCCGTTGGTGCTCGTGTCGTGCGCCTCCAGGACGCCGTCGTGGCAGGCCAGCCGGACGTGCGAGCGGCTGACGAGGTGGGTGGCCGCGCCGGTGAGCCACGGGCCGATCAGGACGGCCCGCTGCCCCTTGCGGGCGACCGGGTCGCGTCCGACGACGACGTCGTGACCGGCCACGACCACGACGCGCGTCTGCACCTCGTCGTTCACGTGGATCTTGACCTCGACCTGACTCGGGCGCGGCCCGCGGTCGATCAGCGGCAGCCGGTGCGTCGGGCAGACCGCCCGGCCCCGGTCGTGCCGCGGCAGCGCCTGTCCCGCTCCCGTCCGGCGCCCGCCCTCGAAGAGCCGGCAGCCGCGCTCCGGGCAGCGCCAGAGCCGTTCGAGGAACTCGCGACGCGGGCCGCTGCCGGTGCGCCGGTCGATCATCCCGGCGGAGAGCAGCAGGCGTTCTTCTTCCTTGCGCGTGATCTGCCAGTCCTCCGGCACGGGCATGACCCGCCCGACGATGCCCACCCGGCCGCCGGGAAGGGGGACGGGCTTCACGAAGCGGTCGCGGTTGCCGGAGATCCACGGGTAGCGGCGGTGGAACTCGACGAAGCCGTCGTCGCTCACGACCGAGACGCCGGAGAGGTCGGCGATCTCTATCAGCCGGTCGTCCGCGACCGTGCGCGGCTCCATCAGCCCGGCGTCGACCCAGTCGCGCAGCTGCGCCCGCTCGGCCCGGGTGAGGTAGGCGTCGGTGAGCAGCGAGTCGTCGACGACGGCGTAGATCTGCAGGGTGTGGTCGCCCACGTGGGAGGCCAGCGCGCGGCACAGCGCGGTGAGCCGCTCCAGGTCGGCCTTCCGGGAGCTCAGGAGGGCGTCGTCGCGGACGACGTTGGAGACGTCGACGACGAAGTCGGCCGAGGCCGGGTCCAGCGTCAGGAATGGCTCCGCAGACATGGGCCGAGGCTAGCAGCGACGGTGTTGAGCCGCCGTCAATGTCGCGGACTCTCCAGCCGGTTGTCCTCCTTCTCGGAAGGAGGACAACCGGTCCCGGATCACGCCACGTTGACGGCGGTGTCGTCGAGGACGAAGGAGGTCTGCTTGGTGTAGTCCTCCGAGCCGCTGAACTTGAGGGTCACGCTCTGCCCGGCGTACGCGGACAGGTTGAGGGTGTGCTGCTGGTAGCCGGCGGCCGCGTTGACGTTCGAGTAGGTCGCCAGGGTGGTGCCGTTCGCGGTCACCGTCAGCTTGTCGAAGGCGGTGGTGCTGCTCGCGGCGGTGTCGATGTGCAGCCAGAAGCTGAGGTTGTAGGTGCTGCAGCCGGCCGGGAGGGTCACGGTCTGGGCGAGGGTGTCGGTGTTGGTGCTGCCGTACCCGTCGAGCCAGGCGTCGTACGTGCCGGAGTGCGGCGGCTCGCTGGAGCTGCTGTTGATGGAGCTGGTGCCGCTGGTGTTGGTCTCGGTCCAGCCGGCCGTCGAACCGGCCTCGAAGCCCGGGTTGGCGAGCAGCTGGGCGGCGGTGCAGCCGCTGCCGCCGCCGGCGGGCTGGACGGTCCAGGTGAAGGTGACGGAGGAGGACGGGCCGGTGGAGTCGGTCGCGGTGGCCGTGACGGAGTAGGTGCCGGCGGTGGTGGGCGTGCCGCTGATCAGACCGGTCGTGGCGTTGACGCCCAGGCCGGCGGGCAGGCCGGAGGCGGCGTAGGTCAGGGTGCCGCCGGCCGTGTCGGTGGCGGACAGCTGGACGCTGGTGGCCGTCCCGGCGGTGGCGGTACGGGCACCAGGGTTGGTGAGGGTGACGCTGCCGGTGGTGCCGCCGCTGCCGCTGCCGGCGAGCCAGGCGGTGGCGTTCAGGCCGAGTGCGGCGTCGGTGCCCGCGGGGTCGTTCCAGCCGTCGTAGACGGTCTTGCCGGGCTCGCCGGTGCCGTCGTCGATGGTGGAGCTGTCGCCCCAGATGGCGACGCGTCCCTTGCCGAAGCTGCTGGTGGCGAAGAACGCGCCGGTGGTGCCGGAGTAGCCGGTGCGGTAGACGATGCCCTTGACGGAGGGGTTGTCGGCGGGCTTGAGGGTGAAGGTGGTGCCGTTGCGGATGATGCTGCCGGTGACGGTGCCGAAGGGGCCGTGCAGGACGGGGTCGGCGGCGTCGCTGATCGCGGTCGGGTTGTCGGTCTGGATGTTGAGCAGGTCGATCGAGAGCCCGAACGGGTCCTTGCTGTTGACCGAGTTGGTGGTCATCAGGTCGTTGAGGATGGCCGGGGAGTCCCAGCCGTCGTTGTTGCGGTCGCTGCCGGTGTGGTCCGAGATGAGGAAGAGGCCGCCGCCGTTCTGGACGAACGTCATGACGGCGGTCTTCTCGGAGTCGCTGAGCCGGATGTTCGGCTCGGGCAGGACGAACTCGTCGAAGTTCGCGAGGTCCAGCGCGCCGCCGGTGCCGTAGGTGATGGTGGAGCCGCTCGGCAGCGTCTTGAGGCTGTACTGGCCGGTCTTCTGGAGGGCGACGCCCCAGCTGGAGATGGCACCCGTCCAGTCGGTCTCCGACTGGGGGTTGGCGTTCTCCGCGAGCGGGTCCGGCTGGCTGGTGCTGATGATCCAGTCCGCGTTGCCGGCGGTCTCCGCCTTGCTGTCGTCGAACAGGACGCGGTGCTGCGCGGTCGCGGCGGGGGCCGCGGCCGTCGCGGTCGTGGCGTTCGCCGTGGTCGTCGCCGCGGCGGCCCGGTGGGGGACGGCGCTCGATCCCGCGAGGACGGTCAGGACGACCGCCCCCAGGGCGACGGGGCGGATGGCGTCGAGGCGTCTGAGCATGGGTCAAGTCCTCCGTGCAGTGGGGGTACAGGGGGCGGTGCTACGCGCGTAGGCGCGCCGGACACCGTTCCATGATGGGGTAAGCGGCGCTTGAACGGAACGCGACGAATCAACGTTCCGCATCGCCTCCACATCCCCATAAACGGAACCCGCACTGCCACAAGCCCGTCAGGGCACCGGACGGAACGCCGAGATGGCCGGACTGGTCGTGGGCCTCGACAGCATGCCGAGCCGTGGACCGCCCGTCCCCGCGGTCACGAGGGACCCGGCCGGTCAGCCGTCACCCAGGACGCCGCTGCGGCGGGCGACGCTGCGGTGGCGGGCGAGTTTGGCCAGGGCGAACACCACCAGGGCCGCGCAGCCCACCGCGCCCCAGGCGGGGAGGAACACCGAGGCGGGTGCCAGGCCGGCCAGGGTGAGGAGCAGGGCGGGCAGGTACCAGCCGAGGACGGTTCGCGGGCGGTCGCCGTAGCGCAGCGAGATGGCGGCGTTGGCGGTGTAGAAGGCGAGGACGCCGCCGCACAACGCCCAGCGGGCGCCCACCGGCAGGTGGTGCGTGGGCGAGGCCACCGCGGTGCCGAGGGCGGCGGCGATGACGGTCACACCGGAGACCAGGACGAACGGGAGGTACATCACCGTGTCGCGGATGGCCCGGTCGGACCGTTCGGCCTGGACGTGGGCGAGTCCCCGCGCCGCCTCCGCCGTGCCCCAGACGAAGAAGACCAGCGCGAGTTCGGCGACCACGACGAAGGCCAGCAGCGCCGTCGCCCCCGACGCCCGGGTGAAGTGGACGGACAGGGTGACGCCGATGGTGTAGACGCTCTCGCCGAGCACGATGACGACGAACAGGCTGATCCGCTCGACGAGGTGCTCGACCGACAGCCGGGCGTAGAACTCGGCGCTGATCCCGGCGCGCACCGAGAGCAGCACGACCTCCAGCGCCGTCGCCGCGCCCCACAGGACGAACCTCCCCGGCCCCGGCACGGCGGCGGAGACCGCCCAGAGCACCGCGGGCAGGAGGCAGTAGAGGACGGGCCGCCAGACGGGCAGCGGGCTCCCGGGCCGCCGCGCCCGGTCGAGCCAGATCGCGAAGAACCCCAGCCGGACCCACGCCGCACCCAACGCGTACGCCCACGCCCGCGATCCGAGCCCCTCCGGCGCCGCCGCGGCCATCAGCCCGAGCGCGGGCATCGTCCCGAGGAGCAGCGCCTGGCCGCGGGGGCGGTCCGAGCCGACCACGTTGATCGTCACCGTGAGGTTCGCCCACGCCCACCAGGCCGGGAAGAACAGCACGAGGAACGTGCCGAACTCCTTCGCCCCGGGGTCGCCGTGCAGCCCCTGGGCGAGGACGCTCACCACGACCACGAACACCAGGTCGAAGAACAGCTCGAACCAGCCGGCCCGCTGTTCCTGTGGAGTCTCCTCGTGCTCCTGCATGCGACCACTCTGCCCGCCCGGCGCCGCCCCCGCCCGCCGCGGCGCTCCGGCCGCTTCCGAGCGCCTTACCCGCCCGACGGCGTCACCCTGCCTGGGCCCACCACTTCTTCAGTACGTCCTCCGCGGGCTTCCCGTGGGGCGTGTACGCGAGCTTCTTCTTCGTCTCGCCGCTGTCGGGCCAGTCGTCCCACATCCACCAGCAGACGCCGGCCCACCAGGGCTTACCGTCGAAGGTGGCGAGCAACGCCTCGTAGGCGGCGGCCTGTTCGGCATCGCCGTCGCGCTTGCTGACGGTCCAGGAGTAGGGGGCGGTGGTGGTGCCGCGCTGGCTGACGTAGCCGGCCTCGGTGAAGAGGATCTTCCGCTGCTGGCTCTGGGAGAACGCGGCGAGCTCGTCGGCGATGGGCTGCCACGCCTGGCGCAGCTGGGCCGGGTCGGTCGTCGCCTTGTCGGTCAGCGGCCAGTAGGCGTCGACGCCGATGACGTCGAGGTCCTTCCAGAAGGGGACCTTCCGGTACTCGTCGTAGTTGGCGGCGTACGTCAGCGGGCCCTTGAAGCGGTCGCGGACGGCGGCGATGACCCTGCTCCAGTGCGCGCCGTCCTGGGAGGTGCCGGCGAGTTCGGTGCCGACGGCGAGCTGGTCGACGCCGTTGTCGGTGGCGAGTTGGGCGTAGTGGGTGATGAAGCCCTGGTAGGCGGTGAACCAGGCGTCCGGGTCGGACGGCCTGATCTCGGCGCGGTCGCCGCCCTTGGTCAGGTCGACGTGGGGCTTGATCATCGTCTTGAGGCCCGCGTCGTGGGCGAGGCGGATGATGTTGCGCAGGCCGTCGTCGGCGGCGGTCTCGTCGGTGGTGCGCATGGCGGAGTCGGTGACACGGTCCTGGTACCAGGTGGGGGTGAAGGTCACCCACCGGGTGCCGGTGGCGGCGATCTGCTGGAGGTAGGTCGCGGCCTGCGGGCTGTCGTAGTCGTCGGTGTTCCACGAGGGGAGCGTCATGCCGCGCATCTCGCTCGTCTTCCCGTCGTCGGGTCGGCCGGTCGCTGCGCCGGCCGAGGGGCCGGGCTTGGGCTTGTCCTCGTCGTCGCCGGACTCCGCGGAGCATCCGGCGGCGACGAAGAGGACGGCCAGCGCCGAGAGGGCGGCGGCCGCCCTCTTCATCGGGTTCACTGCTGAGAGCTCCTCACCTGTTCCGGGCCGCTCAGTTGGCGAGGTCCGTCGGGCCGACGAAGGTGTAGCCGAGGGCCCTGATGCCGTCGATCGTCTGCTGGAGCGGCGCCACGTCGTAGTACGGGTGGTAGAAGAAGCTGGCCACGCCGTCGCGGACGGCCAGGTTGGCCCTGGCCGAGTTGATCAGGTCGGCCGGGAGCCGTGCCGGGTGGTTGTTGACGGGCACGGGCTCGTAGTTGCCGATGTTCTCGGGGAGCACGGTCGTACCGTAGACGTCCTTGACCGCGTACGGGAAGAACTGCCCGATGTAGCGGCCGGGGTTCACGGGTGCGCCGCTCAGCGTTCCGGCGAAGTACAGCGGACGCTCCAGCCGGGCCGTGTAGTTCTGGCCGAAGACCCGGTAGTCGGCGGCCGAGGCGGCGTAGTGCGGGGTGGTCCAGAGGGCGGGCCTGGGCAGGCCGGCCGCGGCGAAGCCGGCGAGGGCGGCGGTCACCCGGGACTGGGCCCAGGCGGTGGAGTCCTCGGCGGGCGGCCCGTCGTAGACGACGTTGTCGGCGGCGTCGACGTGCGAGCGGAAGAACTCGAAGTCGTCGGCCGTGACGCCGGTGTACGGGTTGTTGACGTTGCTGTACTGGTGCGTGTAGCCGTGGTTCATGAGGACGGCGCCGTGCGCGAGCATGTACTGGAGCGCGGCGACGACGTCCGGGGCCTGGGCCAGGGTGACGGTCTGGGGCGTGCCGTTGTCGTAGACGCCCCGGGGGTCGGTGTAGACGGGGATGACGTTGATCCCGTAGGGGATGTGCTGCGAGGCCAGGTAGTCGGCCATGGTGCGCAGTTCGGTCGGGTCCGATCCGGGGCTGATGTCCTCCAGCCGCACGAACGCGCGGTGGCGCTCGGTGGTCGCCGGGGCGAGGGCGTCGAAGAGGAGGTCCTCGAAGGCGACCACGCGGTCCGACTCGGACACGTAGGCGAAGGGGATCTCGCCGACGTACGTCAGGTTGGCGGAGCGGATCGCCCACGGCGTGACGGCCCCGGTGGAGGCGTCCGTGGCCAGCGCGAGCTGGGAGACCTGCGGGTAGCCGGCCCCGGACAGGGCGGGGTGGAGCACGCCGCCGTCCGCGCCCGCGGGGATCTTCCGGGTCAGCGTCCGGCCCTTGTACGCGACCTGGTTGATGGTGCCCACGCTGCCGTTGGTCGAGAAGTAGGAGTTGGTCGGGTCCCAGCCGTACTTCTTCTTGAAGTTCTCGATGCCGACGGCGTTGGCCATGTTCCAGACGTTGTCGCCGATCCAGTCGACCGGCTTGGCGGTCGTCATCACGTCCTGGTAGAACGCTGGCGGGACGGCATCCGGGATGGAGCCGCCGTAGTACGTCGAGCCGACGTAGAAGGTGGCCGAGTACTGCTCCACCATGCCGGGGGCGTACGCGGAGACCGGCTTGGCGGTGACGGTACCGAAGTGGCCGGCGAGGTTGGCGGTCGCCATGGCGTAGAGCTCGCCGAGGTAGCCGTAGGGGCCGGTGGTGTCGTACAGGACGAGGGCCGACGTGCCAGCCGACACGGCCGGGGCCTGCACGGACGGGCGCTCGGCTGTGGCCTTGGGAGCCGGGGTGACGGTCAGCCGGTGCGACCGGCGCATGCTGTCGTTCGCCCGTTGGGCGGCGCTCCAGGCCGTCAGGTCCTCGGAGCCGGACGCGGCGCTCACGCCTTTGGGCCCGTCGGACGACCCTGCAGGCCTGCCGTCGCCGGCCGCCGCCTCGGCACCGGTGGAAAGTCCGACGCCGCCGAGCAGGGCGGTGACCACGGTCAGAATGACCGGGACCCGGGCAAACGGAATTCTCCCTCTCGCATTGCTCATTGCTGTCCCCCCTGATTCATGGATTTGCCGGTCCCTCACCCCAGGCACCCCCCGGTGAATCTGGTGAAGACATGGCAAGGCACAGCGGCGAAGCCCCGGCATTCCGCCGATTCTCACGCCGGGCCAGAAGAGTGTCAACAGGATTCCATGGTCCGGACCATGCATTCTTCGGCGGCCGGCTCCGCCCGAACGGACCCACGGCCACGACGCGGGACGCGGCCCCTTCGATGGCACCACATTCGGCCAATCTCCGCCCCTCGGCCTGCGTCGATCAAGCGATCAGCGGCACACCGAACGTCCGGTCGAAACAGCCCACCGCCGTTCCACGGAATTTAATATTCCGATTCAAGGCGTTCCACGATCACACGTTTAGGATGCTTGTCATCTGATAGCCTCCGAACGCACGCCTCAGACCGACAGGCGTGCTGAAATCCGGGGGGATCTCATGTACGGAAAACCCGCTCTGGGGATAGTCCTGCCCTTGGCAGGACTGATGGCGGCCCCAGAAGTTCTGCCGGGCATACCCTTCGCCAGGGGACTGCAGGAGGCGGCCGGTGCCGGATTCCTGCTCTACTGTTCGATAGCCACCGTTCTCCTGCTGACCAAGTTCTGGTTCGCTCTCCGAAACTCCGGTGATCGCCGGTGATCACGGAGGTTCTTCTCTGGTCGAGCGTCGCCATCATCGTGATGGCGGGCTGCTACAACGCCGCCCTCTTCGTACTCTCCAGGCGCCGGGTCCGCAACGACCACGGTCCGCACGCCGAGCGTCTCTACGTCTTCCTCCTCGCCTGCCTGAACGAGGAGAAGGTCCTCGCCGAGAGCCTGGCCCGGATCACCTCGCTGCCGGCCGCCGACTTCATGGCGCTGGTCATCGACGACGCGTCCGACGACCGCACCGCGGAGATCGCCCGCGCCGCCGACCCCGCCCGGGTCAAGCTGCTCCAGCGGCACCTGCCCGACGCCCGCAGGGGCAAGGGCGCCGCCCTCAACGCCGGCATCCGGCACCTGCGGGAGTCCGGCATCCTGGACGGCCGCGACCCGGGCGAGGTCATCGTCTGCGTCGTGGACGCCGACGGGCGCCTCGACCCGCACGTCGTCCAGGCCGTCGACCCGTACTTCGACGACCCGCGCACCGGCGCCACCCAGATCGGCGTGCGCATGTACAACCGTCGACAGGGCCTGCTCGCCCGCCTCCAGGACATGGAGTTCGTCATCTACGGCGACATCTTCCAGTCCGCCCGCCGCTACTTCGGCAGCGTCGGCATGGGCGGCAACGGGCAGTTCATGCGGCTCTCCGCACTCGACACCCTCTGCGGCGAGGACGGCTCGGGGCCCTGGAGCGACTCCCTGACCGAGGACCTCGACCTCGGGGTGCGCCTCATCGCCCGCGGCTGGACCAACCACCACTGCACCACCGCCGCCGTCTCCCAGCAGGCCGTGCTCGACGTGCGGCGGCTGGTGCGCCAGCGCTCCCGCTGGTTCCAGGGCCACCTGCAGTCGGCCCGGCTGGTCCCGCTGATCCTGCGCGAAGTGCCCACGAAGCCCGCGATCGACCTGCTGTACCACCTCTCCAGCCCCGTGCTGATCCTGCTCACCTCCCTGCTTCCGCTGTCCTTCGTCATCGCCACGGGTGGCGTCCTCCTCGGCTCCGTCGAGGCCGGGCACCCGCTGGTGTCGCCCATGTGGATCATCGGCCCGTACGTCCTGTCCTTCACCGCGGCGTACGCCTACGGCTGGGTCTACTTCCGGCGCGAGCGCGGGCTCGGTCTCGTCCGCGCGGTCCTGCTCTCCCACGTGTTCGTCGTCTACGGCTACATCTGGTTCGCCGCCGGATGGTGGGGCCTGTGGCGCATGCTCACCGGCAAGCAGACCTGGCTCAAGACCGCGCGCACCTGACGCACACCCGCTCTGCCCTCAACACCCTCCACGCGCACGGCGAGCAGCACACGCGTGCGTGGAGGTGTCCACGCACGCGCCCACGCATGACCTTCCACGCACGCACGTGCGGAACACCTGTGCGGAAAACCCTCCCTGCCCCTCGGCAGGCACCCTCTTTGGAGACTCATGTCCCCGAACACGAACACCACACCCGTCCGCGCCATGCTCGTCCTCGGCACCCGCCCGGAGGCGATCAAACTCGCGCCGGTCGTCCGCGCCATGGCCGCCTCCCCGCATTTCGAGCCCCTGGTCGTCTCGACCGGCCAGCACCGCGAGATGCTCCGGCAGATGCTCGAACTGCTCCAGGTCGAGGCGAAGTTCGAGCTCGACGTGATGAGAGAGCGGCAGGAGCTGTCCAAGCTGACGGCCCGTCTGGTCGAGGGCCTGGGCGAGGTCGTCCACGCCGAACGCCCGGACCTCGTCGTCGTCCAGGGCGACACCACCTCCGCCCTCACCGGCGCCCTCGCCGCCTTCTACGAGCACGTCCCCGTCGCCCATGTGGAGGCCGGGCTGCGCACCGGGGTGGCGGACAACCCCTTCCCCGAGGAACTCAACCGCCGCCTCATCGGCCGCATCGCCCGCTGGCACTTCGCGCCCACCCCCCGCGCCGCCGGGCACCTCACCGCCGAAGGCGTCCCGGAGGCGGAGGTGTTCGTCACCGGCAACACCGTCATCGACAACCTGCTGTGGGTGCTCGAACAGGGCGCCGGCCGCGACCACTTCGAGAGCAGCGGCCCGCGCCGCGTCCTGGTCACCCTGCACCGACGCGAGAACCAGGGCGACAAGATGCGCGCCATGGGCAGGGCCCTGCGCCGGCTCGCCGACCGCGGCGACGTCGAGCTCGTGCTACCGCTCCACAAGAGCCCCGCCGTCCGCGAGGCACTCCTGCCCGAACTGTCCGGCCACTGCGCCATCCGCATCGTCGAACCGCTCGACTACGCCGACTTCTCCGCCACCCTGGCCGGCTGCGACCTCGTCCTGACCGACTCCGGCGGCATCCAGGAGGAGGCCCCCACCCTCGGCAAGCCCACCCTCGTGCTGCGCACCACCACCGAGCGGCCCGAGGCCGTGGAGGCCGGCGCGGCCCAACTCGTGGGCACGGAACCGCACGTGATCCTGGACGCCGCCATGCGTCTGCTGGACGACCACGACGCGTACCGGCGCATGGCGAGGGCCGGAAACCCCTTCGGGGACGGGCACGCCACCGCGCGGATCCTGGCCCAACTCGCCGAGGACTTCGGCGTCGACGCCGACCCGGCGCCCGCACCGGCCCCCCTCGCCGTCCCCCAGCCCGAGGGCCCGGAGTCATACTCGACGGCATGACGAGAGTTCACCGGCTCCTCACCGTCGTCCTCCTCTCCGCCGCCGCGCTGGCGGGGCTCGCCTTCGCGGTGAGCGCCATCCGGGGGGACGAGTACGGGGAGCCGGTGCGGCCGTGGACCGACGGTTCGGTCCACGGCCCCTGGCGGTCGGTCTTCGACGGCCACGGCGAGAACACCGGTTTCACGAAGGGCCTGGCCCTCTCCCCCCAGCCGGCGCGGCGCACGGACGAGACCCACGCCGGACTGATCGTCTCCACCCGGCAGTACGGGGACATGACCCTCCGGGCCCGCATGCGCACGATCGCCCAACTGCGCACGCCCACGCCCAACCCCTGGGAGGTGGCGTGGCTGGTGTGGGCGTACACCGACCCGGACCACTTCTACTACCTCATCCTCAAGCCCAACGGCTGGGAACTCGGCAAGCGCGACCCCGCCTACCCCGGCGGCCAGCGCTTCCTGGCGACGGCCGCCGAGGGGTTCCCCGTGGGCGACTGGTCCGGCGTCCGGGTGGTCCAGAGCGGTGCCCACCTGGTCGTGAGCGTCGACGGCAAGGGCCTGGTCTCCTACGACGACGAGGAACGCCCGTACCTGAGCGGCAGCGTCGGCGCCTACACCGAGGACGCCCAGGCGGTGTTCAGCGACATCGCGGTGGAGCCGACGCAGTAGCGTTCCTCCCGCCGTGCCGGGCCTACCAGGGGACGGTCCGGCCGAAGCGGTCCAGGTACGCCAGGCCGGGCGTGCCCAGCCGGGACAGCAGGACGTCGACGACCGGCGGGACGGTCTCCTCGATCGTGAACGGCGCGTCCGGACCGCCCAGGGCGGTGCGGATCCAGCCCGGCGCCATGAGCACGACCGCGCGCCCCGTCCCACCCTGCCGGGCCGCGAAGCTCCGCAGGAACATGTTCAGGGCCGCCTTGCTCGCCCGGTAGACCTCCCGGCCTCCGGTCGTGTTGTTCGTGATGCTGCCCTGCCCGGAGGACATCGCCCCGATCAGCCCCGCCGGGGAGACCAGGTCCTCCAGGGCCTCGATGACGCGCAGGGGGCCGAGCGCGTTGGTCACCATGACGTCGACGAAGTCGGCCGTCGACACCGAACCCGCCGGTGTGTGCTCGTCGTTGGCCGTGCCGGCGTTGACGAAGAGCACGTCGAACCGCCGCCGGGCGAGCCGTTCGCGCAGCGGCGGCAGGTGGGCGGGTTCGTTGATGTCGAGGTGCTCGACGGTGACCTTCCCGTCCGCGCGGTCGGCGAGCTCGTGCAGCGGCGTCCTGGCGGCGGTGCCGCGGACGGTGCCGACGACGTGCCAGCCGCGGCTCACGAACTCCGCCGCCATCGCGAGGCCGAGGCCGCGCGACGCGCCGACGAGGAGCGCGGTGGGGGGTTGTTCTTCGATACCGATCGATGACATCTGCAGCGTCATCCCCGTTTCTTCTTCGAGCTTCCGTAGGGGGCCGCAGCAAGCCTCCCGCCGACAGCGCACCGGACGCGAGCCACCGGCCCGGCTTTGTAGGATCGGCGTCATGGCAGGCTTCCTCACGTCCGAATCCTCATCTCCAGACCCCGAAGACGTGCGAATCATTCGCGCTCTGCAGATCGCCCCACGAGCCTCCTTCGCCTCGATCGCCGCCGCCCTCGGCCTGACCGAGGCCACCGTCAACCGCCGCTACCGCCGCCTGCGCGCCGACGGCGTGATCCGCGTGGCCGGTGTGGTCAACCCGGGCGCCCTGGGCCAGAGCCGGTGGCTGGTGCGGCTGCGCTGCCGCCCCGGCAGCGGGCCGGCGATCGCCGACGCGCTCGCCGGGCGCGACGACGTCAACTGGGTGGCCCTCGGCTCCGTCGGCTGCGAGGTCACGTGTGCGACGCAATCCCGGACCCGGGAGCAGCACGACGACCTCCTGGGCCGGCGGCTCCCCCGCACGGCGGCGGTGCTCGACATCAACGCCTTCGCCATGCTCCGCCAGTTCCTCGGAGGTCGCGGCCACTACTGGACCGCCCTCCAGGGCACGCTGACCCCGGCGGAGGAAGCCGCCCTCGGGAGCGGCGAGCCCCCGTTCGCCGAGGCGCCGGTCGTCGCCCGCGAGCCGCTCCTCCTCACCCTCGAGGACGAGAAGCTCCTCGCCGCCCTCGCCGCCGACGGCCGCGCCAGCCTCGTCGACCTCGCCACCGCCGCCGGTCTCACCCCCGGTCGCGCCTCGCGCCGCCTCGACACCCTCCTGCGGCACCGGGCCGTCCACGTCGACGTCGAGATCGCCGCGCCGGCCCTCGGCTACCACGCCCGCGCGAACCTCTGGCTCCGCGTCCATCCGTCCGCCGTGAAGGCCGTGGGCCGCGCGCTCGCCCAGGAGCCCGAGATCGCCTTCGCCGCAGCCGTCTCCGGCCCCTGGAACGTCCACGCCGTCGCCCACTGCCGCGACCTCGACGAGCTGTTCGAGTTCACCTCCGACCGCATCGGCTCCCTCGCCGGCCTGCAGGGCATGGAGGTCTCCCCCGTCCTGAAGCTCGTCAAGCAGGCCGGCACCCGCCTCGTCGGCGACCGCCTCGTCGAACCCCCGACGGCGCGGGGCCGCCGCTGACCCACGGGGAGGGCGGGCGAGCGGCGAAAACCCGTGTGATCACGGGGCACCCGGCCTGTCAGACTGCCCGGTGTGAGCAATTCGAACGCCCTGCCCGTCCTGCGGACCCCCGATCTGCCGACCGCCTACCGCGCCGTCGAGCGGCTGCTGGACCTCGCGATCCCCATGAACTCGTTCAACGTCAGCGCGGAGACGAAGGCCCTCACGCTCGAAGAGGCGCAGCGCATGGCGGCCGCCTTCCCGACGGCCACGATCGCCCCTGACGACCCGTACCGGCCGGAGTCCAACGACGAGGTCCGACGCATGGTCGTGGCGGGGGACCCGAACGTGGCGGCGCTGCTCCCGATCTCACTGATCCTCGAACGGCGGCCGGTCGGGTCGATCGAGGAGGCGTTCTTCGGGGTGGTCGGGTCCGGTCCGGGCTCGATCGACTGGGACCGCTTCAGCTGGCCGGCCGTTCCGGAACTCGGCCTGGCGGTTCGCCACAAGGACGCCTACGTCCAGATCGCACTCAACAGCCGGGACGTGTTCCGTGATGTGCCCGCCGAGGAGCACACGGTCTTCGTCCACTTCCGGCACGGCGACGTCGAGCGCGCCGAATGGCTGGCACACCAGGCCGGGTTGCAGCCGATCGGCCCGGTGGAGTGGGGCTGGTAGGGGTCCCGCTCGCGGCCGGACGGCGGCACTGCGCGCACTGCGCCCGGCCCTCCTGCCGGACCGCGGCCCCACCCTCGTTCCGAGGACGCGCCCGTCGGGTCCTCAGGTGCGGGACCGCGCGCTCTCGATGCCGTCGAGCATCAGGCCGAGCGTGAAGTCGAAGCGGTCATGGGTGGTGCCGGCCGTCAACTCCTCCGCATGGCGCCAGGTGTGGGGGTAGGTGTCGGGGAGGGCGGCGAAGCGGCGCAGCAGTTCCTCGCGTTCGACGACCCAGGCGCCGTCGCCGCGTTCGTGGCGCTTGTCGGCCATGGAGAGCTCAAGGCTGTAGGCGTTCACGTAGAGCATCAGCGAGTCCATGGCCCAGGCGGCGACCTGCGGGGGGATGCCGCCGGCGAGGAGGATGGCGAGCAGGCCCTCGCCGACCCGGAGGGTGTCGAGGTCCGACGGGGCGGCGGCGAAGGCGGCCCGGGAGGTGCCGGGGTAGCGCAGGTACTGGTCGCGCAGCTGGGTGCAGACGCCGGTGATCTGCTGCCGCCACCGGGCCGGGTCCGGCTCCGGGAGGTCGATCCGGGCGCACAGACGGCCGATGAGCAGTTCGTCCAGCTCCTCCTTGTTCACCACGTGCGCGTAGAGCGAGGAGGGCCCGGTCTCCAGGGCGGTCGCGAGGCGCCGCATGGTGAGGGCCTCGAAGCGCCGACGCCCGGCATCACGTGGGCGGCGGGCTGTCCCAGGAATAGGTGTCGGGCCGGTTGTGCGTACCGCCGGAGTTCTGGTCGTGGATGGCCGCGTTCGCGGTGTACGACGTCCCGTCGGCGAAGTCGACCTGGCAGCGCAGGTGAACGGTCTCCCCGCGCATGGTGCCGTGGACGTGCGGGGTGCAGGAGACCGAACCGACCGGCCGATGGTCCTGCGTGGTGATGTGCGACTTCATCGTGTTCTGCAGGGCCACGTAGGCGTCGTTGTTCGGCCCGCAGGCGGCCGCGGTGGCGGCCAGGGCCACGACCGCCGCGGCTGCCCCGGCTGCCCCGGCTGCCCCGGCTGCCCGCGGCAACCGGGCCGGTCCGCGAAGTCGGTCCACGCGCATCGGTGAGCTCCTGATCGCCGGTCGAAGGGAGCCCCGATCGTAGCCCCCGCGCGCGGGGCCCTTCACCGCGCGATTAACCCGACCGGTCCCGCCCGCCCCGTCCGACACACCGCGACCGGCGGACCATCGCCCACCACGGCAGGAGCGGCGCCTACTGTCTCCCTCGCTCCCGCAAAAGGGATATTTTCTGACAGAACGGAGAATCATCATGCACCGTCGCACCACCTGGACGCTGGCCGCACTCGCCGCCGCCGGAATCGCCGCCGTACCGACCGTCGCGAGCGCCGAGGCCGTCTCCGGCGGCAACCACGGAACGGTGGTGGTCGGCAACGGCAACCAGGTCGCCGGCTACGACATCATCAACGCGGGCCACGACGCCACCGTCGGGTCCCACAACGGCTCCAGCGGCGTGGCCGGCGGCGCCGTCGACGCCGCCGAGGCGGCGGGCGGCAACTGGGACACCGTGATCGTCGGCAACGGGAACCAGGTCGCCGGTGACGACATCGTCAACGCCCTGAACGATGCCACCGTCGGTTCCTACAACGGCGGCTCGGGCATGGCGGCGATGATGACCACCGCCCTGAAGCCGATCACGGGCTGACGCCGCCGCAGGCCCGCCCGAGCGTGGGAAGTCGGCCAGGCCGACTTCCCACGCCGCTCTGTGTTCTCTCCTGCGGCTGGTCATGGGTCCGGCAGGAGAAGCCAGACTTCGGAGAGGGGCCAGGCCACGGCGGACGGCTTCACCGAGGAGGGGCTCGACGACTGCGAACCCGGCGTCCAGAACGCAGCCTGCCACCACTGCCCCGACACGCCGTCCGCCCGGGCCCGGCTCGCCGCGCTCTGTGCGGATCCGCTCGCGGGCGAACTCCGGGCGACCAGGGGCCGACGACGCCGTCGTACACCACGTGGTAGCCGCCGGCGGCGTAGCCGAACGCCGCCGCGACCAGGACCTCCAGGACCACCTGGTTCTGCCGATGGGCCTCGGGCAGGTGGGGCGGGAGCCGACCCTGCTTGATGTAGTGCCAGAAGTCGTCGCCGTGCAGGTGGACGCTCGGGGTCAGGCGGTCGGCGAGGAGCGCCGAGACGGTGCTCTTGCCGGCTCCGGGCGGGCCCGTCAGCACGATCACCTGGCCGCCGGCGGGACCGGTCCGTTCGAGGCTCGGTGGGCTCATGCCGCCACCGTGTCACGTCCTGCCGGTGCTCCGCTCTCGATTTCGGCCGCCACGCGAAGGAGCCTCGCGCTCAGTGCGGCCCGCGGCCGATGTCGCGGCCGAGTTCGAGGGCGAGGACCTGGTCGAGCCGCACGAAGGTCTCGAAGCGGGTGCCGGGCGACAGGTCGGTGCGGGCCTCCAGGGCGTCGAGTGCGCGCAGCGCGACCCGGGCGTCGAGGTCCTCGTCGAGGCCGTCGAAGCTCGCCTGGACCATGTCGGCCTCCGGAGCGCCGGAGGGCATGGAGGCGAGGTCGGCGACGAGCGCGCGCCAGCGGGTCAGCTTCTCGGCGGCGTCCGCCAGGGTGCCGGCGGTGAGCCGGACGGGGGCGGTGACGGCGTGTTCGAGGAGGGCGAGGCGCAACGCGAGGGGGTCGTCCTCGGGGGTGAGGGCCGGGGTCGGCAGGTCCTCGGCCACGGGACCGGTGAGCAGGAGTACGGCGGCCGACGGTTCGGGGTCGGCGTCGGGGCGGCTGGTGACGGCCAGGTCGGCCACCGGCCGGTCCTGCGCGTCCGCGCGCGCGTGCTGGTGAGCGGGCGGATGGATGCCGAGTCGGTCGGCGGCGATGCGGAGGGCCCGGAGCTGCTCGTCCGGGCCGTCGGGGTCGCCGGAACCGTTCGGGACGGCGAGCTCGGTGAGCACTTGCAGGCCGTGCGTCTCGCAGGTGCGCGCCAGGACGTCACCGACCAGCAGGGCGCGCAGATCGTCGAGCCGGAACGGCCGGCCCCGCTCCCCCACGTCGACGGTCACGCGCAGGAGTCCGGTCCGGCGGGGGCGGATCTCGCTGTGCCGGCCCGTACGGGCGTCGGTGATACGCAACGGCGTCTCCCTCTCGACTCAGTAGTGCGGTCAGCTGCGAGCGGACTCGGTCAGGTCCGGTCAGGATGCGGCATCGTCCGGTTCGCCGCCGTAACGGCGGTCGCCCCCTTCGGCGTGTTCCCCCTGAAGGTCCTGACCACGCCGGCCGCGTCGAGACGGGCCGGGACGAAGCCTCCGGCCCTCCCTGCCGTTCCTCCGCGCACCGGTCGATACGCTCGACATGACCCGGTCAGAAAGTGGAACGGAAGGAGCGCCCCCATGCGCCGTGGGAGGGCCCGGGACGACGACGTACCGGCGGAGGCGGGCGGACCGCCTCACGGACGGCACGCGCGGATCACTCCGGCATCCGTCCGCGACGCGGCGCTGATCGGGCTGCTCGCCGGCCTGATCGTCCTCATCGCCGCCATCCCGACGGGGGGTTCGGCGGCCGGCGGATCGTCCCGCCGTCAAGGCCCGGGGCAGCGCGTCCACATCCTTCGGCAGTGCTGCGACGCCCCCGTCCGCTGCCGGTCCGCACGTCGGCGCCGACTGTGGTGTCCGCCCTCGCGGCGCCCCCACGGCGTCAAACGCCGTGGCCCGCGGGCCCGGTGAGCGGTCGCGGCGGATCCGGTGTGACTACGCTCGGTCCCGCGCCGCACCGGCCGACCGGCACGGCGGCCTCCCTTGGTTCCCAAGACCGCGAACGGATGACCATGAGCACGCCCCTCCAGGACCCCGGGTTCTTCCGGGACCCGTACTCGACGTACGCGACGCTCCGCAGCGAAGCGGCCGTGCTCAAGCTCCCGGGCAGTGGGCACAGGGCCGGCTACGTGGTGACCGGTTTCGCCGAGGCGAGGCAGGCGCTGGCCGATCCCGGGCTGTCGAAGGACACCGCGCGCTTCTTCGCCGGCCGGGAGACCGGGCGCGACGTCCACCCGGCCGTCTCGCAGAACATGCTGGCCACGGACCCGCCGGACCACACCCGCTTGCGGCGGCTGGTCACGCGGGCGTTCACCCCCGGTGCCGTCGACCGCCTGCGCCCGTACGTCCACGGTCTCGCCGACGCCCTGCTCGACTCGTGGACGCCCGGGGAGGAGGTGGACCTCGTCGCAGGTCTCGCCGTCCCGTTGCCCGTCACGGTGATCTGCCAGCTCCTCGGCGTCCCGGCCGCCGACCGGGACGCCGTCCGGGCGTGGTCGACGGACCTGTTCGCCGCCGGCGACCACGAACGCACCGACACCGCCTCCCACGCGCTCGCCGACTACATGACCGGGCTCGTCGCGTCCAAGCGCCGCACCCCGGACGACGCCCTGCTCTCCGCGCTGGTCGCCGCCCGTGACGGCGACGGCGACCGGCTGACCGAGCAGGAACTGGTCTCGCTGGCGGTGCTGCTCCTGGTCGCCGGGCACGAGACGACCACCGCCGCCATCGGCAACGCCGTCCTCGCCCTGCTCCAGCGCCCCGACCAGCTGGAGCTGCTGCGCACGGACCCGGGCCGGATCGACGGCGCCGTCGACGAACTCCTGCGCTACGACTCGGCGGTCACCGTCGCCACCTGGCGCTGGGCCCCCGAGCCGGTCCGCATCGGCGGGACGGACGTCCCGGCGGGCAGCCCGGTGTTCGTCAGCCCGGGCGCCGCCAACCGCGACCCGGCCCGCTTCGCGGACGCGGACCGGCTCGACCTGGACCGGGCGGACGCCCGCGCGCACCTGGCCTTCGGCCACGGCATCCACCGCTGCCTCGGCGCGCCCCTCGCGCACGCCGAGGTGGCGACCGCGCTGCGCGTCCTGCTGGCCCGCTTCCCCGGCCTGCGCCTCGCCCGGCCCGCCGACCGACTCCGCTGGCGGCACTCACGGCTCGTGCACGGGCTGGAGTCGCTGCCCGTCCTCCTGTGAGCCGCAGGCAGGACCGCTCCCGACGCCACGGATCGAGGGCGTGCTTGCCGAGCGTCCGACCCGCTTCGAGTTCCTGCAGCACCCGCGCCCCTCGGCCAGGGGTGGATCCGGGGAGCACCGGGCACGAGCGGATGACGAGCACCCGGTCGATCGTGGACTGGCAGTAGTCCGGAACCCGTTGTCGAAACGGCCGGGGACGATCAGGCCCTCGTCCTCGTAGTGCCGCAACGACCCCGCGCCCACGCCGCTGCGCCTGGCAGCTTCGCCGATCTTCACGAGCAGGGACCCCGGCGAGGGGCGTCGCGGTCTTCCGGCACCTGGGCCGGAGGACGCCTCCTACGCCTGCGGACGCGGCCCCACGTAGCCGGCCCGGGCCCGCATCCGCAGGGGCTCCTCGTGGTACTCCTCCACCGCGTGGGCCAGCCAGCCCGGAGTGCGGGCCACGGCGAAGACCACCTCGCCGGCCTCCGCCGGGAGCCCGGCCGTCAGCGCCATGGCGGCCAGCGCCAGGTCGATGTTGGCCCGCAGCTCCGGCCGGCCGGCCGGTCCCGCGGCCGCCTCCACGTCGGCGACGGCCGCCACCACGGCCGCACCGCCGTCGAGTCGTCGGACCGCGTCGAGCAGCGCCACCGCACGGGGGTCGCCCTCGGGGTAGAGCCGGTGGCCGAGCCCGGGGATCGGTCGGCCGGTGCGCAGGTAGTCGGACACCACCGGCACGGCGCCGTCGGCCAGCACCTCGGCGAGCATCCGGTGCGCGAGCGGGCTGGCCGCGCCGTGCAGCGGACCGTCGGTGGCGCCGAGTCCGGCGGAGACCACGGCGTACGGATGGGCCCGCGCCGACGCCGCAAGCCTGGCCGCCACCGTGGAGACCGCGAGCTCGTGGTCGATCAGCAGGACCAGTGCGCGGTCCAGGCAGGACAGCGCCTCCGGCGTGGGCGCGGCCGTGGCGAGGCGGCTCCACAGCCGCGCGGCCAGCGAAGCGTCGGGGCCGGGATCGGGCGCGGTGCGGGGCAGCGCCTCGACCATCCCGGCGATCAGTGCCGCCCCGGCGGCGTGGACGGTCCGCTCGCGCAGGTCGAAGCGCAGCGGGTCGAGCGCGGCGGCGACGGTCGCCGAGATCCGGAGCCGGTCAGGCAGCCGGATCCCGTCGGGCAGCGCGGCCGCGGCACGGGCCAGCGCCTCGGCGGTGGCGGGCGGGACCCGCAGCTCCACCGGGGCGTCGGCGCCCAGGCCCCAGAGCCAGCCGATCGCGGCCTCGAAGCCGCACCGGGAGGCCAGCTCGACGGCGTCCCGGCCTCGGTAGTAGAGCCGACCGTTCTCGATCAGCGTCAGCCCGGTCCGCACCGTGACCGGTTCGCTGCCCCAGAGTGCCGCAGCGGGAGCCTCGCCCGGCGCCGGGCGCACCGGGGCGCGGCGGCCACGGGCGGCCAGCTCGGCCACCTCGCGGGCGTCGAAGGTGCTGCCCTTGCCGCCCGGGGCCCGCTCGCTGCTGAGCTGCCCGCGGCTGGCATAGGCGTACACCGTCTCCACCTTGACGCCGAGCTGCTCGGCGACCTGCTGGGTGGTCAAGCGTTCGGCCATGGTCCGCCCTCGCCCTCCGATCGGGTACCTGCGCCCCGTCTCCGCATGCCTTGATGATGATCCACAGTATTCCACATTGATTTCAATCAACGTTGACAACATGGATCAACAGTCGGAGAGTACAGAACGTCGCCGGAAAGACCCACCACCTGGCACGAAGCACGCACGAGAAGGGCCACTGCCATGCCGAACACCACCGAGATCGAGGTCCCGCGCGGCCTCAAGGGCGTCGTCGTCACCGAGACCGAACTCGGCGACGTCCGAGGGCTGGAGGGCTTCTACCGCTACCGCCAGTACTCCGCGATCGACCTCGCCGAGCAGCGCACCCTGGAGGACGTCTGGCACCTGATGCTCCTCGGCGAGCTGCCCGACGCCCCCGGCCGCGCCGCCTTCCTCGCCCGCACCACACCGCTGCGCCGCCTGCCCGACGCGCTGCGACCGCTCCTGCCCGCGCTGGCGGCGAGCACCAGCCACGGCGGCCCGCTCGGCGCCCTGGGCGCCGCACTCACGGTCGCCGCTGCCGACCGGGGCGTCCGGCCGCTCTACGACACCGCGCCCGAACAGCGGGTCGAGGACGCGCTGTTCGCCACCGCTCTGGTGCCCACCATCCTCACCGCGCTCCAGCGGCTGCAGCAGGGCGAACAGCCGATAGAACCGCGCGACGACCTCGGCTACGCGGCCAACTACCTCTACATGCTGACCGGGGAGGAGCCCGAGCCGGGCAAGGTCCGGGCGATCGAGCAGTACCTGATCTCCACGGTCGACCACGGCTTCAACGCCTCGACCTTCACCGCCCGCGTGATCGCCTCCACCGGAGCCGACCTCGTGGCCTGCCTGGTCGGCGGCCTCGGTGCGCTCTCCGGGCCGCTGCACGGCGGCGCGCCGAGCCGCGCCCTCGACACCCTGGACGCGATCGGCACCCCGGAGCGGATCGACGGCTGGATCCGCGAGCACGTGCTCGCCGGCGACCGGATCATGGGCTTCGGCCACGCCGTCTACCGGACCGAGGACCCCCGCTCGCGCATGCTGCGCGGTGTCGCCGAGTCCTTCGGCGGCGAGCTGGTCGAGCTCGCCGTCCAGGTGGAGGCCCGGGTCGAGGCGATCCTGGCCGAGCTGAAGCCGGGCCGCGAACTCCACACCAACGTCGAGTTCTACGCGGGCGTGGTGATGCACCTGTGCGGGCTGCCGAGGGAGATGTTCACCCCCACCTTCGCCGCGGCCCGGGCGATCGGCTGGAGCGCCAACATCCTGGAACAGGCCGCCGACCCCAAGATCATCCGCCCGGCCGCCCGCTACACCGGCCCGGCCGCCCCGCAGCCGTTGCCGACGGCCTGAGGCGGCCCGAGCGGCGGGCGGTCCGGGCAGGGCCTCCCGATCGCTCGTGGAGGCCCTGCCATCGCTCCCTCCCTCAGCCGCCGACCGCCGCAGAGCGCGGCAGGTGCGCCGACGTGTCGGGCGACCCGACGGAACTCATCCGCACATCAACGGACTTCGAACCCTTCGCCGCATCGACGGACCCAGGACCGTGGATGGTGAACTCGAAGTCCCGATGCGCCTTGGCATCCGGAGCGAACGGGAGCCGGACGCGCCCGTCCCGGACCATGCGTCGAACCGCACCGCGGCTGAGACCGAGCCCGAGCATGAGCAGCCGCTCGACCCGGACCGGCGCGGGCAGCTCGAAGCCGACCAGCACCCTGAGCGGCGTGGGGTCGTCGAGCGCGTAGAGGGGCGTGCGTGCCTCGACGTCCCAGGTGCCGGTCCAGTCCAGGCGATACCCGTTCTTCGCGGCGAGCGACGCACTCATCGTCAACTCCCGCACCACTTCGGGATCGTTGTTCTCGTACGCCACCAGGCGGGCGGTTTCGAGCGACGACACGTGGACGCGTTCGTGAACGGGCACCTTCGAGGTCCGGTCGCACGACGCGCAGCTCAGCAGCAGCCAGACGTCGAGGAGCTTCCCGCTCGCATTGACCCGGATCTTCCCCGAGGCCCGGTGACGCACGCCGGAGCAGTCCGGGCAGGGCCGCACGACGGTGGGCAGGACGGACTGACGCACGGCCCACAGGGCCTTGCGGTCGGTATTCATGAATGTGGTTGCTTTCAGGACTCACCAGGAGCGCTCGCAGGCCGAGCCACAGCTCTCCCGGACATGACGGATGCACACGTGGGCGCGGGTGATCACCCCGGAGCCGAGTGCTCAGGCTCAGGTGCCAACCCGCGCGACGGGTTGGTGACAGCTACGCGGCAACCGCTAAAAGTCCATGCGGCCGATCCTCATCGAGACCGCGCCCCTCGGGCAACTCATTTTCCCCGGGCAGGGGATGGCGGCCTCCCGGCGTTACGGCCTGTCGACCGGAGCACCTGACCGGCGGTCCGGAGGTGCGACCCTGCCCAGCGGCGGCAGGGGCGGCTTCCGGAAGCGGTTCCAGCCGTACGCCCACAGCACGGGAACGGTCACGGCGGCGGCCGTCACCGCCTCCGCCAGGAGCAGGAGGGGGGTTCGCCAGAGGCGGCGCATGTGCTTGGTTTCCCTTCTGGTGCAACGAGGTTCGGTCCCTGGCCTGCGGCGGCTCCCTGGACACGTGGATGCGGGCATTCGCGCTACGCGCAGCTACTCCGTCCCGATGGCCGCCAGGACCGGCGTCCGGGCCGCCCTGCGCGCCGGCCACAGGGAGGCCAGGAGGCCCGCTCCCGTCGCCGCGGCCAGCAGGACGGCGAGGCGCAGCACGGGGACGCCGTGGCGGAAGCCGGGCGTGTGGCGTGCGATCGCCTCGCCGCTCGCCCAGCCGACCAGGAGACCCAGGGCCAGGCCGAGGACGCCGCCGAGAACGGTGACGATGAGGGACTCGGCGCGCACCATGGCGCGTACGCCCGCCCTGGTCAGGCCGATGGCCCGCAGCATGCCGATCTCGCGGCGGCGTTCGGTGACGGACAGGGCCAGGGTGTTGACGACGCCCAGGAGCGCGACGCCGATGGAGAGGCCGAGCAGGGCGTAGAGCAGGTCGAGCATGCGGTCGGTGTCGGCGGCGGCGGCGTGGGCCAGGTCGTCGCTGCTGTCGATGCGCAGGGCCGGGCTGTCGCCGAGGGCGTGGGCGAGCGCGCGGCGCAGCTCGGGGCCCGGGCGGTCTCGGGTACGGACGAGCACGCTCTGGACGGCGCCGGGCGGAAAGGCAGCGGCATCGACCAGGAAGCCGCTCACCAGCGCGTTGGGCTGGTAGACCCCCGCTACCGTCAACTCGGCGGTCCGCCCGTCAACCAGGCGCGCGTGCACCGTACTTCCCACCGCCCGGCCGTAACCGGCCGGCACCAGCACCTTCCCGCCGCCGACATCGGCCACTCCGCCACTCACGCGCAGCCGCAGCATGTCCCGCACGGCGTTCGGCGGCAGGGCGAGGCCGAACTCGCGCACCCCGTCGACCGTCAGTTCCACCTCCCGCAGTGCCGCGGCGGCGGTGACCTCGGCGCTGGCGGCCAACGTCCGTTCCACGGAGGCCGATTGAGCGTCCAGGCTCCGCATCGACACCAGGTAGTCCGCCTTGAGCACGTGCGCGCCCGCGGCGTCCGCGGCCGCGAGGCCGCCGGCGGCGACGACGGTGAGGGTGGTCACCAGGCTCACGCCGATGACCAGCGACGCGGCCGGGGCGGACACGCGGCGCGGGTGGCGGGCGCTGTTGCGTTCCGCGAGCCGCGTGCCGATCCCCGCACGACCGAGGAGCGGTCGGACCACCGCGAGCAGCGGCCCGACCAGCGTCGGCATGAGCGCGAGCAGGCCACCGGCCACCAGCACGCCGCCCAGGGCCAGTACGGGCGCGCCCTCCTGGATCCGGTCGCTCCTCGCCCCGCTCAGCAGGCCGGCCGCACCACCGGCGGCCAGCACCACGCCTGCGAGCACGCGTCCCCTCCCGACGCCCTCCCGAGCCGGAGCCGCCGCGACGCGAAGCGCGGCCAGCGGCGCGATCCGCCCGGCCCGCCGCGCCGGGAGCCAGGCGGCGACCACCGTGGTCAGCACCCCGGTGACCAGCGGGACGATCAGCGCGTACGCGGGCAGGCTGAGCGTGTCCCCGGTCGGCAGCGGACCGCCCTTGCCGAGGTCGCCGGCGATCGGGCGCAGCACCGCGCCGACGCCGACGCCCGCCACGACGCCCAGCAGCGAGCCCGCCAGCCCGACCAGGGAGGCCTCGGCCAGCACCAGGCGCCCGACCTGGCGGCGCGAGGCCCCGATCGCCCGCAACAGGCCGACCTCGCGGGTCCGTTGGGCCACGAGCATGCCGAAGGTGTTCGCGATCAGGAAGCAGGAGACGAACAGCGCGACGGCGGCGAAGGACAACAGCGTGGTGCGCAGTGAGGCGACCTGGTCGTCGGCGCGCAACGCCCGGTCGTGGGTGAGGAGGTCCGCCGTCAGGACTGTGGCGCCCGGGACGGCCGTCCTCGTCGCCTGCCGCAGCCGCTCGGCGGTGACGCCGGGCACGGCCTTCACGTGGAACTCGGTGTAGCGGCCGGGCCCGGTGAAGTGCTGCTGCGCCGTCGCGGTGTCGAACAGCACCACGCTCCCGCCTTCGGTGACGGCGGGCTCCGCCCGGGTGGTGAAGACGCCGCTGATGCGCACGGTGAGGCCGGGACCGTCCACCGAGATCCGTGCGGCGTCCCCCACGTGGTAGCCGCAGCGCGCGGCAGCGGCCTCGTCGACGGCGATCTCGTCGCTGCCGGCGGGCGGGCGACCGCCGGTGAACGAGTACCGCGGGTCCGAGTCGCCGTACCCCGCCCCGACGGCCGGGCCGCCGCGGTCGGCGGAACGCCCGTCCGGGCAGCCGAGGGCCGTGTACCCGGAGACGGCCGCGATGACCCGGCCCGTCCCGGGAAGGCCCCGCACCCGCTGCAACTCGGCCTCGCCCAGGCCGGGCGCCGCACCGACGCTCCCGGTATCCGGGCGGACGACCACGTCGGTGTGCGCGTACGTCTGCCGGGAGGCCCCGGTGAGGGCGTCGGACACGGTGGCGGTGACCAGCAGGATCCCCGTCACGAAGGCGACGCCGACCGCGACGGCCAGCGTGGTCAGCCCCGTTCGGGACGGGTGGGCGCGGACGGTGCGCCAGGCGGTGCGGAACATGGGTTTGCGGAACATGGGTTTACGGAAGACGGGCTTACGGGACATGGGTTTGCGAAGCATGGGTTTGCGAGACATGGAACTCCGAAGTCCCCGGGGCGGACGGCAGATCGACGTCACCGATCCTGTCCGCGCCGACCGCGCGCCCGTAACAGCCGTCTGACCGACCGCCCGGGCAGCCTCCTCGGTCAAACGGTGGAGGCGCCGGACCTGCGCAGCCGCGTACGGTTGACCGTCATGATCCCCCTCCCGACGCGCGCCGACTTCACCTCGTGGGCCTCCACCCGCAGCGGCCCCGCCATCGGTGCCACGGTCGGTGTCGTCGTCCTGGCCGTGGCCGCGATCGTCATCGAGGCGCTCGACACCGGCTATCCGCCCACTACCCTCGCCACGATCGCCACCGGCGTGCTGTGCCTCGCCGCGCTGCTCTCGCCGCCCGGCCGCCTCCCGTACGCCGGGTGGGCCGCGGTCGCCGCCTCCGCCGCCCTGTCCCTCGCCACGAGCCGGCTGCGGCACCGCCCCGAGCACACCTTCGACATCGTCGAACTGTGCGTGCTGCTGCTCCTCGTCACCCGCACGGTCCGGTACCAGCCGCTCACACGTGTGCTCCCGCTCGCCACCGCCGCCTGGCTGGCGGCCCCGCTGCTCCTCCTGCGCTTGCCCGGCTCCCAGCTCGCCCACGTGGCCGGTTACGCCGGCCCGGTCCTGCTGCTCGCCGCACCCGTGGTGGTCGTCCTCGGCCTGTACCTGCGCCTCCTCGACACCACCCGCGAGCGGGAGGAGAACGCCCGCCTGAACGACCAACGCCTCGAATTCGCCCGCGAGTTGCACGACTTCGTCGGACACCACGTCACCGCCATCACCGCGCAGGTCAAGGCGGTGCGCTTCATCACGGCCTCCGGGCGTCCCCCGACACCGGAGGCGCTTGACCAGGCGCTGGCGAACATCGAGGACGCTGCCGCGCAGGCCACCGGCTCCATGCGCGCCATGGTCGACCTGCTGCGCCGGCCGGACCGGCGGCCTCCGCTCCAAGCCCCCGAGGGCCTGCAAGCACTCCACGGCCTGGCCGAATCCCTCCGCGCGGCCGGGCCCGCCGTCAACCTGACCATCGACCCCCGCCTCGTAACGGGGCCCCCGGCGGACCACATCGCCTCCACCGTCCACCACATCGTCCGGGAGGCGCTCACCAACATCCGCAAGCACGCCCCCCGGGCCGACACCGTGGCCATCGACGTGCGCGTGTCCGGCAACGACTCCGGCATGCTCAGCGTCGGCGTCCAGGACGACGCCGACCAGCCGCAGGCCGGCCCGTCGGCGGACCGGCGCGGCGGCGGGTTCGGCATCCTCGGGCTGCACGAACGCGTCCACGCGCTCGGCGGACAGCTGACCGCAGGACCCGGGCCGGTCGGCGGCTGGCAGGTCGCCGCCGACATCCCGCTCCGCCCCGGCACACCCGATCGCCCCTCGCCGCGCCTGGCAGGATGACCGGCATGACCATCCGCGTCCTCCTCGCCGACGACCAGTCCACCCTGCGTGCCGCGTACCGGATGATCCTCGACTCCCAGCCCGACATCGAGGTCGTCGCCGAGGCCGCGGACGGCACGTCGGCCGTCGCCGAGGCCCGCAGGCTGCGCCCGGACGTCTGCCTGCTCGACATCCGGATGCCGGGCGTGGACGGGCTCGAAGCCACCCGCCTCCTGGCCGGCCCGGACGCCGCACAGCCGCTCAAGGTGGTCATCGCCACCACCTTCGACCTCGACGAGTACGTCCACCGCGCGCTGCACAACGGCGCGTGCGGCTTCGTCCTCAAGGACTGCTCGCCCGCCCTGCTCATCGAGGCCGTCCGCGCCGCCGCCGTCGGCGACTCGCTCATCTCCCCTTCCGTCACCGTCCGGCTCCTGCGGCACATGGCCGGACAGCGGGCCCGGCCCGTGGCTCCCCCGCCGTTCGAGCCGCTCACCCCTCGGGAACAGGACGTCGTCGCCATGGTCGCGAAGGGCCTGACCAACGACGAGGTCGCCACCGCCCTCCACGTGACCCTCTCCACGGTGAAGACGCACCTCGCCAACAGTCAGCGCAAGCTCGGCGCCCGCAACCGCGTCGAGGTCGCCGCCCGTGCCTGGCAACACGGACTGGTCCGAGGTCCTGCCGTTCGTCGAGCCGCCGTGGGACCCTCACGAGCTGATGCGTGATCGCGGAGAGCAGGCCCCGCGCAGCACTGCTCGCAGTGGAGCGGCCTCGCGTGGACATCCGATCAACGCCGCCCGAGCGGGACGTTCCGGGCGAGGAGCGACCGTCGTCGTGCGCGATCGGCCGTCCTGCCCGGCCACCGGTGTGTAGGGTTCGCTGTCATGGTGGAAGACTGGCGGAACGACAGGATCGGCAGCGCCCTGAAAGGCGCGAATCCCACGGTGCTCCGACGACTTGACGCCGGCTTCGCGGTGATCGGTGACGTGCAGTTCCTGCCGGGGTACTCGGTCCTCCTGGTGGACGAGCCCGAGGTGCAGCGCCTGTCCGAGCTTCCACGGACCAAGCGGATGAGCTTCCTGGCGGACATGGACCGGCTGGGCGAGGCCGTGGAGCGGGCCTGCCGGCGTCTGGACCCGGAGTTCCGGCGCGTGAACCTGGAGATCCTCGGCAACACCGACGGTTTCCTGCACGCTCATGTGTGGCCCCGGTTCGAGTGGGAGAGCCCGGAACTCGTCGGCCTCCCGGTGTGGCTGTATCCCCGGGATAACTGGCGCGATCCCGCGAACGCACTCGGCCCCGGGCACGACGCCTTGCGCGAGGCGATCGGTCACGAGCTCGACGTGCTGTCAGCCGCCGTTCCCGCGAGTCGACACACGTCCGCGAGTTGACGAGATCGTTCGTACTCGGGAGCATGTGTCGCTGCCCGTTCCCGCGGGTGCACGCAGACCGGTTTCCCGAGGTGTGAAGTCATGAAGTCCGTGGTGTCCGAACGGTACGTGAGCAAGGTCGGCCTGGCCGTCGGCGCGGCCCTGGTGCTGGCGACCTGCGCGGCCGGCGGCGACGCAGTGGCGGCCACCAGCCCGCTCGGGCACGGCCCAGTGGCCGGTGCGCCCGGAATCGTGCAGCGGACGGCGGCCGGCGTCTCGATCACCGAGGGCGAGGTCGCCGAGGTGGGCCCGGAGGGCGCGATCCGCTACCCGTCGGTGACCAGTTGCCTGGTCGTCACCGTCTACCTGCGGGACGGCGGCAAGGTCGGCGGCCACGCGAGCCTGTTCCAAGTGCCCGGCAAGTACCGCTCGGACGAGGTCCTTCCGGCCATCAGGCGTGCCGTCGGCGGCCGGCAGGTGCGGGCCGTCGACGTCAGCGGAGCCGTCGGGGCCTGGAACCCCTCGTACTTCGAGAAGGCCGTCGAGCAGTACACCGACGGGTCGGCCCCCGAACCGACGGGCGGCGCGAGGGGGATCGGCGACGTGGTGGCCAAGCTCCTGGGACAGCCGCGCAAGGCGGTCACCGTCCAGGACGTGCCGGACGGCGACATCACCAGGTGACCCCACCGGCCGGTGGGCACCCGGTCCGGGAGTCGGACGGTCCGCGGGACGGCAGTGAACTCCCGTGGGATGCTGTGACCTTGGTCCGACTACCGCCTCGACCGGGGGGAGCCCACCCATGCCGCTGTTCGGCAACCGCAAGAACCTTCCGAAGCCGCTGTGCGACCAGCACGGCCCGTGCAAGGCGCTGGCCGAGATCTCGGTCTTCGAGGTCCGGGACCGGCTGCGGCTGCTGTTCGCCCCGACCCGCGCCCTTGGCCCCGACCCCGTGGCCCGGCGGATCGACGACGAGCTGTCGGTCGTCCTGTGCGTCGACGGCGGGAAGCGGGGCGGGAAGACCGAGGCCCTGTCGATAGCCGAGCACGCCGCCGACCAGTGGAGCATCAGCCGGGCCGAGCTCTGGGAGCGGGCCTTCGCCAACCTGGCCACCGAGCAGCTCAACCGGCAGTCCTTCAACGCGACGAACGGCGACGTCCTCTACGCGGTCAACGGGACGGGGGCGTGGCCCGGCGCCGCCCAGGCGCTGCGTCTGGAGAACGCCCTGGGCGGGGCCGAGCTGCCCCACGGCGCGCTGGTCACCCTGCCGACGAACAACGCGTTCTGCGCGGCGCCGATCCGCAGCGGTTCGTCGCTGAACGCGATCCGGTTCATGATCGACCTGTCGAAGCAGCTCCAGATCAACGACCCGGCCCCGCTGACCTCGTCGATCTTCTGGTACCGGGACGGCTGGCTGGAGAACCTGAACGTCGGCGACAACGGCATGATGCGACCGTCCGCCCGCTTCCGGGAGATGGCGAACGGCCTCCCGGCCGCGTGATCCCGTCCAGGGCCCGGCACCGGGCCCCACCGCCCGGTGCACCCCTGCCTCCGCCTCACTCCGTCCGGCGTTCCACGCCGTCGAGGAGCAGGCCGAGGCCCAGTTCGAACCCGCGGTCGTCGAGGCCCGTCGCGCCTCCGCCGCGGGCGAAGGAGCCGTCCAGGGCGTCCGCGAGCGCCGGGTACTCCGGCCGGTAGGCGGCCGGTTCCCGGGTGAAGCCGGCGGTGAAGGTCTCCATCGCCGAGCCGAGGACCAGGTAGTCCAGTGCTGCGGCGACCTCCGCCGCGTCCGCGGGGCCGAGACCGGCCCTGCCCAGGAGGGCGAGCAGCGCGTCGTAGCCGCGCAGGGCGCTGTCCGCCTCGACGCGGCGGCGGGCGAGCAGCGCGATGGCGTTCGGGTGCCGCAGGAAGACGGCGCGGTAGCCGCGCGCGTACGCGGCGAGGCCGGCCCGCCAGTCCGAGTCACCGAGCGGCTCGTGGTCGATCTCGTCGTTGACCAGCTCGGAGACCGCGTCGACCAGCGACTCCTTGCTCCGGATGTGGTTGTAGAGCGACGCCGCCTTGACCCCGAGCCGGTCCGCGAGTGCGCGCATGGTCAGTCCATCGGGACCTTCCTCGTCCACCACCTGGAGCGCGGCGACCGCGATCCGCTCCTGGGTCAGCAATGCCCTGCTCGGTCGGCCCACCAAGAAATCCCCTCTTCCGCCGTCCCCGTCCAGGGGCTATGGTGCCAGACCAACAGCCGCAGCTAACTAAGTTAGTTTTATCTGGAGGGCGCAGTCCGTGGCCGAGAACACCCCCAGCGAGTACACCCCACCCGTGAGCAGCACAGCCGGGAACACCCCGGGCGGGGGTGCCCCGACCGACGCCGACCGGCTCGCCGCGCTCGGCTACCAGCAGGAGCTGCGGCGCAGCCTCGACGTGCTCGGCAACATCTCCATGGGCTTCGCCGTCGTCTCCCCGGTCGTCGGGCTGTACGCCGCCGTGCAGGTCGGCATGAGCGTCGCGGGCGGGGCCTGGGTCTGGGCGCTGCCGCTGTGCCTGCTCGGGCAGTGCCTGGTCGTCGCCGTCTACTCCGAGCTCGCCTCGCAGTGGCCGCTGGCCGGCGGCGCCTACCAATGGAGCAGACGCCTGTCCAGACCGGCCTTCGCCTGGCTGAGCGGCTGGATGTGGCAGTTCGCCGTGATGTTCGGCAACACCACCGTCGCCTACCTCGCCTCGCCGTGGCTCTTCGCACTCTTCGGGGCCGTCCCGACGCCCACCGAGCAGGTCCTCGTCTCGGTCGGCTTCCTGCTCCTCTGCACCGTGGTCAACGCCCACGGCATCAACTTCCTGCGCTGGTTCGTCAGCCTGGGCATCGCCGCCGAAGCCGTCGCCTCCGTCCTGGTCGGCTTCACCCTGCTGCTGGTCTTCCGCCGGCACGGCTTCTCCCTGCTCACCGACTTCCTCGACGCGCCGAAGGGGCTGGGCATCAGCGACACCGGCGCCCTGCTCGCCGCCGTGGCCGTCGCCGGCTGGGCCTTCATCGGCTTCGACGCCTGCGTGTCGACCGCCGAGGAGACCAAAAACGCCGACCGGCAGGTCCCCAGGGCCATGTGGTGGTCGCTGCTCAGCGTCGGACTCGTCGTCATCCTCAACGCGGTCTCGGTCGAGCTCGCCCACCCCGACCCGGCCGCCGTCGTCGCGGTCGCGGACCTCGACCCGGTCACCACGGCCGTCACCCACGCCTTCGGCGGCTGGGCCGACAAGCCCTTCGTCCTCGTCGTCCTGATCAGCTTCACCGCCTGCCTCATGGCCTCCCAGGGCGGCGCGGCCCGTGGCCTCTACTCCCTCGCCCGCGACGACGTCTTCCCCTTCTCCCGCCACGTCCGCCGCATCAACAGGCACAAGGCGCCGGTCGGCGGCCTCGTCGCCGCCACGGTGATCAGCTGCGCCGCGCTGCCCCTGGGCCTGAGCACCTCGGCCATCGGCAGCCTGATCACCTTCGGCAGCGCCGCCACCTTCGTGCCGTTCTTCCTGCTCACCCTCGTCGCCCTGACCGCCCGCCTGCGCGGCACCTGGAAGCCCGCCGGAGCGGTCGGCTACGGGCGCCTCGGCACCCCGATCAACCTCCTCGCGGTGCTGTGGACCGGCTTCGAAGTGGTCAACATCTGCTGGCCGCGCGCCGTCCTCGCCCCAGCCGGAGCACCCTGGTACCAGGTCTGGGCGGCGCCGCTCGGCGTGGGCACCGTCACCCTCGCCGGCCTCGCCTACCTGCTGGCCCGCCGCCCCGACCACCGCATGCCCGACCCCGGCCAGGACCGCCCGTCCACCGACGAACTCGCCCCGGCCGTCCTGTAGTTCCGCGACCACCCCGTGACGCGTCGGGGGGGCCGAGAGCCCCGGACCGTTCGACCGCACACCCGGGGGCGTCCGCACCACCCGCCTGTTCGACGTCGTCGCGACCCGCATCGCCGACCTTCTCGCGGCGCAGGAGATGGGCGAGACCACCTCGGTCGGCCTGCTCGACGCCTTCGCCATCGAGCGACTGCGGGCCGCCGGTGCCGACGTCAGGACCCCGAGCCGCCCGTCCCCGCCCGAACCGGGGACGGGCCGCCGTCCGGCGCGGACGAGGACGGACTCAGTCGCCGTCCGGATCGTCGAAGCGGCGACGGGACGCCTCGACGTGGTCGACATGGCGGCGGGTCCAGTGGCAGATTCCGTGCACCGTCTCCTGGAGTTCGCGACCGGCCGACGTGAGGACGTAGTCGACCCGCGGTGGCACGGTGGCGTACGGAGTGCGCTCGACGATGCCGTCGCGTTCGAGGTTGCGCAGCGTCCGGCCGAGCATCTTGTGGCTGATCCCGTCCACCGCGGCCTTCAGCTCGCCGAAGCGCAGCGTCCGCTGCCCGAGGGCCTCGATGATCAGCAGTGCCCACTTGTCGGCGATCCGCGCGAACACCGACATGGTGCAACGCTCACCCACGGCCCGGAGCGGAGCGTGACCGGCTCCTATCTGTACGCCCGGCACGCCGACGGCGCGGAGGTCGAATACGTCCAGTGGGAGCCCGAACTGGTGGCCCGGTTCCTGGGCCGACCGGGCCAACCGGGCCAACCGGGCTGACCGTGTCGGCGGCCCGCCCGGCTCAGGTCGTCCCGCGATCGCTCCGGTTCGGGGCCGGAACGGTCTCCGCCGCCCTGGCCGCCTGCCGCTGGCGCCGCCTCGCGCCCAACCAGCCCGCCAGACCGATCAATCCGCCCGCGATCGCCGCGGCGACCAGCTTGTGAAGCAACTCGGACACAACGACTCCGCTTCCCGAGGATGGCCGGCGCGGAAGATCGCGCCGCCGTGAACACCGATGGCTCGACGGTACGAAGTGGCGATGAAATCGCCGTGAAAGCGGCCGCAGTCCCTGTCTCGGCCACGTTTCCGCAGGTGAGACGCGGTAATCACCACCGGCCACATATGGCCGCTCCCCCGTCCTGTTCCCCTGCCGCCCGCCGGACCAGCATCGAGGCCTCAGCAGAAGCCACGGAGCCGACCACCCCGGCCGGAGAATCAGAACCACGGAGTTTCAATGACCGAGTCAAGCCGTCTGCGCGACCGGCTGGGCGGGGGTGAACTCTCGCCCGTCGCGCAGAAGAGCCCACAGGACGTTGACCCGGCGGCGGGCGAGGGCGATCAGCGCCTGGATGTGGCCGCATCCCTCGGCGCGCTTCTTGAGGTAGAAGTCCCGGTTGGGGCCGTCCTTGATGATGCTGGTCTGGGCGGACATGTAGAACACCCTGCGCAGGCGTCGGCTGTATCGCTTGGGCCGGTGCAGGTTGCCGGTGCGGCGCCCGGAGTCGCGCGGGACTGGGACGAGGCCGGCCGCGGAGGCCAGGCGGCCGGCATCGGCATAGGCCGACAGGTCGCCGGCGGCGACGACGAACTCCGCGCCCAGGATCGGGCCGATGCCCGGCATGGACTCGATGATGTTCGCCTGCGGATGGGCGTGGAAGGTCGCCTTGATCTGCTTGTCCAGGCCGCGGATCCGCTCGTCCAGCGCGAGCAACTGGGAGGCGAGGTCGGCGACGATCGACGCGGCGACGCCCTCGCCGGGCAGCACGGCGCGCTGGGCGGCGGCGGCCTCCAGCGCGATGGCCGTGACTTTGTCAGGCGAGCGGACACCGCGCTTGAGCAGCCACGACTCCAGGCGGGCGCGGCCGACACGGCGTATCCCGGCGGCGGTCTGGCGGTAGGTCAGCAGGGTCAGCGCGCCCTTGTTGTTGGACCAGTCGAAGGCCCTCTCCAGGGCGGGAAAGATTCCGGTCAGCACGTCGCGGAGCCGGTTGACCATGCGGACCCGGTCAGCGACCAAGTCGGTGCGGTGGCCGACCAGCAGGGCGAGGTCGGCCACCAGCTGAACCGGCACGTCCACGACGGCGAAGTCCCTGCGCAGGCGCGAGGTCTCCGCGATCACGAACGCGTCGCGGGCGTCGCTCTTCGCCTCGCCCCGGTATGCACCGGCCATCCGGTTCACCGTGCGGCCGGGCACATAGACGGGCTTCTGTCCGTGCGAGGCCAGCAGCGCCAGCAGCAGCGCGGACGCGGTGCCCGCCAGGTCGATCGCCCACTCCACCGCGTCGGCCAT